>DASUDL010000001.1:0-6355 GCA_036275615.1 Solimonas sp.
GGAGTCGGCGAGGCAGGCGGCAGTGACCAGGCCCACGTAGCCGGATCCGAAGACGGTGACTTTCATCAGGGGGATCCTGAGGAGGGTGGAAGGAGGACGACGGCGACTCTAGACGCGATAGTACCCGCGATACCACTCGACAAAGCGGGCCAGGCCCTGCTCGATCGGGGTGGCCGGCTCGAAGCCCACGTCGCGCGCCAGGTCGCTGACCTCGGCGCAGGTGCGGTGCACGTCGCCGGCCGCCATGGGCTTGAAGACCTTGCGCGCCGGCCGGCCGGTGAGCTGCTCCAGCACCTCGATAAAGCGCATCAGCTTTACCGGCGAATGGTTTCCGATGTTGTAGAGCCGGAACGGCGCGCGGCTGTGGCCGAGCACCGGCGGATTGCCGGTCCAGGACGGATCAGACTGCGCCGGCCGGTCGAGCACGCGCACCACGCCGGTGACGATGTCGTCGATGTACGTGAAGTCGCGTTCCATGTCGCCGTTGTTGAAGACCTCGATCTCGCGGCCCTCGAACAGGGCCTTGGTGAACGAGAAATAGGCCATGTCCGGGCGGCCCCAGGCGCCGTAGACCGTGAAGAAGCGCAGGCCGGTCATCGGGATGCGGAACAGGTCCGCGTAGGCGTGCGCCATGGCCTCGTTGGCCTTCTTGGTGGCGGCATACAGGCTGACCGGGTGGTCGGTGGCATCGCCCACGGCAAACGGCACCTTGGTGTTGGCGCCGTAGACCGAGCTGGACGAGGCAAAGACCAGGTGACGCACCGGATGCCGGCGGCAGCATTCGAGGAGGTTGGCAAAGCCGGTCAGGTTGCTGTCGATGTAGGCCTGCGGGTTCTGCAGCGAGTAGCGCACGCCGGCCTGGGCCGCGAGATGCAGCACGGCATCCGGTCGGAACGACTCGAAAGCCGCGGTCAGCGCCGCCGGGTTGGCCAGATCGGCCCGCAGGAAGCGAAAACCGGGCTGCCCTTCGAGCAAGGCCAGGCGCCCCTGCTTCAGTGCCGGGTCGTAATAGTCGTTGAGGTTGTCCAGGCCCAGAACCTCGTCGCCCCGGGCGAGCAGGGCCTGGGTGGCATGGAAGCCGACGAAGCCGGCAGCACCGGTCAGGAGGATCTTCATGTGCGCAGGTTTGTTCAGGTGCGCGAGTGTACCCGGCTTGGCCGCGGAGCTGGCCGGAAAACGGACCTGCTGTGCTAGCCTTACGCCCCCCAATTTTGCCGTTTCCGGAACCGTTTCATGGCCAGCTACAAGGCACCCCTGCGCGAGATCGATTTCGTCCTCAACAAGGTCCTGCAGGTCGAACGCCTGTCGCGACTCGATGGCTATGCCGATGCCACCCCCGAGACCCTCGGCGGGCTGATCGAGGAAGCCGCCAAGCTGATCGAGAAGGAACTGGCGCCGCTGAATGCGAAGTCCGATGCCCAGGGCTGCGTGTACAAGGACAACGCGGTCACCGTTCCCGACGGCTTCACCGAATTTTTCAAGAAGTACGCCGAGGCCGGCTGGATCGGCATCATGCAGAAGCAGGAGTACGGCGGCGCCGGCCTGCCCTTCACCCTGGGCAAGGTACTGGAGGAACTGCTCTGCTCGGCCAACGTGGCCTTTGCCCTCTACCCCGGCCTGACCCAGGGCTGCTTCGAGGCGATCGCCGCCAACGGTAGCGACGAGCAGAAGCAGACCTACCTGCCCAAGCTCGCCACCGGCGAGTGGACCGGCACCATGTGCATGACCGAGCCCCAGGCCGGCTCGGACCTGGCCGCCGTCAAGACCAAGGCCCACCCGCAGGCCGATGGCTCCTTCCTGCTCGAGGGCAGCAAGATCTTCATCACCTCGGGCGAGCACGGGATGGCGGACAACATCATCCACTTCACGCTCGCCCGCCTGCCCGACTCGCCCCCCGGTATCAAGGGCCTGTCGACCTTCGTCGTGCCCAAGTTCCTGGTCAACGCCGACGGTACCCTCGGCGCCCGCAACCCGGTTAAGGCCGTGTCCATCGAGCACAAGATGGGCATCAACGGCTCCTGCACCTGCACCATGTCCTTCGAGAACGCGAAGGGCTGGATGGTGGGCGCGCCGAACACGGGCATCCAGAACATGTTCGTGATGATGAACCTGGCCCGAATCATGGTCGGCTACCAGGGTCTGGGCCAGTGCGAACTGGCGACCCAGAACGCGATCCGCTACGCCCTCGACCGCAAGCAGGGCAAGGCCTTCAACGGTGGCGACGTGATCGCCCACCACCCGGACGTGCGCCGCATGCTGCTGCAGATGAAGGCGGTCACCGAAGGCGCCCGCGTGCTGGCCTACGAGACCGCGATGCATGTGGACGCCAGCCACCACGCCAGCGACGCCGCCGCGCGCGAGGAGGCCCAGGACTGGGTCGATCTCAACACGCCGCTGGTCAAGGCCTACTGCACGGATTCCGCCGTTGAGCTCGGCTCGATGGCGATCCAGGTCTACGGCGGCCATGGCTTCATCAAGGAGCATGGCGTCGAGCAGATCGTGCGCGACTCCAAGATCCTCTGCCTGTACGAGGGCACCAACGGCATCCAGGCCATGGACCTGGTGCGCCGCAAGCTGATGCTGCACAACGGCCGCCTGCCCAAGCGCTTCTTCGCCGCCGTGCGCGCCGACCTGCCCTCAGCCCCGGACTTCCTGGCCGGCCCGCTCACCACGGCCCTGGAGGCCCTGGAAAGCACCACCGCCTGGGTGCAGCAGTCCTACAAGAGCTCGCCGGATGATGCCGCCTTCGGCTGCGTCGACTACCTGCGCGCCTTCTCGCTGACCTACCTCGGCTGGAACTGGCTGCGCATGGTGCGTGCCGCGGAATCCGGCAGCGACGCCGGCTTTGCCGCCGCCAAGCGCGCCACCGCGCAGTTCTTCGCCAGCCGCATGCTCAGCCAGGTGCCCGCCCTGCTCGCCAATGTCCGCGAGAGCGCCACGCCGCTGATGCAGCTGGATGTCGCCCACCTGTAAGCCCGCGTCCCGAACACTGGAGAGAGCCATGAGCACCGTGCACGATTTCGAAGCCAAGACCATCGACGGCAAGGCGCAGAAGCTGGACGCCTACGCCGGCAAGGTCCTGCTGATCGTCAATGTCGCCAGCAAGTGCGGCTTCACGCCGCAGTACAAGGGCCTCGAGGCCCTGTGGCGCAAGTACCAGGACAAGGGCCTGGTCGTGATGGGCTTCCCCTGCGACCAGTTCGGCCACCAGGAGCCGGGCGACGAGAACGAGATCAAGAACTTCTGCTCGCTCTCCTACGACGTGAGCTTCCCGATGTTCGCCAAGATCGAGGTCAATGGCGCAGGCGCCCACCCGCTCTACCAGCACCTCAAGAGCGCGGCCCCGGGCGTGCTCGGCACCGAGGGCATCAAGTGGAACTTCACCAAGTTCCTGGTCGGCAAGGACGGCAAGGTCGTGGCGCGCTACGGCTCCATGGACACGCCCGAGAAGATCGACGCCGACATCGCCAAGCTGCTCTGAGCGCTCCGGCGCCGGACCCGAAGGCCGCGGCGACCCCGCGGCCTTTTTCGTGGGCGCCTCAGGTCGGTGGCGTCAGCAGGACCGCCCGCAGCTGCTGGTCGAGCAGCGTTTCTCCCGGTAGCCAGGGGTACTCGGGGATCGTGATCAGGGCATGCGCCACGCCCAGCAGGCCGCAGACCAGGGCCTCGCCCATGCGCTGGGCATCACCCGGGTGCGCCGAGCCCGCCGCCTGCGCCGCCTCGATCAGCTCCCGGAACATGGCGAAGCGCTCGACCACCGACGAGGTATCGACGTAGTAGCGCTCGCCGGGCGCCGTGTTGTCCTGGTTGAGGTAGACCATGCGGTAGCGATCCGGATGCCGCTGCCAGTAGCCGAGGTAGGCCTGGCAGGTCGCCCGCAGCCGGTCGGCCGCGCTGCCCGCAGCCGCCGCCCGGGCCAGTTCGGCGAACAGTTCCTGGAAGAAGTCCTCCCAGACGTAGCGCAGGATCTCGTTCTTGCTGCGGAAGTAGCCGTAGATGGTCATCGGCGCACAGCCGGCCACCGCGGCGATGCGACGCATGCTCACCGCCCCGAAACCCTCGCGGGCAAACAGCGTCTTGGCGACCTCGATGAGCTGCGCCCGCACCGCATCAGCCTCGGCTGCCGTCCGGCGCGGGCGACCGGCGCGGGCACGCGGGGCGGGGGCGATGGCTTCGGACACGGCGCTCTCCGGGGTTTGCGGGGTTTGACGGTACTGCAATCCGGCAGATATTTTATACGCGTACGATAAATAATCGGAAGGAGCCCCATGCGCATCCCGCACCCTCACCCGCGGCGACCCGGTCCGCGGGCCCGGCTGGCCGCGGGCCTGGTCGCCACCGGCCTGGCGGCCTGCTCCTCCGGCGGCGGCTCCTCGCCCACGGTGCCGGGCCACTGCCCGGTCGCCACCGGCGCCTTCGTCTCCGCCCACCGCGGCGGTGCGGCCTATGCCCCGGAGAACACCCTGGCGGCCTTCGCCAATGCCCAGCGCCTGGGCGTCGACGAGGTCGAGCTCGATACCCAGCTCAGTGCCGACGGCCAGCTGGTCGTGATCCACGACGACACCGTCGACCGCACCACGAACTGCAGCGGCACCGTTGGCGCGATGAGCCTGGCCGCGCTGCAGGCCTGCGACGCCGCCTACTGGTTCTCCCCGGGACAGGCCACGACGGCCCCCAGCGAGGAGCTGCTGCATCCGTTGCGCGGCCAGGGCATCGTCGTGCCCAGCCTGCGCCAGGTGCTCGACTGGCACGCCGGGCTGTCCTGCCCGCCCCGGCTGTCGATCGAACTCAAGAACATCCCGGGCGAATCCAACTTCGACCCGGCGGGTACGCGCCTCGCCGCCACCCTGGTGCCGCTGCTGCGCGAGTACGACCTCATCGACAAGGTCGTGGTGCAGTCGTTCTGGCCGCTGAGCCTGGCTGAGGTGAAGCGCCTCGAGCCCAGCCTGCGCACGCAGTTCCTCACCACCAGCAGTACCGGCCAGACCGCGGCGGCGAACCTCGCGGTGACCGTGGCCGGGAACCATGAGATCAGCGCCCCCAATTTCAATGCGCCGGACTTCACGGCCGCCTTCGTGAGCAGCGCCCGCGCCGCCGGCAAGCAGGTGGTGCCGTACACCCCCGACCGCGAAGGCGACCAGCGCAGCACGCTCGACACCGGTGTCGACGGCCTGATCAGCAACTACCCCGCCTGCACCCTGCGTCTGCTGGGCCGCGACCGGGCGCTCAAGACCACGCCGGAGGGGGTTGCCGACCTGCCGCCCTGTCCGGCCACGGCCGGTAATCCCATGCCGGGCATGGGCGAGCGTCCAAGCCCCGCCACCTGTGCCGCACTGCGGCCCGCGCGCTGGCTGCCGGCGAGCGGCGCGGCCAGCAGCGGCGCGGCGCTGCGCGTGGTGGGCCTGCAGTTCAAGCACGAGGTCCGGCATGTCGAGACCTACGCGAGCTTCCGCACCAAGATGCGCTGCCTGATGGAAGACCATGTGGTTCCGCTGATGCGGCCGGGACTGCCGATGCTGGTGGTGTTCAACGAGGACATCGGCCTGATGACCCTGGCCACCGGCTCGCGCGGCGCCGCCGTGCGTCAGCAGGCCGAGACGCCCCTGGCTGCGCCGGCCGGCGACGCCGCCCCGCTCGGGATCGTCGGCGCGCTGGGCCTGCTCAACACCGCGTACGCGCCGCAGGTGGCCGCCTACCAGGCGCGGCTCGGGCCCATCGACCCGCGCAAGCAGGTGTTCGTCGCCGCCACCGACACCTTCGCCCGCGCCTATTCGCAGACCTTCTCCGACATCGCCCGCGACTACGGGGTGTACGTGGTCGCCTCCAACAACCAGCCGCGCTACCGCGCCTCGCGCGACCCGCTCGACATCGCGCTCTTCGCCGATCCCGACCTCGAGGCGGTCGACGAGGTCTACATCGCCACCGACGCCCGGGTGACCAACCAGACCGATCTCTGGGGGCCGGAGGACGTCCACCCCGAGGCACCGCGTGGCGAGACCAACCTGCTGTTCCGCAACGACAAGGTGCCGCTCACCGACATCGAGCTGACCGTGCTGGGCCTGGACGAGGGCGCCGCCACCGGCGATGCCGGCCTCGCCAATGCGGCCGGTCATCCGGTGGCGGGTTTCCGGCTCGGCTTCGCCACCTCCCTGCCCGCCTTCCAGTGGGGCTACAACTTCGGCCAGCGCCCGGCCGACTTCGCGCCCTGCGCCGACATCCCCGCCCGTTACATGCCCTGCATGGATGCGCTCGGCGTCGACGTGGTGGTCCAGGCCGAGGCCAATCCGGGCCGCTGGGCCGCCGAGGTCGCCGGCGGCTGGCAGCCGCTGGAATGGATGAACTCGACCTGGCGCAC
>DASUDL010000002.1:0-19538 GCA_036275615.1 Solimonas sp.
AGCAGGACGGCGGTGGCATCTTATCGGCCGCGCCCACTCGCCGGCCATTAGCCGAACGGCGACTTTGACCGGCCCGGCGCGGGTGTTATATTCAGCCTAAGGTTTCCCGCCCAAGTCTCTTTATGCGCAAGACTTTCCTGATGTTGACGCTGCTCGGCACCGGGCTGGCGGCACCTTGCTGGGCGGAGGTGCTGGAACTGCCGCCCGAGCCGGCCGCTGCGCCTGCCGCCCCGGCGAACCTGCCCCAGCGTGGCAGCAGCCAGGCCGCGGTGCTCAAGACCTTCGGCGAGCCGGTCGAGAAGCACGCGCCGGCCGGCGGCGGGCATCCGAAGCAACCACCGATCACGCGCTGGGACTACCCCGGCTACTCCGTGTTCTTTGAGCGCAGCACCGTCATCGACGTGGTGGTCAAGGACGCGCCGGCGCCCATCCATCACATGGACGAGTTGCAGCCTCAACCCTAAAATCCGCAATCGCATTCACCCACGGGGCGCGCAAGCGCCCCGTTTCATTTCAGGATTCCGGATCATGGCCGTCGTACTGCCCAGCGAATGGGCGCCGCAGAGCGCCATCCAGCTCACTTGGCCGCGCCCCGATGGCGACTTCGCCCCGCACTTCCCTGCCGTGGAGCGCTGCTTCCTGGCACTGGCCGTGGCCATCACCCGCTTCCAGGACCTGATCATCGCCTGCGGGCCGGATGTCGCGGGTCTGCGTGCTCGCCTCGTCGCCGCCGGCGCGCGCGCCGAGCGCCTGCACCTGCACCCGGTGCCGGCCAACGACGTCTGGGCCCGCGATCACGGACCGATCACGGTGTTCCGCGATGGCCGGGCCGTGCATCTGGACTTCGTGTTCAACGGCTGGGGCGGCAAGTTCGATGCCACGCTCGACAACCAGGTGACGCGCGCGCTGGACGCGCAGGGCGTCTGGTCGGCGCCGGTCGAGACCCTGGACTTCGTGCTCGAGGGCGGCGGCATCGAATCGGACGGTCTCGGCACCCTGCTGACCACCGAGCGCTGCCTGCTCGCACCGACGCGCAATCCGCAGTTCGACAAGGCGCAGATCGAGCAGCGGCTGAAGCAGTGGTTCGGCGTTGCCCGGGTGCTATGGCTGCGCCATGGCGACCTGCTGGGCGATGACACCGACGGCCACATCGATACCATCGCCCGCTTCTGCGACGCGCGCACCATCGCCTACCAGGCCTGCGACGACCGCGACGACGCGCACTACGAGGACCTGGAGGCGATGGCGGCGGAGCTGCGCGCGCTGCGCACCGCCGACGGCCAGCCCTACACCTTGGTCCCGCTGCCGCTGCCGGCGGCGATCCACGACGCCGACGGCAAGCGCCTGCCGGCGGGTTACCCGAACTTCCTGATCCTGAACGGCGCCGTGCTGGTGCCCACCTACGGGGTGCCGCAGGACGCAGACGCCCTGCAGCGCCTGCGGCCCTGCTTCCCGGACCGCGAGGTGATCGGCATTGATTGCCGTGCCCTCATTGAGCAGTATGGAAGCCTCCACTGCGTCACGATGCAGATTCCGAGCGCCGCCGCATGAGCAAGAAACTCAAGGTCGGCATCGTCCAGCAGGCCTGCACGGACGACGCCACCCAGAACCTCAAGGTCTCAGAGGCCGGCATCCGCGCCGCCGCGGCCCAGGGCGCGCGTCTGGTGCTGCTGCAGGAGCTGCACACGTCCCTGTATTTCTGCCAGCACGAGAGCACGCAACTGTTCGATCTGGCGGAGCCCATCCCGGGCCCGTCGACACATTTTCTCGGCGCCCTGGCCGCGGAGCTGGGCATCGTCATCGTCGGCTCGCTGTTCGAGCGCCGCGCGCCGGGCCTGTACCACAACACCGCCGTGGTGCTGGAGCGCACCGGCGAGCTCGCCGGCATCTACCGCAAGATGCACATCCCGGATGATCCGGGCTACTACGAGAAGTTCTACTTCACCCCGGGCGACCTCGGCTTCAACCCGATCGAAACCAGCGTCGGCAAGCTGGGCGTCCTGGTGTGCTGGGACCAGTGGTATCCCGAAGGCGCGCGCCTGATGGCCCTGGCCGGCGCCGACCTGCTGCTCTACCCGACCGCCATCGGCTGGAACCCGGACGACCCCGCCGAGGAGCAGCAGCGCCAGCGCGACGCCTGGGTGACGATCCAGCGCGCCCACGCCGTGGCCAATGGCCTGCCGGTGCTGGTGGCCAACCGCGTCGGCTTCGAGGCCGACCCCACCGGCCAGTGGCCGGGCTCGCAGTTCTGGGGACACAGCTTCGTGGCCGGCCCGCAGGGCGAATTCGTGGCCAAGGCTGGCGAGGACCCTACCCTGCTGGTCGTGGATGTGGACCTGGGGCGCAGCGAGAACGTGCGCCGCTGGTGGCCGTTCCTGCGCGACCGGCGCATCGACGCCTACGGCGACCTGGTCCGGCGCTTCCGCGACTGAGATCACACGGCGAACTGAGACGCCGCTCTCCCCCGTCCGGCATGCAAGGGCGTAGGGTGAGCGGCATGGCAAACAGGGGGAATCGAATGCGTGCACTGATGGCTCTTGCGCTGCTGGCAACCCTGGCGGCAGCTCCGGCCCGTGCCGGGGCCGAGGAGGCTCCGCGCGTCGAATCCCTGAAGTGGATGACCGGTTGCTGGGGCTTCGAGACCCCGGGCGGGCGCTACGAGGAGTTCTGGACCACGCCCACCGTGAACAGCATGCTCGGGCTGTCGCGCCGCACCGAGGATGGCGTGACGCGAGAGTTCGAGTACATGCGCATCGTCACCAGCGGCGGTGGCGGCTTCGACTTCATCGCCAAGCCGCGCGACCAGGAAGAAACCCGCTTCAACAGCCTGTCGGTGGCCGCCCACCGCATCGTGTTCGAGAACCCGGAACACGATTTCCCCAAGAAGATCATTTACGAGTTCACGCCTCCGGACCAGCTCAAGGCCCGTATCGAAGGCGTGTCCAACGGCCAGCCCATGGGGATGAACTTCCCGATGAAGCGCCGCACCTGCCCCTGAAGATTCCCGATCCACTGCCTCGCGATTCGCCATGACCGCCACTGCCGAAGAAATTGCCCTGTTCCGCGACACCGTCATCCGCTTCCTGAAGGATGAGGTCGAACCGCACTACGAGAAGTGGGAGAAGGACGGCATCCTGCCCAAGTCCCTGTACCGGGCCATGGGCGAGGCCGGCCTGCTCTGCCTCGACGTGCCCGAGGAGTACGGCGGCAGCGGCGCGCCCTTCGAGTTCTGCTGTGTCGTGATCGAGGAAGCGGCGCGCCTGGGCTTCCTGGCCCTGGCTTCCAACCTTACGGTGCATTCGGACATCGCCGCGCCGTACATCCTGCATCTCGGCACCGAGGAGCAGAAGCGCAAGTACCTGCCCAAGATGGTCAGCGGCGAGTGCATCGGCGCCATCGGCATGACCGAGCCCGGCGCCGGCTCGGACCTGCAGGGCATGAAGACCGCGGCCACCACGGACGGCGACCACTACGTCATCAACGGTTCGAAGACCTTTATCACCAACGGTCAGAATGCGGGCGTCGTGGTGCTGGCGGTCAAGACCGATCCCAAGGCCGGCGCCAAGGGCATCACCCTGTTCACGGTGGATACCACCCTCCCGGGCTTCAAGCGCGGCCGCAATCTCGACAAGATCGGCCTGCACTCGGCGGACACCTCGGAGCTGTTCTTCGACAATGTGCGCGTGCACAAGTCGGAGGTGCTCGGTCGCGTCGGCGGCGGCTTCGGCCATCTCATCGACGAGCTGCCGCGCGAGCGACTGGTGCTCGCCGTCTCGGCCGTGACCCACGCCCAGGGCGCGCTCGAGAAGACCATCGAGTACGTGACCACGCGCAAGGCCTTCGGCCAGCCGATCGCCTCGTTCCAGAACACCCGCTTCGAACTGGCCAGGATCAAGACCGATATCGAGGTGCATCGCGCCTTCGTCGAGAAGTGCAACCGGCTCTACGCCGAGGGCAAGCTCGATGTGCCTACTGCCGCGATGATCAAGCTGTCCACTACCGAGATGGAAGGTCGCGTCACCGACGCCTGCCTGCAGCTGTTCGGCGGCTACGGCTACATGACCGAGTACCCGATCTCGCGCTACTTCGCCGATGCGCGCATCCAGCGCATCTACGGCGGCACCAGCGAGATCATGAAGGAAGTCATCGCCCGATCGCTGGTCGGGCGCTAACCTCGCAGCATCAGGAGTCCGTCCATGAAAACCGCTCTTGCCCTAGGTGCCCTGCTTCTCGCCAGCCTGCCCCTGCAGGCCTTCGAGCTGGTCAGCCCCGAGGAGTACAACCGCGATCTGGAGGCACCGGAGGTTTTCGCCCCGCCGCCGGGTGCCACGCGCAGCCTGCAGCCGGCCTGGCCCAAGATCGAGATCCGCAACCCGACCGGCTCCGAGGCTCGTCCGCCGGTGGCGATCGAGGTGCGCTTCCTGGGTGACGGCAAGAGCGCGATCGATCCGGAGTCCTTCCGCGTTTACTACGGCATGCTCGGCATCGACATTACCGACCGCATCCGCAAGGCCACGCCGATCACCGCCGAGGGTTTCAGCGCCCAGGGCGCGGAACTGCCGCCGGGCAAGCACAGCCTGCGCATGAGCCTGGCTGACCGCAGTGGGCGTCGCACCGAGGTGCAGGTGAAGTTCAAGGTGCTGGAACCCACCGCGAACTGAGGGCGGCCGCCCCACTCCGGGGCCTGAGGCTCAATCCGGCTTGGGCGCTTCCTCACCCACCGGCGCCTCGTCCTCCGTATCCGCCTTGGGCTTGGCCTTGGGCGGCGTGGGCTCCATCACGTTGCCCACGTTCTTCTGGTCGGGCGAGAGCGACCACTCGTTGATGTCGTAGCCACCCTGCTTCATCGCCCGCACCAGGCCCTCGAGCAGCTTGTTGCTGCCCTGCGTGCCCAGGATCGAGCCCGGTCGGGACACCATGACCGAGAACTGGGTCAGGAAGCGGCCGGTGTCGGTGATCTGGTTCTGGCTGGCCGCCTTGGACTGGGCCCATTTCTGGACCTGCACGAATTCCTGGGTGAACACCACCATCGCCCCTCCCCCGTCGATGGTGATCTGCACCAGCGTGCCCTGGCGCTGGATGCGGGCCCGCTTGGTGGCGGATTCGAAAAGATTGAGCTGGCGGGCCACGGCGATTCCTCGGGAACGGGCCCGCGAAGATAGCGCGACCCCGGTCCGAGCGAAATGCAGCCCGCCGTCGCGATGACACCGGCGGGCCAGCGCCTGACCGGCGCGTCAGGTTAAGCTGCCGCCCCCATGGCCCAGACCGCAACCCTCTACAACTACACGATCCAGCTCGCCGACATGGATCGCGGCGTCTACGCCGACTTCGAACTGCGCGTTGCGCGCCAGCCCTCGGAGACGGCGGAGTTCATGCTGCTGCGGGTGCTGGCCTACTGCCTCGAGTACGGCGAAGGCATCGAACTGACCGAGGGCGTGGCGGCGGTCGACGAACCCGCCGTGCAGATCCGGGACCTCACCGGGCGTGTCACGGCCTGGATCGAGGTGGGTGCGCCCGACGCCGAGCGCCTGCATCGGGGCCACAAGCTCGCGGGTCGGGCGGCGCTGTACAGCGCCCGCGAACCCGGGCCGCTGCTGGACCTCTACGCGGGCCGCAAGATCCATCGAGCGTCCGACCTGCCGGTGCATTTTCTCGACCGCACGTTCGTCGCCGCGGCGGCGGCGCGCCTGCAGCGGCGCACGCGCCTTGCGGTGTCGGTCACCGAGCGCCAGCTTTACCTCGATGTGGACGGCGAGAGCCTGTCGACGGCGATCGACACCCGCCCGGCGGGCTAGCCGGTTTCCCCGGCGCCCGGGTTCCGGATGACTGATGCCGTGCTGGCCGCGCCCAGCTGTCGCTCCAGCCCGTGCAGCGCCTCGGTGATGGCCGCCGCGTAGCGCGGGAATTCCTCGAAGGTCGTGTCCGGTGGCACCACGATCGGGGTGCCGTAGATCACGCGGACGCGCGTGAAGGGCTTGGGCAGGCGGAAGCGGTCCCAGCTGCGGAAGCTCCAGTAGCGCACCGGCAGGGCGAGATAGGGCACCACGGGGATGCCGGTGCAGCGCGCCATGTCGATGATGCCCGGCTTCACTTCGTGCGGCGGACCATTGGGACCATCGACCGTCACGGCGCCCGGGAGGCCGGTCTGCAGCATCTCGATCATCTCGTCGCGCGCTTCCTTGCCACCCTTGTCGCGGTGGTTGCGCCGGGAGCTGCCGCGGGCCACGTGATGCCCCAGCCGCGTGCAGGTATAGGCAACCGGGTCGCCGCTGCGCGAGCGCGAGACGATCACCGTGTGGCGCTGGCCGGTCTGGGCCAGGATGCCGGCGAAGAGGTTCTGGTGCCAGATCGCGAACAGGTAGCCCTTGCCGCCGAGGCGGCGCGCGGCATCGAGATGCTCGCGCCCCTGGAATTCGTAGCGGTAGCTCGCATGCAGGAGGCGCGCAACGAGATAGAAGACGCGGGGCAGCAGGAATTTCATGCGTGGCTCGGCCGGGACGCCTGCGCAGGCGTCCGTGGGAACAGGCTCACCGAGCTGGGGGACTCAACGAGGGTGAACGGCGGCAAGCGCCGCCGGGCGCGGCCAGTGTGGATTCAGGCGTGGGCGAAGTCCAGACCGATCCGGATGGCGTAGCGCATCAGGGCATTGGTGCCATACAGACCCAGCGACTGCATCAGGCGGGCCCGATGCGTCTCCACGGTCTTGATGCTGACGCCCATGAGCGCCGCGATCTCCTTGGTCGACTTGCCGCGGGCGATCATCTGCAGCACCTGGCGCTGGCGCGGAGTGACCTCGGCCTGGTCCTCGAGACGCTGGCCGGGGCGGCGCTCGACCGCCTTGTGCGAGATCGAGGGCGACAGGTATACCTGTCGCCGACCCACGGCGCGCAGGGCCAGGCCCAGCTCCATGGGTTCGGCGTCCTTGGCCAGGAAGCCGGCGGCGCCGTTCTTGAGGGCTCCCCGCACGTGCTGCCCGTCGGTGAGGCTGGACAGCACCAGCACGGCCACCTCGGGATAGTGGCGATGGATCTGCACCAGGGCTTCCAGGCCGCTCATCACCGGCAGGTTGATCTCGGTGATCACTGCGTCGGGGCGCAGGCGCCCGGCCAGTTCCAGCAACTGCTGGCCGTCACCGGCCTCGCCGATGATCTCGGCCCCGCCCAGCTCCTCGAGCAGGCGGCGAAGGCCGGCCCGCACTAGGGTCTGCGACTCGGCAAGCACCACACGCATGGCTTCTGTTCCTCGACGACGGTACAGGCTGGATTGTCGGGCCGCGCCCGACAGCTAGGGGCGCCCAGCCGGCGAGCGTGCACCGGCGACCGACCGCCGGTGACGGGTAAATACGTGGCGCTCGAGCGCCTGGGTGCAGGCCTCGCCCAGATCCTGGAAGCGGACCCGGGTTTCCCCCTCCTGGGGCTCCAGGACTTCCGCCCGCAGCTGCAGGGGGCCCGGCGCACAGGCATGCAGGTGCAGCACGATCTGGATCTGCTGGCCGGGGGCCGGCGCGCCCGGCTCCTCAGGCCAGCACAGGCCCTCCCGGCTCAGGCGCAGGGGCCGGGCCGGCGGCAGGGGCTGCAGATGCCGCAACAGGGCACCGAGCAGCTCCATCACCACGTCCAGCTTGAGCTGCAGGCGCTCTACCTCGGCTTGCAGGGGGCCTTCGTTCTCGGCGGGGACCGGGCGCTCGTCCAGCAGGGCCACGGCCCCGAGGATGCGCAGGTTGTGCTCCTGCACCTGCGGGGCAACCGACGGCGCCTCCACAGGCAGCAGGGTCCAGGCAAAGGGCAGCTGGTCCCGATACGCCAGCCACTGGCCGAACATGTCGTTCATCGTGCGCTCCCGATCAGCGTCGCGGCGCGACCGCCTCCCAGGCCGACCGGATCTCCCGGATCAGGGCTGCGACCTCGTCCAGCGCGGCGACGTCGTCGCTGGCATTGGCCTGCACCAGGCGGGTGCCGATGTAATCGTAAAGCGCCGACAGCCGGCGCGCGATCTCGCCACCGCGATCATGGTCCAGCACGGCGCGCAGGTAGCTGACGATCTCCAGGGTCCCGGTGATGGCCTTGCGCTTGGCTTCGCGCTCGCCGCGCTGGGCCGCGCCACGGGCGATCGCCATGCGTTCAAGCACACCGGCGTACAGCATGTCGACCAGCTGGTGCGAGGACGCGTCGCCATTGGCGGCGGCGGTAGATGCAGTCTGGTACTGGCGTAGGGCGGCGAGGGACACGGCGGCAGCCTCCGGGGAGATGCTTCTGTATCGGCGGCGGCACGCCGTTCTTGAACGGTTCCGCGTGCGCGGGTGAGTAGTGGACGGAGATGGCGACGGTCGGGCCGGCATCGATTCCTCCTCAGGCGATCGTGCGCGCCGCTCGGGCGGCAGCGCACCCGCCCACCACTCACCGGCGCACCCTGCCTGCCGGCAGGCGCGCCTACTCGCTCAGACGAAGTTGGCGAGGCTCGACAGCTGCTGAGACAGTGCGCCGCTGGTCGTATTCATCTGCGCCATCAGCGTGTCCAGCCCGGTGAACTGCGCACGGAACCGGGCCTCGCGCGCTTCCATGCGGTAGTCCAGCGCATCGAACTGGCGATCCAGGGCCTTGAGGCGCGTGTGCAGTGCCTCGTTGCGCGATTTGACCTGGCCATTGCTGCCGATCAGCGGCTCGATCACTGCATCCAGCTGAGCGGCGAAACCCTCGCTGCCGGCGAGCAGGCGATGTACGGCCGAGCGGTCCTCGCCGAGCTTGGCGGTCAGCTTGGTGTCATCGAACTTGAGCGTGCCGTCGGTCTGCGTGGTGATGCCGATTTCGGCCAGCGAATGCAGCGCGCCGTCCTCGTCGATAGCCCCGCCCAGCACCGAGCGCAGCGACTGCTGCGCACCGCGCGCCAGGACATCGCCGTTGAGTGCCGCCGCCTTGCGGGTATTCGCGTCGTACTTGGTCAGCGAGGCGATGGTTCCGACCGTGCTGTTGTAGGCCGTGACAAAGGCCTTGACCGCGTCGATCGCGGCCTTGTCGTCGGTCGCCACATCCAGCACGCCGGCATCGCCCGGGGCGGCCTTGAGCAACTGGAGCGTGACGCCATCGATGGCGCCGGTCACGGTATTGCTTGCGGAGTAGTGGTCGTAACCCTCGACCTTGATGTGCGCATCGGCCGCTGCCTGCTTCTCGGTGAAGCCGAGCAGGCTGCTGGTGACGGTGATGCTGTTGGCGGCGCCCGTCTCGCGGGCCGTGAGCAGCAGGCGCGTGCCATCCACCTCGTTCACGAGCGTCGCCGTGACGCCGGTGTTGTCGCTGGCCGCGTTGATCGCGCTGCGCAGGTCGGCCAGGGTGTCGGCACCACTGGCCAGCGTCACGGTGAAGCTCTCGGCACCAACGCCGATCTGCACCGTGCCGGCTCCGAGACTGGTCGTCGGTCCACCCGCATAGGCGGCGCTGACCAGCTTGTGGGCCTTGGCCAGCGATACGACTTCCACGCCGTAGCTGCCGGTGCCGGCGGCGGTACCAGCCGTGGCAGCGAACTGCTCGGCCTTGCTGCTGGTGGCCGTGAGCTTGCCCAGGGCACCGTTGGCCTTCAGATCCTTGAGCTTGTTCTGCAGCTCGGACAGGCTGCCCTTGAGGCTGCCGAAGGCCGAGATCTGGGCGTTGATCTTGGTCTGTGCCGCCTTGAGCCGCGTCTCGGCGGGGGCCCGCTCGGCGGCCACCAGCTGGGCGACGATGGTGGCGACATCAAGCCCGGATCCGACACCGGCTGACGTGATGGATGCCATGACAGTAGGTCTCCTGTGCCCTGCTCAGACGACCGCGTCGACCAGATGGCCTTCGTGTTCGGTAAGGGCCTTGGCAATGCGCAAGGCCTCCTCGCTCGGCAGCTGGCGCAGCACCTTGCCGTCCCGCCGGTCGACGATCGACACGACGATGCGACCCAGGTCTTCGTCCACGCGGAAATGCAGATCGGCTCCACTGTCCTCGGCCGCGCGCGCCATGGACGCTGCCGCGGCGGCCAGTTCGGACCGGTCAGCCTCCTGGCGGCCGCGCTCCTCCGGCAGGCCGGCCCCGCTGCCTGGCGGCGTCGGATTGACGGCCGTAGGCGGCGTTGCCGGAACGGAAACGGCCAAGAGACCGTCGCCTCGCGGCGCGGCCGGCATCGACAGCCCAGCAATGTTCGCGTTCATGACCACTCCCGCTTTCTACCGGTCCTTCCGGCTAGCGCCGCGATTCCCGACGGAACCGCCGCGCTAACCGTCCCAGCCCGGGGATCCGCCCCGGACGGGGAAGACCCCGGGGCTTGCGCCCCGGGGCTTCCACCGGACCTTAGCCGCGGAGCAGGCTGAGGACGTTCTGCGGCGCCGAGTTGGCCTGGGCGAGCATCGCGGTACCGGCCTGCTGCAGGATCTGCGTGCGGGTCAGTGCGGCGGTTTCCTTGGCGAAGTCGGCATCGCGGATGCGGCTGCGGGCGGCCGAGAGGTTCTCCGAGGCGGTGCTCAGGTTGACGACCACCGAGCTGAAGCGGTTCTGCACGGCGCCGAGGTTGGCGCGTTCAGTGCTGACCGTATCCAGGGCGGTATCGACCGCACCGAGCAGCGTGTCGGCGTTGGCAGCCGAAGTCACGTTTCCGGTGATCAGGGTCGTGACGTTGGTTGCGATGCCCACGGTGATCACCTGACCCGAGTTGGCACCGATCTGGAAGTCCTGGGCGGTGAAGCTGCCGTCGAGCAGGTTCACGCCGTTGAACTCGGTGTCGGTGCCGACGCGGCCGATTTCCGTGATCAGCTGCTGGACTTCGACGTCGAGCGCGGCGCGGTCGCTGGTGCTGTTGGTCGCATTGATCGACTGCACGGCGAGCTCGCGGATACGCTGCAGGTTGTTGGTGACCTCACCCAGCGCGCCTTCGGCGGTCTGGGCCAGCGAGATGCCGTCGTTGGCATTGCGCACGGCCTGGTCGAGGCCGCGGATCTGCGAGGTGAAGCGCTCGGAGATCGCCAGGCCTGCGGCGTCGTCCTTGGCGCTGTTGATGCGCAGGCCCGAGGACAGGCGCTGGATCGAGGTCGACAGCGAGCTGGACGAGGTGGCGAGATTGCGCTGGGCGTTCAGCGACATCACGTTGGAATTGATGACTTGCATGTTGCTTCTCCTGAAAGTGGACTCGAAACCGGCCCGGGTGCCTGTCCGGCTCCGGTCCTTCTTCAGCGGTCCCGGGGATGGGGTTTGTCGCTGTTGACCCTTTATCGGGGAGGCCCCGGAAAACTTGAGAGGAATTCGCGCACCGCGATGAGCGGTAGCGTCAGCCGCGATGAACGGCGACACCGGGCGCTTGCAGACGGTGCTGGCGGACTTGATTTCCGCGCAGAACGCGGCGCCCGCCGCCGCCGATCCGTCCCGATCGGCCGTCCATCCCCGCTGGCAGGGTCCCCGCGACCGCTGCTCCGACCGGACTTCCCGTCTGTCCCGTCGGCAGCTTCCCGACGGCAGAATTGGGAGATCGTGTGCCGGCCCGCTGACACGGCGGGCTGACACCCCGGAGAGATTCATGTTCCATCGCACCGTTGCCCGCGCTGCCGCTGTCGGCCTTGCGCTGGTTTCCGCCGCCGCCGCCGCCGACACCGCCACGGGCAGTTTCCTGGTCAGCACCACGGTGCTGAAGTCCTGCACGGTGGCGCCCACGCCCCTGGCCTTCGCCAGCTACAGCCCCTCGGGCGACGTGGACGGCACGAGCACGATCGCTGTCCTGTGCACGCTCAACACGCCGTACAAGATCGCTCTCGACAAGGGCGCCAACGGTGCGGCCGTGACTACACGCAAGATGAAGCTCACCACCGGCGCCGATACGCTGAACTACAGCCTGTTCAGCGACAGCAATCGCTCCGCGAACTGGGGCGAGACGCTGGGCACCGACACGGTCGACGCCACCGGCACGGGCCTGCTGGTCACGCACACCGTCTACGGCCGCATCGCCGCCTCGCAGACGACCTCGCCGGCCGGCATCTACAACGATACGATTCAGGTCACGGTCAATTACTGAACCCCGCGAAGAGAGGGTGACGATGCGGCTGGCCTTCCTGTTCCTGGTCCTCGCCACCCTGGCCGCGGGCACGGTCATCGCCGCGCCAGCTCCGGGCGGCGGTGTCTCGGTCATGCCGGTGCGCCTCGACCTGGCGCCCCAGCGCCTCAGCGGTTCGGTACAGGTCCAGAACGGAGCAGATCGCGAGCGACGCTTCCAGGTGGAAGTGCTGCGCTGGTCGCACGTCGACGGTGAGGAGCGCTACGAACCGGCACCGGAAATGGTCGCCAACCCGCCGCTGTTCCGGGTTGCAGCCGGCGGCACGCAGGTCCTGCGCGTGGGGCGCTCCGGCGCGCCGCCGACCGACCTGCAGGCGGCCTACCGCCTCTACGTCACCGAGATTCCCGACGCCAACGCCCCCCCCGGAAACGAACTGCGCATGCTGATGCGTTTCGGCGTGCCGGTGTTCGTCGCGCCACAGGCCGCCGTGGTCGAGAAGCTGACGTGGAGCGCGCGTCACACGGGGAAGGGCCAATTGCAGCTGGCAGCGGTGAACGAGGGCAATGTCCAGCAGCGGCGCGCGCGAATCGTGGTCAGCGACGCCGACAGCAGCCGCACGCTCTGGTCGCAGGAGGGCTTCGTGGACCTCCTTGCCGGCGGCGACCGCCACCAATGGTCGGTGAAGTATGCCGGCCCTGCGCCCCGGCGCCTGCGCATCACCGCACTGAGTGACTCAGGCTCCGTCGATGCGGTGGTTCCGGTCACCCCCTGACTCCCTCCCCGTTCCTGCCTGCCCTGCGCCGCGCCGCGCGGGCGGGCGACTGGCCTTCGCAGCCCTGATTGTGCTGGCTGCGCCGCTGGCGCAGGCCGGCAATGGCTGGTTCGAAACCGGCTGCGCGACCAGCGACGATGCCCATCCGGCGCGCCCACAGACCCTGCTGCTGAACCTGATCCAGGATGCCGGCGACAGCGGCCGCGATGCCCTGGTCCTGCGCACGCCGGACGGCAGGCTGCATGCCCAGCGCGAGGTCTACGACTGGCTGGAGCTGTCGCCACGCGGCACGGCACTGCGCCACGACGGCGTCCTGTGGTACGCCTTCGATGCGCTGCAGGGACTGCGCTTCGCGGTGAATCCCTGCCTGCAGACCCTGTCGCTCGACAGCGCGCCGCTACGCGCCGAGCGGCGCTACGACCTGAGCCGCGCCGCGCCGGTCGCTGCCCGCCCGGAAGGCGGCGGCTACGCCCAGGTGGACGCGCAGTTCCAGCGCACGGGCGACGAGGGGCGGCTTTCGGGGCTCACCGAACTCGGCTTTTTCGGCGCCCATGGCCTGGTCCGCAGCAGTGGCCTGTTCGACGGCGACAGCCTGCGCCGCCTCGACAGCAGCTGGACCCTCGACCAACCGCAGCGACTCCAGCGACTGACCCTGGGCGATGCGATCAGCCGCGGCGGCCTGTTCGGGCGCTCGCTTCGCTACGGCGGCCTGCAGTGGGGTCGCGACTTCTCCCTGCGGCCCGACCTCGTGACCTTTCCCCTGCCCTCGTTCGAGGGCACGGCGGCACTGCCGAGTTCGGTGGAGGTCTATGTCGACCAGCAGCTGCGTACCCGCCAGGACGTCGGCGGCGGCCCCTTCGAGCTGG
This sequence comes from Solimonas sp., assembly GCA_036275615.1. Lineage (GTDB taxonomy): Bacteria > Pseudomonadota > Gammaproteobacteria > Nevskiales > Nevskiaceae > Solimonas. The sequence goes on from DASUDL010000002.1 coordinate 13,636, forward strand.
CGCAGGTGCCGGTCATTTCCGGCAGCGGCCAGGTGCAGCTGGTGGTCACGGATCTGCTCGGTCGCAGCCAGGTGCTGCGCTACGACTTCTACGCCACGCCGCTGCTGCTCGCCGCCGGCCTCGATGACTACACCCTGGAGGCCGGGTTCCAGCGCCAGGGCTACGGCAGTGCCGACGACGACTACGGCCGTGGCTTCGCCGCCGGCACCTGGCGACGCGGACTGGACGACCGCCTGACTGCGGAACTGCACCTCGAGGGCAATGACCGCCTGCAAAGTTCCGGCGCGGCACTCAGCGCTCTGCTGCCCGTGGCCGGCGTGGTGACGCTGGGTATTGGCGTCGGCTCGGGCCAGAGCCGGGGCGGCCAGTTCCTGCTGGGCAGCGAGAAGGTCCTGGCGCGCTGGAGCTATGGCTTCAGCCTGCAGCGCAGCAGCGCCGACTACCGGCGCCTCGGCGACTCGGGCAGCGCCCTGGTGCACCGCGACAGCCTGCGCGGCTCGCTGCGCATCCGCGACAGCGGTGCCCTCACCGCCGCCTGGATGGACGACCGCCGGGCCGACGGCAGCGGCCTGCGCGGCCTGGCCCTGGGCTACGGCCAGCGCCTGTCATCGCGCTGGCACCTGAATCTGGGTGGCTTCATCGATCGCCGGAGCGACAACGACAGCCTGTACCTGGCGCTCAACTGCGTGCTCGGCGGCGACCGCAACCTGGCCCTCAGCCACAACCGCGATCGCCTGCAGCAGCAGAGTCGCCTCGACTGGCAACGCAGCGCCCCCGAGGCGATCGGCTGGAACGCGCGGGCCAGCGCGGAGGCCGGTGACAGCCAGCGCTACGCAGCCGGCGCCGACTATGGCGACTCACGGGCGCTCTGGCGCGTCGACGTCGAGGATCGCGAGCAGCAGTCGGCCCTGCGTCTGGGCCTGCAGACCGGCGTCGCCTGGCTCGGTACCGACCTGTTCCCGACGCGCCCCCTGAGTGGCCCCTTCGTGGTGGTCGACACCGGCAGCGCCCGCGGCGTGCGGGTCTACAATGAAAACCGCCTGGCCGGTGATAGCGGTGAGCGCGGCCTGCTGCTGGTGTCGGGCCTTCGGCCCTACCAGGCCAACCATCTCTCCGTCGCGGAGGAAGACTACGACGTGAACCAGAGCCTGCCTGGCTTCGGCCAGCATCCGCGCCTGCCCGGCTACGGCGGCGTACGGCTGAGCTTTGCGCCGGACGTGCGGGTCAGCCGCCGCCTTGCGATCCGCCTGGACGACGGCAGCCTGCCGCCCCCGGGCGCGGACCTCGAGATCGAGGGCGAGCCGCAGCGACAGTTCACCGGTTACGAGGGCCAGGCCCTGGTCAGCGCGGCCCCCGGCCCCCATCGCCTGCAGTTGCGCTGGCGCGACGGTCGCTGCCGCGCTCGCATCGACCTGGCCGTCAACGCCCGCGTGGCCGAGGCCCCGCTGCCCGTGACCTGCGAGCGCCAGCCGTGATCCTGCGTGCCGCGCTCCTGATGCTCGGGCTGCTGTGCGCCCTGCCGGCGCAGGCTGCCTGCCGCGTCTCGGCCACGACGCTCGCCTTCAGCAGCTACAACCCGTTCTCGATCCTGCCGCGCGACCAGACCGGCCGCGTCACGGTGACCTGCGACGGCGTGCTCTCGGCGCTGCTGGTGTCCTACCGGATCAAGCTGTCGGCCGGCCTCTACGGCAGCTACGCGACGCGCAAGCTCGGCACCGGCAGCGACCGGCTCAACTACAACCTCTACCTGCCGCCGCCGCTGGGTCTGTACACCGTGGTCTGGGGCGATGGCAGTGGCGGCAGCGCCTACCTCGAGGACAGCTACCTGCTCGGCATACTCACGCAGAGTCGCAACTACGACGTCTACGGCCGCATTCCGGCGCAGCAGAACGTCGCGCCGGGGACCTACGGCGATACGATCACGGTGACCCTCGAGTACTAGCCCGCTCTCACGCCGCGAGGCTGCCGCGCGCGATCAGGGCCGCGAACGGCGTGCTGGCCGGCAGGGTGCCGTAGTTGAGGCCGTGCTCGCCGCCGAGGCGGGTCTGGCACCAGGCCTGCGCCACCTCGTCCGTCCCGGCGCGCAGCAGGATCGAGGCCTGCAGGGCCAGTGCCACCCGCTCCACCACCATGCGCGAGCGCAGCTCCAGGGTGGTCCGGTCGGCAAAGGCCTCGCCCAGCCAGTGGATCTCGCGGTCGAGGTCGGCGTTCTCGCCGCGCGCGGCGAGCAGTTCGCCGAACAGGGCCTCGCGAGTCTCCGGCTCCTTCGACAGCGCCCGCAGCACATCGAGGCACTGGATGTTGCCGCTGCCCTCCCAGATCGAGTTCAGCGGTGCCTGGCGGTAGAGGCGTGGCAGGCTGGTCTCCTCGACATAGCCGGCGCCCCCCAGACACTCCTGCGCCTCGTTGACCAGCGCCGGGGCGCGCTTGCAGATCCAGTACTTGCCGACCGCCGTGGCAATGCGCGCCAGCGCCGCCTCGGAAGGATGGCGCGGCGAGGCGTCGACCGCACGGGCGACGCGCATCGTCAGCGCCACGGCCGCCTCCGACTCCAGTACGAGGTCGGCCAGGACGTTCTGCATCAGCGGCTGCTCGATCAGGCGCTTGCCGAAGGCCTTGCGGTGCGCAGTGTGATGCAGCGCCTGCACCGTCGCCTGGCGCATCAGGGCGCTGGAGCCGATCATGCAGTCGAGGCGCGTGAGCGCGACCATCTCAAGGATGGTGGCCACGCCGCGGCCCTCGTCACCAACACGCTCGGCCCAGGCACCAAGGAACTCCACCTCGCTGGAAGCATTGCTCCAGTCGCCCAGCTTGTCCTTGAGCCGCTGGATGCGGATGGCATTGCGCGAGCCATCCGGACGCAGCTTCGGCATCAGGAAGCAGGTCAGCCCCGCGTCCGTATAGGCCAGCACCAGCCAGGCATCGCACATTGGCGCGGAGAAGAACCACTTGTGGCCGACGATCTCGTAGCTGCCGTCCGCCTGCCGGAAGGCCTTCGTGGTGTTGGCGCGCACATCCGAGCCGCCCTGCTTCTCGGTCATGCCCATGCCGATGGTGCAGGCGCTCTTCTGCGCGAACGGCAGCACGCGCGGGTCGTAGGCAGCGGCGGTGATCTTCGGCAGCCACTGTGCGGCGACCTGCGGCGCGTGGCGCAGCGCCGGCACCGCGGAGTGGGTCATGGTGAGCGGGCAGCCGGTGCCCGCCTCGGCCTGGCTGTGCAGGTAGGAAAGCGCCGCCCGCGCCACGTGAGCACCCTCGCGGGACTCGTGCTGCCAGGCGTAGGCATGCACGCCGTGCGCCATCGCCAGCTGCATCACGCGGTGGTAGGCGGGATGGAACTCGACCTCGTCGATGCGGTGCCCGTAGCGATCGAAGCTGCGTAGCTTCGGCTTGTTCTCGTTGGCGGTGTAGCCGAGATCCATGAGCTCGCCGCCGGCCACGGCGCCGAAGGCCGCAAGATCAGCCTCGGCCCAGCCGCCGCCTTCGCGCTGTACGGCCTCCCGCAGCGCGCGGTCGCTGGTCCAGGCGTTGTAGGCGCCCAGCGGGCGGGCCTGGTTGTCGACGGCGTGGGTGACGAAGCGTTCGGCGTGGCTCATGGCGGGGCTCCGGACACCGCGGGCGGCGTCCTCCAGAAAGTGGATGCCCGGGATCTTAGCCCGGCGGATTCCTCAGGCGAACGCCCGAGGGGGGTCCTAAGCTGGATCCCAGGTTTCCTGGATCGACCCCCGACCACCCATGGCCCCGTCCCGCAATCTGCGCGGCATCCTGACGATGATTGCCGCGATCGGTGTGCTGTCGCTGCTGGATGTCGGCCTCAAGCTGCTCGCCGCACACTATCCGCCGCTTCAGGTTGCCGCGATGCGCGGCATGGCCTCCTGGCCCCTGATCCTCGTCTGGGCGGCCGCGACCACCGGCCTGCGCGACCTGCTGCGCGTGCGCTGGCCGCTGCAGCTGCTGCGCGGCGTTCTGATGATCGGGATGATGGTCTGCTTCGTCTACGGCCTGCGCCACCTGCCGCTGACTACCGCCTACACGCTGATGTTCGTCGCGCCGCTGCTGATCACCGCGCTGTCGGTGCCCTTGCTCGGCGAGCATGTCGGCCGCGGTCGCTGGCTGGCGATCCTGGCCGGCTTCGGCGGCGTGCTCGTGGCCCTGCGGCCCAGCGGCGATGGCCTGGCCAGCCTGGCGGGCCTCGCGGTGCTCGGCGCCGCCACCGCCTATGCCCTGGTCGTGGTCACCGTCCGTGTCCTGGCCCGCAGCGATTCGACCATCAGCATGGTCTTCTGGCTGCTGACGGTGCTGAGCCTGGGCGCCGGCGCCCTCGCCGGCCCGGACTGGGTCGCGGTGCTGCCGGCGCATGCCTGGATCATCGCCGGCGTCGGCATCGCCGGCGCACTCGGCCAGTACCTGATCACCTCGGCCTTCTCGCAGGGCGAGGCCTCGGTGGTGGCGCCGTTCGAGTACAGCGCCCTGGCCTGGGGCCTGGGCTTCGACCTGCTGATCTGGGCCGTGCTGCCCGGCGCCACGATCTGGATCGGCGCCGCGATCATCGTCGCCAGCGGCCTCTACCTGATCCGCCACGAACGCGACGATGCGCGCCCCGGCTCAGCCCCTGCCAGCGCCGCCCGGGGCGACGACGCCGCCGGCGGTGTCGGTCACGGCTAGCGGTCGCCGGCTAGGGGCGCGTGACCAGGCCTTCCAGAACCCAGCCCGTCTCAGTGGGACGCAGGCGCGCGGTGCAGCGCATGCGCCCCCCGGCATCGACGTAGTCGACGCGCCAGCGGCCATCGTCCTGGGCCGAAACCCGGGCCTGCAGCCCGGCCCCGAAAACCTTGGCCGCGTCACGCAGGGCCTGGCGCGGCAGTCTTGCCTCGTAGCGTTCACGCAGAACCGCATCGTCCTCCTGCCTTAGCTGCTCGCCGAGGTCCTCGGCGGCGGCCTGCGCCTGGTCGCTGCTGCGCACCGGGATCACCGGCGCGGGCTCCTCGGGCTCCGCCATGAAGGCCGCCGCCGGCGCGCGCATTGCCTTGCGGCTCGCCTCGCTGGCCCGTTGCTCGTCCTCGCGCGAATCGGATTCCTGTCGGGCCCGGCGGGCTGCGAACTGCTCAGCCTGCTGCTGGGCGGCGGCGTCAGCCTGTGCCGCAGCCTCGGCCTCCGACGCCACCGGCGGTGGCTGCGGGGGCGGCATGGCCTCCGCCGCCGGGGCCACAGACGGTTCCGGCGCAAAGGCCGACGCCGCACCGCTGTCCGTCGGCTCCGCCGCCAGCGGCATGCGCGCCGGCGCCTCGGCCGGCGCGACCCGGGCCTTCGGCAATTCCATGGCCTGGCCGCGCTGGCGCTCGGTGGCCACCGGCGCTGAGGCGGGCGCGTCGGTTGCGGTCGGGGCTACGGCGACCGTGGCCACGGCCGATGGCGGCGCCGGCGCCATTGCCACGACAGCGGCCTCCGCGCTCGCTTCCTCGTGGCGCAGGGCGTCACGCACCCGCCAGCCCAGATCCACCCCCACGACCAGGGTGGCCGCGATGCCCACCGGTACGGCCCAACGCTGCTGCCAGCGCGGCCGCGGAGACCCTGCCGTCCGCTGTGCGACACCCCGTACGGCTTCGCGCGCGGTCGCGAGCATGGCCTGGTCGAGCGCTGGTGGCGGCGTCTCGCGACTGGCCTCGCGATAGCGGGCCGAGAGGCGGCTGCCCCCGGCGAGGTACTGCTCGAGCTCGCGATCGGCGTCACTCATCGACCACCTCGCGCAACTTGGCCAGCGCATAGCGCAGGCGGCTCTTCACGGTTTCGCGCCCCACGCCCTGGATCTCGGCGATCTGCTCCAGGGTGAGGTCGCGCTCCTCGCGCAGCACGATGATCTCGCGCTGCTCCGGCGGCAGGGCCCGCAGGCCGGCCAGCAGGCG
>DASUDL010000003.1:0-19901 GCA_036275615.1 Solimonas sp.
TGCCGATGCCCACGATCGGACAGGACGTGAAGACCGCGGTGGCGCACTATCCCGCGGATGGCACCACACTCACGGCGCTGCGGCTGTGCGCGGAGCGTCAGCTGGCCTGCGAGCCGCAGCGGCACGCCCGCCGCTCGGTGCGTCACTGAGACGCCCGCCTTCAACTCCGGAGCCGGACGCAGGCACGGTCCGCCCCGGTCATCCCGCAACGTCGCGACCCGAGGAGACTCGCATGGCCACACGCAAGACCCGCCGTCCCAAGCCAGCGCCCACGCCGGCCTCCCCACTCACCTTCACGGTTGCCAATCTCGGCGCCGAGGCCCAGCTGGTCGGTGGACGCGCCCGCGCCGCCGTGGCCAATGCCGAGCGGCGCCTTGCGGCGCTGCGCCGTCATGCTGCGCAGTCGGCGCTGGACTGGGTTCTCGCCCATGACCGCAGAGTCGCGCAGTTCCGACGGTGGAGCCAGGGCACGCGGGCCGGCCATGCCCTCGAGGCCGTGCTCGACGAGTTGCGCATCGTGGCCGAGGCCCCGCCGGCGATGGCAACGCGATCCGTACGCACGAGGCGAGCCGGAAAGTCACCCACGCGCAACGCCCCGGCGACACGGTCCACCACAGCCCCCGGGATCGCGACCCGCAAGCCGGCGCGTCGTCGCCGCTGAGCGCGGTGCTACGACGATGCGCAGGGCAGGGCGCGGAGGGCTCCTGCGCCATGCCAGCCGCCTCAGCGTCGCCGGTCCGGTCGCAGCGGATGGATGACTGCACCCGGGCGTACGTCCTCCCGGGCCGTCAGGGAGCGGATGTCCAGCAGGGCGAGGAAGTCGTTCATCGGCACGCCCGGGCTGTACCGGAAGCCCTGTCCCTGCGGGCAGCGCTCCGCGAGCAGGAACTCGGCGTGCTGGCGGGTCTCGATGCCCTCGGCGATGACCTGGATATCCATGGCGCGGGCCAGGCCGATGATGGCCCGAAGGATTTGTTCATCGCGCGTCGACTGCCCGATCCCGCCGACATACGAGCGGTCAAGCTTGAGGTAATCGATGGGAAACTCGCGTAGCGAGGGCAGTGAGGAATAGCCGGTTCCGAAGTCGTCCACGCCCAGCGCGACACCGAGTCGGGCGAGGCCTCGCAGGTTCTCGTGCACGGTCGTGCTCGAGCGCAGCATCACGGTTTCGGTGATCTCCACGCGGATCGCCGTAGCGGGCAACTGGAACTCGAGCAGCAGGCGCTCGATGCTGTCGGCCAGGCCCTGCTGGTCGAAATGGCCTGCAGACAGGTTGATCGAGATCGGCACCGCCTGCAGGGTGCGCTGGCGCATCGCTGCGACCTCCCGCATCACCCGCCGCAGGACCCAGTCGTTGAGGGCAAAGATCAGGCCGGTCTGCTCGGCCAGGCCCACAAACTCATCGGGAGGAACCGGGCCACGCAGGGCGTCCGTCCAGCGCAGCAGGGCTTCGCCGCCCGTGATCTCGCCACTGTCGAGCTGGACCTGCGGCTGGTACACGATCGACAGGATGTCGTCACGCAGTGCCGTGCGCAGGGCGCGTTCGGTCTCGTAGCGCCGCCGTGCCGCTTGGTCCATCGCGGCATCGTAGAACTGGGCACGACCGCGACCGCTGGCCTTGGCCTGGTACATCGCGAGGTCGGCGTGGTGCAGCAGGGCCTCCGGACCGTCTCCGTCGCCCGTGCTGTAGGCAATGCCGACGCTGGCGCCGATCCGCACCGGATGACCGTCGATGTCGTACGCGCTCTGGGTCGCCTCCAGCAGCCGCTGCGCACTTTCGAGTGCCTGCTCGGGGCGCTCGAGATCCTCGACGAGGATCCCGAACTCATCGCCGGACAGCCGGGCGACCACGTCGGATTCGCGTACGCAGGGCCGCATCCGTTCCGCCACGCGCGCCAGCAGCTCGTCACCGGCGGCATGGCCCAGCGTATCGTTGACAGCCTTGAAGTGGTCCAGATCCAGCAGCATCACGCCCAGGGCCTTGCCGGTTCGGGTGGCGCGCGCCAGGGCCTCGCTCATGCGGCGCTGGAAGTTGTCGCGATTCGGCAGCCCCGTGAGCGAGTCGAACAGGGCCAGGTGCGCCGTACGCTTCTCGGAGTGCAGACGGTGCGTGATGTCCTCGTAGACCGCCAGGAAGTGGCTGACCCGGCCATCGTCGCGACGGATCGGCGTGATGGTCTGCTCGACATCCACCAGCTCGCCATTCTTTCGACGATTGTTGAGCTGTCCACGCCAGACCTCGCCGGTGCCGATGGCCCGCCAGAGATCGCGGTAGAAGGCCTCGGACTGGCGACCCGACTTCAGGCGTCGTGGCGTGTCTCCACAGATCTCCTCCGACTCGTAGCCGTAGAGCTGCGTGAACGCCCGATTGATCCAGCAGATGCGGCCTGCATGATCGCAGATGAACATGGCATTGGCGGCGGCATCCATGGCGGCGATCTGCAGGGCGGCAACGCCCGCGTCACCTGCGGTCATGGGCTCGATCGGCTCAGCCATGGGTCTTGCCTGCGGCGCGCAGTTCGACCGACATCCGGCTCAGGCGCCGGTAGTCGAGTTGGCGGCGGCGTAGCGGCCACCAGTCATAGAGATAGATCTCGAGTGGGCGCCACATCGCGACCCAGCCGGCAACGGTGAGGCTCTGGCCCAGCAGTTGCGCCCACAGCGCCTCGCGGATCGTCGCCATGGCCTCGCTTGCCACCAGGCAACTGGCCAGGAAGCCCAGGCCGATGGCCAGGCTGATCCGACCCTGTCGGAGCAGTGCCTGCAGGCGACCACCGGCGATGCGCTCGCGCTGCGCGAAGTACTGATGAATCCCATGCGCGACCTCCGCCTGCTGGACTGGAGAGGTCGGTCCGTCACGCAGATGCAGCACCAGCGACAGGGCCACCTCCCGGGGCAGCTCGTCGACCCAGCTCAGGATGAACTGCTCGGCATGGGCATCGAGGTCCTTGGCGTAGAACGGCGAGGCATCGAGCGAGTTGTAGAGCTGCGACAGGCTGTTGAGCGACAGCTCCATGCGGCCGGCCGAAGCGGTGTGTCCGCGCGTGGCGGCCAGGGTCGTCATCAGGCCGCGCGCGCCGGCAGTGTCGGCGCCGCCGCGAGGCCCACGACGGCCGCGACCGCGGCCAGGGCGTCGGGCTGGAGCAGGCGCACGGTCTTGTCCTGGCTCACCAGCCACTGACGGCGCTCGAAACGTGTCAGCACCCGGCAGACCGTCTCCGTGGCCAGGCGCAGGTAGTTGGCGATGTCACGTCGAGTCATGGGCAGGCGCACGGCCTGCGGGCTGCCAAGACGCTCGCGCATGGCCATCAGGAAAGCAGCGACGCGCTGGTCGGCGGTGTAGTCCCCGGCCAGGGCCAGGGCCTGCGAGAGATCGCGGCTGGTGCGTTCGATCAGGCGCTGGATGAGACCGGGGGCGCCGGCCATGAGCTCCATCGCACGTGCGCGCGGGATGCGGCAGACCTGCGAGGGCACGACCGCCACCACATGGGCCGGATGCGCCTGGCTGCCCAGGGCATCGAGGCCAATCAGGTCGCCGGGCAGGTAGAAGGCGCGCACCCGCTCGTTGCCGTCCTCATCGACCGTGTAGCTCTTCAGGCAGCCCGCACGGACCGAGTAGATCGCCTCGCTGCGACTGCCGGCCTCGATCAGGGCCTTGCCGGGCTGGGCGAGCGAGAACTGGCTGTCCACGGCGCAGGTCCAGGCGGCCAGTTCCGAGGCCGAGGCGCCGCGCACGAGGCAGGCGGCCCCGGCGGGGCAGGCCGCGCAGTTGAAGACGTGGGGGGCGGTCGGGGCAACGGTGGCATCGAAGGGCATGGCACGGACCTCGGTGTATTCCGGGACCATGCTGATCGCGCCATCGCGGCTGGGATATTCGCGGTTTCCCGCGTCCCCCTGTGGAAACTACGTAGGCGGTGACCGTCCAGGCCCCGCGTCCCGACCGTCCATCGGCAGTCCCCCGCGACGGGCCTCGCGCAGCGACAGCACCACCTGCACCAGCTGGGCCAGCGAGCGCACTTCCAGTTTCTGGAGGATGCGCGCCCGGTGGACCTCGACGGTGCGCTCGCTGATGCCGAGGTCCGCCGCGACGACCTTGTTGGCCTCACCATCGGCGATGCGCTGGGCCACTTCCTGCTCGCGTGCCGTGAGCCCGGCCCAGCGTCGGCCGAGTTCCTCGCGACGCTGCAGCAGCGCACGTTCCTGGGCATCGATCTCCAGGGCCTTGTGAACCCGGCGGATCAGGTCCTCGTCGTTGAAGGGCTTCTGCAGGAAGTCGACGGCCCCGGCCCGCATCGCCTCCACGGCCATCGGCACATCGCCGTGTCCGGTGATGAAAATGATCGGCAGGGTGCAGTGGCGACGGATCAGCTCCTGCTGCAGTTCCAGGCCGCTCATGCGCGGCATGCGGACATCCAGGACCAGGCAGCCGGCATCGCCGGCCTGATAGTGCGCCAGGAAAGCGCGCGGATCGGGGAACAGGCGCGTGCTCAGGCCAACCGAGCCGAGCAGCATCGCGATGCTGTCAGCGACCGCTTCCTCGTCATCGACGATGAACACCGTGGCGGACGCTGCGCTCATGGTTCTTCCCAGTCCAGGGCCGGCAGGCACAGGACGAAGGTCGTCCCGCCGGCGTCATTGAGGTGGTAGGTCAGCGTTCCGTTGTGGGCGCTGACGATGGATCGGCAGATCGACAGACCCAGTCCGATGCCGGTGGCCTTGGTGGTCACGAAGGGTTGGAAGAGGTGCTCGACGATCTTCGGGTCGATGCCGCCTCCGGCGTCGGAGACCCGCAATTCCACATGGCCCTCGAGGGCCTGGCTGCTGACTTCGATGACCTCGCCGCTGGCGTGCTCCCGCATCGCATCGAAGCCGTTGCGGATCAGGTTGATCAGCACCTGCTGGATCTGGATGCCGTCGCCCATGACCGTCGGCAGGCGCGGCGCCAGGGTCAGCACGAGGCGGAAGCTGCTCTGGCGCAGCTCGAAATCCGTGAGCCGTGCCACTTCCTTGACCAGGGCATTGAGGTCGAGCGGCTCGCGCTGCTCATCCTTGCGACGCACCAGGCTGCGCAGGCCGCGGATCACCTGTCCGGCCCGCTCGGCCTGATGGGCGATCTTCTCCAGGGTGGCGGCCAGGTCCGCCGGACGGGACTGGCCCGAGTCCAGCAGGCGGCGGCAGGCGCTGGCGTAGGTCGCGATCGCGGTCAGCGGCTGGTTCACCTCGTGGGCAATCCCGCTGACCATTTCGCCCAGGGTGCCGATACGGGCGACATGGGCCAGTCGTGCGCGCAGGTCCTCGGTCTCGTGCACCGAACGTACCCGGTCAGAGATGTCACGGAGGATGCCGACGAAGCCGCGTTCCTCGCCATTGCGGAACTCGCCGACCGACAGGTCGATCGGGAAGGTGGTGCCGTCCTTGCGCAGGGCAAGCACCTCGCGACCCAGGCCGATGATGCGCTGCTCGCCCGTGGTCCGGTATCGCGAAAGGTAACTGTCGTGCGCGCTGTGGTAAGGCTCCGGCATGAGCAGGGCGACGTTGCGCCCGAGCACCTCGGCCTCGGCGTAGCCGAAGATGCGCTCCGCCGCCGGGTTGAAGCGCGAGATCAGCCCGCGCTCGCTGATCAGGACGATGGCGTCGACTGCGGCGTCGAGCAGGGCATTGAGCCGGCTGTCGGCCGGATTGCGGTGGGTCGATAGTGCCGTGGACGGTGTGGCCATCGGGAGCAGTGTAGCGCCGCGCCCGCAGTCGGGGCATCGCGTCGACCGGTTCGCGCGCTGGTCAAGGCGATGGCGGTTGCCGCGCAGGCGGGTCGCCGATGCCGTCCATCACATGCTGCGCGGCATCGAGCGCGCAGCGCTGGCAGATCGCGGCCAGCGGCGAGCGGCGCAGCTCCCCGACCGCGATGTGCTCGCCGCAGACCTCGCAGGCCGGATGCTCGCCGGCCGCCACACGGGTCAGCACGACGTCGGTCCGTGCCAGTTGCACCGAGAGCTGGGGGTCGCTGGTGGCGCTTGCCTGGCGGCGTGCCTGCAGGAGGGCGCGCAGGCGCTGCAGCAGATCCTGGATCTCGATCAGCTCACTCACGGATTTCATGGCCCTGCCTCAGCGGTTTTGCACAGGCTGCGCCGCGAACCGGCAGCGCGCATTGATGCAGGTCAGGGACCGGCAGCGGTCGTGCCGTTGACGCAGGTCAACGCCGGTCGAAGCCCCGGAGCCTAAGGTCGGCTCATGTCCGACCCTCACCGCCCGCTGCTGCCGACCGCCACCGCCGATCCCGAGGTGCTGGTGCGCATGCGCGGGGTCCACTTCGGCTTCGGTGCCCGCAAGATCCTCGACGGCGTCGATCTCGACATTCCGCGCGGCAAGGTCACCGCCATCATGGGACCCAGCGGTTGCGGCAAGACCACCCTGCTGCGCCTGATCGGTGGCCAGCACCGCCCCGGGGCCGGAACCGTGGAGGTCGACGGCATCGACGTGCACCGCCTCTCGCGGCCCCAGCTGTTCGAGCTGCGCAAGCGCATGGGCATGATGTTCCAGAACGGCGCCCTCCTTACCGACCTGAGCAGCGCCGACAACGTGGCTTACCCGCTGCGCGAACACTCCGGTCTGCCGGACCGGATGATCCGCGACATCGTGCTGATGAAGCTCGAGGCGGTGGGTCTGCGCGGGGCTTGCGACATCTTCCCGGAGCACCTGTCCGGGGGCATGGCGCGTCGCGTCGCACTGGCACGTGCGATCGCCTTCGATCCGACGATGGTGATGTATGACGAACCCTTCACCGGCCAGGATCCGATCAGCATGGGCGTGCTGATGCGCCTGATCCGCACGCTCAACGATGCCCTGGGCCTGAGCTCGATCGTCGTGTCGCACAGCGTCGACGAGGTGATGTCGATCAGCGACTACGTGTACATCGTTTCGGCCGCGCGCATCGTCGACCAGGGCACGCCGGCGCAGATCCGTGCCAGTGGCCTGGACTGGACGCAGCAGTTCCTGCGCGGAGCCCCCGACGGCCCCGTGCCCTTTCACTACAAGGCGCCCGATTACGCCCAGGACCTGCTGGAGAACGCCGCATGAGCGCCCTGGCCACGCTGGGTCGCCTCGGCGGTGACACGGTGCTCCAGCTCGGGCGGGCCAATCTTTTCCTGGCTCAGGTGCTGGCGGCGGTGCCGGCGGCCCTGCGCCGTCCAGGCCTGATCCTGCGCGAGGTCTATGCGGTGGGCGTGCTCTCGCTGGTGATCGTCGCCGTGTCCGGTTCCTTCGTCGGGATGGTGCTTGCCCTTCAGGGTTACCGGACGCTGGTGACTTTCGGGGCTGCCGAGTCGCTGGGTGTCTTCGTGGCGCTGGTGATCGTGCGCGAACTCGGACCGGTGGTCACGGCCCTACTGTTCGCCGGACGAGCGGGCTCGGCCATCGCGGCCGAGATCGGCCTGATGAAAGCGACCGACCAGCTCTCGGGCATGGAGATGATGGCCGTCGACCCGATCCGTCGCGTGGTGGCGCCGCGTTTCCTGGCGGGGGTGCTCGCGATGCCGATGCTTGCCGCGATCTTTGCGGTGATGGCGATCGGCATTGGCGGCGGCGAGCTCGTCGGCGTGCACCTGCTCGGGGTCGATGACGGCGCCTACTGGTCGCAGATCCAGACCCAGGTCGAGTTCATCGACGTCTGGAACGGCGTGGTCAAGAGCCTGGTGTTCGGCGCGGTGATCGCCTGGATCGCGGTCTACCAGGGCTACACCGCGGTGCCGACCTCCGAGGGCGTGTCCACCGCAACCAAGAGCACCGTCGTGCTGTCCTCGCTGTCCATCCTGGCCCTGGATTTTGCGCTCACCGCGCTGATGTTCCAGCGCCTCTGAGGCTTGCCGCCATGAAAACAAGATCCCTGGAATTCGTCGTCGGCCTGTTCTTCATCCTCGGCCTGGGCGCGATCTTCATCCTCACGTTCCGCGTGGCTAGCCTCAGCGGCGCACCTCCGGGGCAGGCTTACGCGGTCACGGCAGTGTTCGACAACATCGGCGGCCTGAAAGCCGGATCGGCCGTGACGCTCGCCGGGATGCGCATCGGTCGGGTCCGTGCCATCGAGATGGAGCGCGAGACCTTCCAGGCCCGGGTGCGCCTGGAGATCGACCGTCGCTACGACAACATTCCACGGGACAGCAGCGCCATGATCCTGACCGCGGGGCTGCTCGGCGAACAGTACGTCGGCCTCGACCCGGGGGGCGCGCCCGAGACCCTGCGCGAGGGTGACGTGATCCGCATGACCCAGTCCGCGCTCATCCTGGAACGCCTGGTCGGCCAGTTCGTGACCGCACAGACCCAGGGCGCGACGACGGCGGGCGGGAGCGCGCCGTGAGCGCCGCGCCGAGGGTGCTGCGGGGGGCGCTGGCTTTCCCGACCGTGGTGACTATTCTCGCGACTCTCGAATCGGAGGGCATCGCGGAGATCGACCTGGCCGAGGTGAGCCACATCGACAGCGCCGGCCTGTCGCTTCTCCTCGAACTGGCACGGCGTGCGCGCCGGAGCGGACGCGCGCTGACGATCCATCGGGCGCCGCCGCAGGTCCGCGAACTGGCCGCCTTCTTCGGGCTATCGCAGATGCTCGGCCTGGGCGCGGCGGCTGATCTGCCGGCGTCGCGCTGACCGGCCCTAGGCCAGCAGGGCGCGGCACCACAGCGGCAGCACGGATCCACCGTGGCGGAGCGTGGCGGCCGCCGATGCCAGTGCCAGCAGCATCAGCAGGGCGGCGCCTGCGCGCCGGCCCGCAGGGCTGGCCAGCGGCTGCAGGCGGCCGAATACGCGGGCACTGATCGCGAGCAGGGGAACCGTCCCCAGGCCGTAGGCCAGGAGCAGCAAGGCCCCGGTGCCGGCACCGCCCGAGAGCGCCGCCAGTACCAGCAGGGCATAGACCATGGCGCAGGGCAGGGTGGACCAGGCCAGTCCGCGCATCAGCATCCGCGGCGACGTCGCCCCCTGGTGGTGGGCAGGCACTGGGGGCGGCGCGCGGTGGGCCAGACACCGCACCGTCGTGGTCCGCCACTGCAGCAGGCCGGTGCCGAGCAGCACCGCCGCCGCGGCGAGCTGAAGAGCCTGACCTGCGCTCGTCGCCGGCAGCAGGGACAGGCCGCGCGCCCCTAGGGCCCCGGCCGCGGTGCCGAGCAGGCCGTAGCCGAGCACACGCCCCCCGTGCAGGAGCAGCAGGGCGCGCGGAAACGGGATCGGGCCCCGCAGGGCCAGGGTCTGCAGCGGCGCGCACATCAGCGCGCAGTGGGGACTGCCGGCGACCCCCGCCATGAACAGTACCGGGGCCGTCAGTTCCAGCACGGGGAGCGCCCGCGACTCAGGCGGACGGCGCGCGGGCCGTCGCGCAGGGCGCGCAGCTCGTCGCCTGGGGCATCGACCGGAGCCGGGGTGACTCGATCGGGCTGCCGCAGTGCTCGCACAGTCCGTAGCGGCCCTGCTCGATGCGCTCCAGCGCGGCTTCGACACTGGCGAGATCGGCACGGCTGGCTTCGTCGAGCCGGTCGAGGACTTCGTCGTTCTCGCGTTCCACCGCCTGCTCGGCGAAGTCCGCCGACAGCGCCTGCTGTTCATGACCGCGATCGGCCTGCAGGCGGCGGAGCCGGTCCCTCAGCTGCTCGCGCAGCGTGAGCAGGCGCAGGCGGGCAGCGGTCAATGCGGTCATGGGAATCTCCAGGGGCGAGGTCGCGATGGAGCCAGTGTCCGTGCCACGGCTGACCCTGCCATTGACCTGCATCAAGACCTGCGCGCTCAGACCTCATCGTCGGGCATGCGCCGCTCCCGCAGCTCCAGATGATCGTACTGTCCGTTGGCAAAGGCCCAGAGCAGGGCCGCGCCGGCGAGGATCACCAGCCCCAGGCCCAGCGGAATCAGCAGATAGAGCACGTGCATGGCCTTCAGCCGAGGGAACCGCGGCGGCGCAGGCGCCCGAGCTTGCGTGAGCGCAAGCGCAGGGCATTGCCGACCACGAGCAGCGACGACAGCGACATGCCCAGCGCCGCCATCCAGGGCAGCAGCGCACCACCCAGCGCCAGCGGCATGATCGCCAGGTTGTAGGCCAGGGCCCAGGTAAGGTTCTCGCGGCTGCGTTGATGCGCCGTGCGCCCGATGTCCAGCAGTCGCAGCAGGCCATCAAGACGATCGCCGGTGAGGATCGCGTCGGCACGGGCCTGCGCCAGCGCATCGCCCGCCGGCATCGCCACGGCCACGTCGGCCGCAGCCAGGAAGGGGGCATCGTTGATGCCATCGCCGACCGCCATCACCACACGGCCCTGGGCCTGCAGCTCGCGCAGGCGCGCCAGCTTGTCCTCCGGGCTCTGGTGCGCGCGGGCCCGGGCGATGCCCAGCCCGCTCGCGATCCCCGCGACCGGCGCGTCGCGATCGCCGCTGAGCAGCTCCACGCTCAGCCCCCGTGCCTGGAGCCGCGCAATCACGATCCGTGCCTCGGTACGGATCGGCGCCACCAGGCCGAACAGCGCGAGCACCCGGATTCCCTCGCAGAGCATCAGCCAGGTGTGGTCCGCCCGGTCGGGGCGGGCGAGCGCCTCGGCGATCGCCGGATCGGCCTCCGCGCGCGCCGTGCCGATCCAGTAGCGACGTCCATCCACCTCGCCCTCGACGCCACCGGCGGGGTCGAGGCTCACATCCTGGGCCGCAGGCGTTCCGGCGCGGGCCAGGGCGCGGGCGACAGGGTGATTCAGGCCGTGCTCGAGCGCAGCCGCGAGCTGCCGCACCTGCTCCGGGTCGGCGCCATTCATGGCGCGGAACTCGACCAGCTCCAGGGCCGGCCGCGTGAGCGTGCCGGTCTTGTCGAACAGCACGGTGTCCACCCGCTGCAGCCGGGCCAGGGCCTCGGGCCGGGCCAGCAGCACCCCCAGGCCGGCCAGTTTCGCGCTCGCCGCCGCGTGCACGGCCGGGATGGCGAGCGACAGGGCACAGGGACAGCTGGCGACGAGGACCGCCAGCAATACACCCAGCGCCCGGTCCGGATCGTACGGCCACCAGGCGAGCAGGCCGGCCGCGGCGAGCACCAGGACAACGAGTACGAAGTGGCCGGCGATGCGGTCAGCAAGTTGCTGCACCGGCGGGCGGGTCGCCTGCGCCTCGCGCAGCAGGCGCTCGATCTGCGCCAGGCGCGTCCGGGCGCCGACGTCGGTTGCGCGCAGGCACAGCGGTCGCAGGCCGGCATTGAGGCTGCCGCCCAGCACCCGATCGCCGGGCTGGTGCGCCACCGGACGCGATTCGCCGGTCAGCAGGGATTCGTCGAGCCGGGCCGGCTCCGCGAGCAGTTCGCCGTCGACCGGGATGGCGGCGCCCGGCGCCACCCGGATGCAGTCGCCCGGGACCAGGCTGGCGATGGGCACCGACCGGAAGATGTCGCCGTCGAGACGCTCGGCCGTCAGGGGGCGACGCGAGGCCAGCAGGCGCAGACGGGCCCCGGCGATCGTCCGCGTGCGACCCTCGAGGTAGCGGCCGGTGCCCAGCAGCAGCACGAACATCGTCGCTGCATCGAAATAGAGTTCGCCTGCTCCCGCCACCGTGCGGACGGCGCTCACCGTGTAGGCGATCAGGATCGACAGGGCCACCGGAACATCCATGCCCAGGCTGCGGGTGGCCAGGCTGCGCCAGGCACCCTCGAGGAAAGGCCAGCCGCTGTAGAACAGCACCGGTGTGGCCAGCAGCCATTGGCTCCAGCGCAGCAGCGCCGTCGTGCCGGCATCGATCGCCGCGGCATCGAAGTACAGGGGCCAGGCCAGCATCATCACCTGCATCGAGCCCAGTGCGGCGATGCCGATGCGGGCGAGGCTGCGCCGCTGGCGACGCGCCTCGTCGCCGGCCCCGCCGGTCTGGGCCAGAACCTGGGGCACGAACCCCGCGTCCGCCAGGCGCGCGATGATCGAGGACAGTGGCGCCCGGGCCGGCGAAAACAGGAAATCGACGGTCCGGGCGCTCAGGTTCACGCGAACCCGACGGGCCTGATCGGCCAGCAGGCGCTCGATGCGCTGCGCGCAACTGGCGCAGTGCAGGCCCTCGACAGCCAGCAGGGCCTCGCGTTCGCCGCCGGGATCGTCCGTGGCGGTGGTGACCGCCGCGAGCAGGTCGGGGCGGTCGTAGACCTGCCAGTCGGTCCCCATGGACATTCAGTGGCCGGGCAGGCGGGGTGGACCGTTCTCGATCGGGGTGAAGCCCCGCTCGAGCGCCGTCACGGTTGTCACCACCCCAGCGGCGAAGGCAGACCCGAGCAGCACCACGATCAGCGCCAGATAGAGCAGGCCCCCGCGGGGTGCCGGGACGGTGGCTGCAACGGGATGGGACTGGCTCATGGTGCGGGATCTCCGACGGGGCGGGGGGCGCCGGCGTGGTAGCTGGCCTGCCGTTCGATATGCAGCCGCGGATCGTCTTCGGCCACCAGCTGGAATCGCGCGGACTGCAGGCCGGGCGGCAGGTCGCGGCTGCGCACACTCACGGCCAAGCTGCGGCTGTCGCCCGGCGCCAGTTCGATCACGGCGGGGTCGACCTCGAGCGCACGACCGTCGGCCGCGGTGACCTGAAGGCGCAGGCGCAGGGGCCGGCGATCCTGGCTGCCGAGGTGCAGGCTGTAGAGGTTCTCGATGCGCCCGTCGCCGAGTTGGCGGTACAGGGCATGGCGGTCGCGCATCACCTCGAGCTGCAAGGGCGTCCGCTGTGCCAGCGCGACCACGAAGCCCGCACACAGGAGCAGCCAGAGCAGGCCGTAGCCGACGCTGCGTGGCCGCAGCAGGCGCAGACCCTGGCCCGTCTGCTGGGCCAGGCTGCCGTAGCGGATCAGGCCCCGGGCTTGCTGCACGGAGTCCATGACCGCATCGCAGGCGTCGACGCAGGCCGCACAGGCGATGCACTCGTACTGCAGGCCCTTGCGGATATCGATCCCCACCGGGCAGACCTGCACGCACAGTGAGCAGTCGACGCAGGCCCCGCGCGGGCTGCCGAGCCGTCGCGCCTCCGACTTGCGGGGTTCGCCGCGCTGCGCGTCGTAGGCGACGATCAGGGTGTCGCGGTCGAACATCGCCGACTGGAAGCGCGCGTAGGGGCACATGTACTTGCAGACCTGCTCGCGCATGAAGCCGGCATTGCCCCAGGTGGCGAAGCCGTAGAACAGGACCCAGAACAGGGCCCAGCCGCCCAGCGTGCCGGCGATCAGGGCCGGGAACAGTTCGCGCGCCGGCACGAAGTAGGCAACGAAGCTCAGACCGGTATAGAGGCCCAGCGCCAGCCAGGCCAGGTGCTTGCCGCCACGACGCAGGAGCTTGGCGGGCGTCCAGGGTGCCCGGTCCAGGGCCAGGCGCTGGTGGCGGTCGCCCTCGAAGGCCTGCTCGATCCACATGAAGGCCTCGGTCCACACGGTCTGCGGACAGGCGTAGCCGCACCAGAGCCGTCCGGCCAGGGTCGTGAAGAAGAACAGGGTCAGCGCGGCGATCACCAGCAGCCAGGTGAGGTAGATCAGGTCCTGCGGCACCAGCAGCAGGCCGAAGAGATGGAACTGGCGGCCGGGCAGGTCGAACCACACCAGGGGACGGCCGCCGACCTGTATCCAGGGCAGGCCGTAGAACAGGGCCAGCAGCACCACCATGGCCAGCAGGCGCAGCCGTGCATGGCGGCCATGTGCGGCACGCACCTGGATGCGCGGCGCCGCGCTGTACATCAGGACGGGCGCTTCAGGGCT
The DNA here is from genome assembly GCA_036275615.1 of Solimonas sp. GTDB lineage: Bacteria > Pseudomonadota > Gammaproteobacteria > Nevskiales > Nevskiaceae > Solimonas. The sequence goes on from DASUDL010000003.1 coordinate 13,718, forward strand.
CATCGCGGGAATGCCGGCGGCTCGGCACGAGATCCGCATCGACGATCACCGCGGCGATCAGGGCCGGTACGGTCGCGCAGCCCCAGGCCAGGAAGAACATCGCCGAGACCTGGCCCAGGCTCGTGTCCTGCGCCAGGGAGTGGCCACCGATCCAGAGCAGGAGGATGGGCGGCGCACCGAGGAAGCCGGCCCAGAGCACGGCGGCCAGCATCCGCCAGCGCGAGCGCGAGCCGAGGGCGCGCCGCGCCGCGTCACGCACGATCGCCTCGGCCTCCTCGGGGCTCTCGTGGCTCATGGCGTCGCCGACAGGCTGAGGACATAGGCGCCGACGGCGCGAATCTCCTCGGCGGCGATCAGATCCTTGTGGGCCGGCATCTGGCTGCTGCGCCCCTGGCGCAGCGTAGCCAGTACCTGCTCGGCGGAGCCGCCGTGCAACCAGACCGCGTCGCGCAGGTTCGGCGCGCCCAGGGCGGGCGAGCCGCGGCCCTCGGCCCCGTGGCAGGCGGCGCAGTGCTGCGCGAACAGCGCCAGGCCCTCGGTACGCCCGGCCGGATCGGCCCCGGCGGCGTCCCAGTTTCGGATGGTCCCGGCCAGCCGGGTCAGCGCGGCGTCGTCGAGTACGGCGGCGAAAGCCGGCATCCGGCCCTGGCGACCCTCGCGGATCGAGGTCAGGACGGATTCGGCGCCGGCACCGTAGAGCCAGTCGGCATCCGTGAGATCCGGAAAACCCAGGGCGCCGCGGGCGTCCTGGCCATGGCAACCGGAGCATTGCGCCACGTAGACCGCACGTCCCAGGGCCAGGGCCTCGGGATGACGCTGCAGGCTCGTCATGTCCAGGCCCTGCAGGGCCTCGTACCGTGCGTTGCGTTTCTGCTGCACCTCGGCGAGCCGCTCGCGCAACTGCTTGTCCTGGGTCCAGCCGAGATTGCCCTCGAAGTCGCCGACGCCGGGGTAGAGCTGCAGGTAGACCAGGCCGAACACGATACTCAGCACGAACATCACCAGCCACCAGCGCGGCAGCGGGTTGTTGTATTCGCGCAGGTCCTCGTCCCAGACATGCCCGGTGCTCTCGCCCGGAGTGCCGCGGGCATTGGCGATCAGCAGGGCCAGCAGCGCCAGGATCGAGACGATCGTGATCAGGCCGATGAATACGCTCCAGAAGCCGCTCATGGACGTGCCCCGCGGCAGCCGCAGTCGCCGCAGCCGCGGGCCTGCGGTGGTGTGGCCTCGTCGGCCAGCGGCAGGCGGGCCGCGGCGTCGAAGCGCTCGTGGTTGCGGGCCGACCAGGCCCAGGCGGCGATGCCGAGGAACACGACGAGCAGGATGGCTGTGACGATGCCGCCGATCATGGCTGGCTCCCGGTGGTCGGGGCCTTGAGCCCCTGGAGATAGGCGATCAGGGCGTCGAGCTGCGAGCGGCCCTGGACAGCCGTCGCTGCCCCGGCGATGTCCTGCTCGCTGAAGGGCACCCCCACCCGGGACAGGGCCCGCATCATTGCGGCGGTCTCCGGGCCGTCGACCGGGATCTCCGCGAGCCAGGCGTAGGCCGGCATGTTCGACTCCGGCACCAGGCTGCGCGGATCGATCAGATGCAGGCGGTGCCAGTCATCGCTGTAGCGGCCGCCGACGCGGGCCAGGTCCGGGCCCGTGCGCTTGGAGCCCCACTGGAAGGGATGATCCCAGACGGACTCGCCGGCGGTGGAAGGCGGGCCGTAGCGCATCACCTCCTCGTGGAGCGAGCGCACCATCTGCGAGTGGCAGTTGTAGCAGCCCTCGCGCAGGTAGACATCGCGGCCGGCCACTTCCAGCGGCGAGCGCAGCTTCAGACCGGGCGCCGGCTCGGTGGTGCTGCCCTGGTGCATGAGCGGAAGGATTTCCACCATGCCGCCGAAGCTGATCGCGATCGCGACCAGGACGCCCATCAGGGCGATGTTGCGTTCGATGCGATCGTGGTTCATGCGGACACCTGGACGAGCCGGTCGGCGCTCTGCGGCACCGGAGCCCCGGCGATGGTCCGCCAGATGTTCCAGGCCATGACGAACATGCCGGAGAGGAAGATCAGTCCGCCGAGCAGGCGAACGCCGTAGAAGGGCTGCGTCGCCTTGAGCGCCTCGATGAAGCTGTAGGTCAGCGAGCCGTCGTCAGACACCGCCCGCCACATCAGGCCCTGCATGACGCCGGCGATCCACATCGCCGCGATGTAGACCACCGTGCCGATCGTCGACAGCCAGAAGTGCAGGTTGATCGCCGGGATGCTGTGCATCGCGGGCTTGCCCCAGAGCCGCGGCACCAGCATGTAGATCGCGCCGATGGAGATCATCGCGACCCAGCCCAGGGCCCCGGAGTGCACGTGGCCGATGGTCCAGTCGGTGTAGTGCGAGAGCGCATTGACCGTGCGGATCGACATCATCGGCCCCTCGAAGGTGCACATGCCGTAGAACGACAGCGACACGATCAGAAACTTGAGGATCGGATCCTCGCGCAACTTATGCCAGGCGCCGGAGAGGGTCATCATGCCGTTGATCATTCCGCCCCAGCTCGGGGCGAGCAGGATCAGCGAGAACACCGCGCCCAGGGACTGCGCCCAGTCGGGCAGGGCGGTGTACTGCAGGTGGTGCGGGCCGGCCCACATGTAGACCGAGATCAGGGCCCAGAAGTGCACGATGGAGAGCCGGTACGAGTAGATCGGCCGGCCCGCCTGCTTCGGTACGAAGTAGTACATCATCCCGAGGAAACCCGCGGTCAGGAAGAAGCCGACCGCGTTGTGCCCGTACCACCACTGCACCATGGCATCGACGGTGCCGCCGTAGGCGGAGTAGCTCCGGGTGGCCGAGAACGGGATCGCCGCGCTGTTGATGATGTGCAGGACCGCCACGGCGATGATGAAGCTGCCGTAGAACCAGTTGGCGACATAGATGTGGCTGACGCGGCGCTGGGCGATGGTGCCGAAGAACACGACCGCGTAGGCCACCCAGACCACGGCGATGAGGAGGTCGATGGGCCACTCCAGCTCCGCGTACTCCTTGCCCTGGGTCATGCCCAGGGGCAGGGTGACCGCCGCAAGCACGATGATCGCCGTCCAGCCCCAGAAGACGAAGGACGCGAGACCGGGCAGGAACAGCCGGGCCTGGCAGGTGCGCTGCACCACCCAGAACGAGGTCGCCATCAGGGCCGAGCCGCCAAAGGCGAAGATCACGGCATTGGTATGCAGGGGGCGCAGGCGCCCGTAGCTGAGCCAGGGCAGGCCGAAATCCAGGGTTGGCCAGATCAGCTCGGCGGCGATCCAGGCGCCCACCGACATGCCGACGATGCCCCAGACCACGGTCATGATCGTGAACTGCCGGATCACGGTATCGGCATACACCGGCGGTGCTGCGGTACTGGCTGCGTTCATCCCTGGGGCCTCGTTGCCGGAAGTGCCGACATGGTTGGGGACGGCGCAGGGGGCGGGCATTGACCTGGGTCAGTCCGCCGACGGGGCTGCCCGCGATTGACCGGGATCAATGCGCGAGCGCCCTGGCGGGGGGAGGCTGGTGCCATGGACACGACCCCTCATTCGCTGGCGCCGTCGCGGAGCCTCGCCCACGACCACGCGCTCGAGCAGCTGATGCTGCGCCACCTCGCCCTCGAACCCGACGATCCCGGACCGCGCCTGGCGCTGCTCCGGATCTACTTCGACGAGCGCCGGCCGCGTGAATTCCTGCAGCACGCGGAGATCCTGTCACCGCAGGTCCGGCAGGAGCCGGGCTCGCCGATCTGGCGGGAGGTTGCCGAAATGGGGCGCATCCTCATGCCCGATCAGCCTCTGTTCCAGCATCCGGACGACATCATCCTGGCATTCGATCCGCCTCAGCCCCAGGCACCGCTGCCGCGCCGGCTGGGTGACGAGGAGGGGGCCACCCACTGGTTCGCCGACCTGGCCCGCCAGTACCGATCTCAGTGCGGGGCCGGGTTCCTCGCGGCCCTGGATCTGGGCCTGGCCCGCGGTGGCGGGCGTCCCGGGGCGCTGTACCACGCGCGGCGCCTGTCGCATCAGGTCGGCGGCGCCCAACTCTGCTTCAAGCGCGAGGACCTGCTGCCCCCCGATATGCACCTGCGCCTCGCCGTCGAAGGCCAGGCCCTGCTGGCGCAGCGGCTGGGACGCAGCACGGTCGTGACCTCGGGTCATGCCGGCCCCGCACTTGCCGCTGCCGCCGCGCGCCACGGCCTCAAGGCAGTGGTGTATCTGAGCCGGGAGCAGCTGGAGCGCGGTGATGCCGCGATCGCCGGGATGCGGCTGATGGGCGCCCAGCTCCATACGGCCGTGTCCCCGGGGCCGGAGGGGCCGGCCATCTCGGCACTTCGTCACGTCCTGGCGGATCCCGCCCGCTGCCTGTTCGCGCCGGGCCTGATGGCGGCGCCCGAGCCTTATCCCACCCTGGTCCGCGACTGCGTCTCCGCAATCGGCAGGGAGTGCCGTCGCCAGTGCCTGGCACAGTGGCATCGCGAGCCGGACCTGCTGGTGGCCCGGGTCGGTGCCAATCCGGATGCCCTGGGTCTGTTTCCCCCGTTCGTGCAGGCGCCGGGCGTCCGCCTGGTGGGCGTGGAGGTCCGTCACGGGCTGGAGGCCGGTCCGGACGGCTCCGATCTGTATGCCCGCTTCCATTTGCCGTACACAGCCGACGAGGAGCAGCGTAGAGCCTGGCTGCTGGAGGCGGCGGACTACCCGGCGGTGCGTCGGGAGCAGGCCTGGCTGCAGGCCACCGGACGGATCGAGCACGCGCGGGTCGATGCGGCGGCGGCACGACGCCTGATCGACGACTGCGCCCGCCTGGAAGGCATCGTTCCGCCCATCGAGACCGCCCAGGCCATGGCCTGGGCCTGCGAGCAGGCCCGCAACATGGACAAGGAACAGATCGTCGTGGTGCTGATGGCCGAGCCCGTCGGCAAGGACCTCTGGGAGATTGCGCGCACGCTGCGCATGAACGCCTGAGCAGGCGGGGGCCAAGGGAGCGTGCGAGGCGACCCGACGCCGGCGCATCGCCAAAACGCGCCCGGGCCGGGCAGGGACTGACTCAGGTCAATGCGCGGCGCTCCTGCAGCGCGCAGGCTTGACCCTGCTCTCACGAGGTTGGGACGTCCATGACCAGTCGCGAGCCCCGTTGGACCGATGTTGCACTGGTATTCGGGCTCTATTACCTCGGTGCCAGGGTCGGTGTGTCGTTCACGGCAATGCCGGAAGGCATGGCCATTCTGTGGCCCCCCAATGCCGTGGTGCTTGCGGCCTTCCTGCTGTTTGGCTGGCGCAAGTTTCCGGCGATCGCCCTGGCAGCCCTGTGCGCGGAGATCGCGGCCGATCTGCCGACCTTTACCTGGGTCGAGGCGCTCAGCTTCGGGGTCCTGAATCTGGGCGAGGGCGCCCTGGCGGCAACCCTGCTGCGCCGCCTGGGATTCAACCTCCGCTTCCAGTCCCTGGCGGACGTCCCCAAGTTCGTGATCGGTGCGCCATTCCTGGGCTCACTGGCGGCGGCGATCCCGGGGGCCCTGGTCTACCACCAGTTTCGCGGCGGCGAAACGCCTTACCTGGAATTCGTGCGCATCTGGTGGTTCGGGGACGGCCTCGGGCTGCTCATCTTGACGCCGCTGCTGCTGGAGTTCTGGCCCGGACAGCCGGCCTCGGTTCAGCGCAGCGCAGCGCTGCGGTGGCGTTACGCGGCGATGATTGCGGTGATCCTCGCCATCGGCGGCCTGATCCTGTCCGGCCAGGATGGTCGGGTGGCCGGGATTCACCTGAGCCCGGTGCTGCTGCTGCCCGCCGCGCTGTACGTCGCCTATCGTTTCGATCTGCGGGCGACGTCGAAGACCGTCGCCGTCCTGGCCGCCATCGTGGTCGTGGCCACCAGCCGGGGGAGCAATCCGTTCGGGGCCACGGATCCGCGCATGGCCGTCATCCAGGCACAGGAGTTCGTGTTCATCCTGAGCCTGATGACGCTGGGACTGGCCGCGCTGCTCGAGCAGTTGCGGCAGAAGCAGTTGGCGCTCGAGCTCAGCAATGCCTCACTGGACGAGTTGAACCGCAGCCTGGAGGCCCGGGTTCAACGACGCACCGAGCAACTGGCCCGGCTGAACGCCGCACTTCTGGAGCAGGCCGTCACCGACCCGCTGACCGGTGCCCTCAATCGACGCGGGCTGTATGAGGCGGCCGA
>DASUDL010000004.1:0-14173 GCA_036275615.1 Solimonas sp.
CCGGCACGCTGCCGCTGTTCGAGGTCCTCCGCCGTGTCGAGGATCTCGGTCAGCAACTCAGGGCTCAGGCCTTCCAGGGTCAGGAGGTGGCGCAGGCGCCCCTGGGTATCGAGTTGGAGGTCGTGGCTCATGCTGGGGGCGGATTGTACGGCAGGTCGCTTCCGCCGCGACGCCGGTCGGCAGGCTGACATGGCTGATCCGGCACGATCGCGCCGGTCGCGAAGCGGCTCAGCCGCGCCCGGCGAACCACTGCTCCAGGATCACCCGGGCGGCCTGGCCATCGCGGTCGCCCTTGCGCACGCGGCGCCCCATGCGGCCGCTGGAACGGGCTTCGCGCAGGGCGTCGTCCGCCGCGCGCGAACTGTAACGCTCGTCGGCCAGGTGCACGGGCAGGGCGTGGCGGGTTTCCAGCTGGCGGGCGAAAGCCCGGGCACCGGCACTGGCTGGCTGCTCGCCACCGTCCTCGTCCAGGGGCAGGCCCACAACCAGGGCTGCGGGTTTCCAGTCGGCAATCAGGCGGGCGATGCCCGGCCAGTCGGACGGTGCCAGGGTGGCGCCCGGGCGAGCGCTACCGGTGACATCGTCGCCGACGGCAGTCCCCAGGCGCTTCTCGCCGTAGTCGAAGGCGAGGACGATCACGCGTGGCCGGCGTCGCCGGCGAGTTGGGTCACGTCGACGCCCAGCAGGCGGGTAGCGGCCTGCCAGCGGTCGCGGATCGGGGTCTGGAACAGGATCTGGCCGCTGACCGGCGTGTTGAGCCAGGAGTTGTGCAGGATCTCGCTCTCAAGCTGGCCGGCGCCCCAGCCCGCATAGCCCAGCACCACGAAATAGTCGCGCGGGCCCTCGCCGCTGCCGATGGCCCGCAGGATGTCGCGCGAGGTAGTGATGTAGAGGTCCTCGCCGATCTGCAGGCAGGACTCCCAGCCGCCCGGCCGGCGGTGGACCACGAAGCCGCGTTCCGGCTGCACCGGCCCGCCCCAGTAGACGATGGCGTCGTCGTCCAGGGCCGCGTGCTCCAGGCCCATCTGCTCCATCATGTCGCCCAGCTTGAGATCGGTGGGCTTGTTGATGACCAGCCCGATGGCCCCGGCGTCGTTGTGCTCGCACAACAGCGACACCGTATGGCTGAAATTCTCGTCTTCCAAGCCTGGCATGGCGATGAGGAACTGGTTCTTCAGGCAGGCCGCGTCGCTCATGGACCGGAGTATCGGCAAGGCGGGGGCAGGGCACAAGCCGGCGCGCCGACCGGTGGTGGATTCAGGGCGACGGCAGTGCCGGGAGCGCGGGCCCGGGCGTGGTCTGCACCTGGACGTCACCGGTCAGCCGGAGGCGGCGTGCAAGGGCAGGGGTGGCGCGGACCGTGCCATCGGCCTCGATGACCAGGGCCTGCTCGATGCCCAGGGCGCGGGCGGCGTCGGTCCAGGCCGACGGCCCGGCGACGAACAGGGCCGTGCTGGCCGCGGCCGCCCGGGCGCCCTCGTCGGTGACGACGCTAACACTGCGAAATCCCTGCGCCGGATAGCCGCTGCGCGGATCGATGAGGTCATGGTAGCGCTGCCCGGCGTGTTCAAAGCTGCGCTCGTCCCAGCGGCGGGTGCCGAGCATCTCTCCGTCCTGGAGCTCCAGTCTCGCCCAGTCCGCGGGCAGGGGCGGCACCGCAGGCAGTGCCGCCGTCCAGGGGGCGCGGCCGTTCTCGCCACTGGCGCCCCAGTGCTCGCCGATCCGCACCTGCGCATGGCCGAAGCCGCTATCCCGCAGGTGGCGCAACACCTGGTCCACGGCGTCGCCGCGGGCGATGGCGCTGAAGTCGAGCTGCGGCGCCTGCGGCCCGCCCACGGTGGGCTTCAGCAGTGCGGCGGTTGCCAGCGCCAGCGCTGCAGGATCTGGCGGGATGCCGGGGCTGGCGCTGCTGCCGGCGAGGCCCCAGAGCTGAAGGAGGCGGCCGATGCGCACGTCGAACAGTCCGCCACTGAGACTGGCGTAGCGGGCGGCGCTGCCAAACAGTGGCCGCATCTCCGGCGGAATCTCCGTGTCCTCGCCGGCGGCCAGCTGGCGGTTGATGCGGGCCAGTTCGTATTCAGGGCTGTCGGGGCCCTGCACGGCCCAGCGGCGCTCGTAGGCCAGCAGGATCTGGCGCAGCTCCTCGAACGCCGCCTCGGCTTCGTCCGGGCCCTGATCCTCGTCGCGACGGATCTGCACCGAGACGTCGTTGTCCAGTGCCCGCCACTCGGCGTGGCTCAGTTGCGGATCGCTGCGGTCCTCTGGCGCGGATGCCGGACGCAGGGCCAGCCACACGAGGATGCCGAGCCCGGCGGCCACGGCGCCTTGGCGCCGCAGCCCTCTCCAGAACTGCGGACTCATGGGCGCTGGCGCAACTGCCGTTCGAGCGCGGCGATGGCGAGACCGCCGATGTCGGTGCCAAAGGCGGCATCAATCTCGCGGGCGCAGGTGGGGCTGGTGACGTTGATCTCGGTCAGGTAGTCGCCGATCACGTCGAGGCCCACGAACAGCAAGCCTCGCTCGCGCAGGGCCGGGCCGACCTGCTGGACGATCCAGCGCTGGCGCTCGGTGAGGGGGCGCGGCTCACCGCGGCCGCCCGCCGCCAGGTTGCCGCGGGTCTCGCCGGCCTGCGGGATGCGGGCCAGGCCGTAGGGCACCGGCTCGCCATCGATCACCAGTACCCGCGTGTCGCCGTCGCGGATCTCGGGCAGGTAGCGCTGCGCCATGATCGTGCGCCGCCCGTTGTCGGTCAGGGTCTCGAGAATGGCGCCGAGGTTCAGGCCGTCGCGGCCGACCCGGAAGATGCCCGCGCCGCCCATGCCGTCCAGGGGCTTGAGCACCACCTCGCCCTGCTCGGCATGGAAGGCGCGCAGCTGGGTGGCATTGCGCGAGATCAGGGTAGGGGCGCAGCAGTGCGCGAACCAGGAGATGAAGACCTTCTCGTTGCAGTCGCGCAGCGAGCGCGGGCGGTTGGCGACCAGGGCGCCTTGTTCCTCGGCCCGCTCGAGGATGTAGGTGGCCGATACGTATTCCAGGTCGAACGGAGGGTCCTTGCGCATCAGGATCGCGTCAAGGTCACCGAGGCGACTTTCACCGGCCTCGCCCAGTTCGTACCAGTGCTTGCGGTCATCGAACACGGTGACCGGGCGGACCCGGCCCATTGCGATTCCGTCGCGCAGCCACAGGTCCTGCATCTCCAGGTAGCGCAGCTGCCAGCCGCGCTTCTGCGCGGCGAGCATCAGGGCCAGGGTCGTGTCCTTGTAGGGCTTGATGGACCCGATGGGGTCCATCACCACGCCGAGCGTGCGGGTCATCGGACGGAGAACTCAGGCCGCGGCCGGCGTGGCCTGCAGTTCGGCCACCGCGGCGATCTCGCGGGCGGCGGCCAGGGCCGCGAGTCGTGCGACCACGCCGTAGGCATAGAAGCGGTTGGGACGCTCGTCCGGGCCGCAGCGCGGATCCGGCGAGCCGCAGGTCTCCTCGAAGGCCAGGGGCTCGAAGCGCATGCCCGGGGCATTGAGGTTTTCTTGGTTGCCCCGCTGGGAGTTCAGGCGGTAGAAGCCGCCGACCACGAAGCGGTCGATCATGTAGACCACGGGCTCTGCCGTGGCCTGGTCCTCGCCCAGCTTCTCGAAGGTATAGACCCCTTCCTGGATGATGGCGCCGGTGACGTCCCGGCCTTCCTTGGCGCTGCTCATGTGCGTGCGCGCCTTGCGGTTCATGTTGCGGATGTCCTCGACGCTGCGCGCGGTCATCACGCCCATGCCGTAGGTGCCGGCATCCGACTTGACGATGACGAAGGGTTCGTCAGTGATGCCGTACTCCTTGTACTTGGCGCGGATGTCCTCGAGCAGCAGCTCGACGTTCGCCTCCAGGCACTCCTGACCTTCGCGGCGCTGGAAGTTGATCTGGCCGCAATTGCGGAACAGCGGGTCCACGTGCCAGGGGTCGACGCCAAGCAGGCTGCCGAATTCCTTGGCCACCTCGCGGTAGAAGCCGAAGTGGTTGGATTTCTGGCGCATGTGCCAGCCCAGGTTGGGGGGCGGGATCACGTCCTGCTCCAGCCCGCGCAGCAGGTCCGGGACCCCGGCCGACAGGTCATTGTTGAGCAAGACCGTGCAGGCCTCGAAATCACCGACACGCAGGCTGTTGCCATGACGCTGCAGGGGTTCCAGCAGCAGCTTGCGACCGGAAATTTCCAGGGTGAGCTCTGTGGGCTCGCGGATTTCCGGGATCAGGGTGCCGATACGGACCTTGTAGCCGGCCTTCTGGATCAGGCCGAACAGGGTGGCGACGTTCTCGAGGTAGAACTTGTTGCGGGTATGGTTCTCGGGGATCAGCAGCACGCCGCAGGCCGAGGGGCAGACCCGCTGCATGGCCGCCTGCAGGGCCTGGATGCACAGGGGCTCGAAGGCGGGATTCAGGTTGTTGAAGCCGCCCGGGAACAGGTTGGTGTCGACCGGGGCGAGCTTGAACCCGGCGTTGCGCAGGTCGACCGAGCTGTAGAAGGGCGGCGGGGTCTTCAGCCATTGGGACCGGAACCAGGCTTCGATGTCAGCCGCCCGGGCCAGGAGCGTGCCCTCCAGCTGCAAGAGCGGCGCGGTCTGCGCAGTGCTGAGGCGGGGAACGGCGGGATGCAGGGCTGAGTTCATGGGGGGATGGTAGCGCATGGGCCGGCGGCGGCATCCCGGAACATCGGGACGGATAGGCAGTCTTCAAGGACTGTGTTAAAAATCAGGTAGTAGTCGTGGGTTCTTGAAGACTTCAATGAGTAAGGGGAGATAGGGAGTGTCACAGCAGCCCGCGGCTCCGGCCAAGGTGATGGTCATCGATGACAGCCAGACCATCCGACGCACGGCGGAGACCCTGCTGGCGCGCGAGGGCTATCAGGTGATCACGGCGCAGGACGGCTTCGAGGCCCTGGCCAAGATCGCCGATCACGCCCCGGACATCATCTTCATCGACATCATGATGCCCCGCCTGGACGGCTACCAGGCCTGCGCCCTGATCAAGGGCAACCCGCGTTTCGCCCAGACCCCGGTGATCATGCTCTCGTCCAAGGACGGCCTGTTCGACCGCGCGCGCGGTCGCATCGTCGGCTCGGACGAATACCTGACGAAACCCTTCACGCGCGAAGAACTGATCGGCGCCGTGCGCGCCCACATCCGCAAGTAAGTCCAGGCCAGGACGCAACGGCATGAGCGCCGAACTTCCAGCGATGCGCGATGATCCCTTCGGCCTGCTGCTGCAGATCGAGGACCGCCTGCGGGCGGCCCGCATGGACGCTGTGGCCGGCCAGGCCCAGACCTGGACAGGCCTCGGCTTCCGGATCGGCGGGTCCTGGCTGGTGGCTCCGCGCGAGGATGTGCGCGAGGTGATCGTGCCGCCCCGCAGCACCCGGGTGCCCAATGCCCAGCCCTGGCTGTCAGGCCTGGCCAACGTTCGCGGTGAAATGCTCGCCATTATTGATCTGCCGCTGTTCCTGGGCCTGCCGGCACCGGAGGCCGCGCGCGGTCGGCGCGTGCTGGTCATCAATTCCAAGCGCATGCCGGCGGGCGTCGTCGTCGACGAAGTGGCGGGCTATCGCCAGTTCGCGCCCAGCGAGCAAAGGGCCGAACTGCGCGCAGAGTCGGGCGCATTTGCGCCCTACCTGCTTGGCGCTTTTGTCCGTGAAGGCCAGCCCTGGCTCGCGTTCTCGCTCCACCGCCTCGCCCAGAGCGAGGCCTTCCGCGCTGCCGCCCTATGAACGCCGATCCGCGTCCGCAGCTGGTCAACGGCCTGCACTGGGTCCGGGGTGAACTGGAGCAGAGCGTTTCCCGCGCCCGTGCGCTGATCGAGCAGCATGCCGAGAACGGCGGCGATGCCCTGCCATTGCAGCAGGCCTTCGTGGAACTGCACCAGGTGCGTGGCACCTCGGCAATGATCCAGTGCTACGGCGCTGCGGCGCTGGCCGAGGAGATGCAGGCCAGCCTTCAGGACCTGCTGCAGAACAAGGTGCGCGAGACCGAGCCCCTGCATTCGGCCCTGCTCGGCGGCACGGTGCAGCTGCACGACTATTTCCAGGCGCTCTCGGAAGGCGCCGAGGACTGCGCACTGGTTCTGCATCCGGCCATCAACGAGTTGCGCCTGGCGCGGGGCCAGCCGGTGCTGACCGAGGCGGAACTGTTCGTCGCGCAGATGCAGGGGCTGAACGTAAGCCTGCCCCTGCCACAGGGCCAGGATGGCGTGCTGGCCGACGCCCAGGCCCAGGCGCGCAAGCTGCTGCCGCACTACCAGAGCTCGCTGCTGACCTGGCTGCGCAACCCGGCCGACCCGACGGGTCTGGCGCGCATCGGCAAGATCGCCGAGGCCATTGCCCAGAATGCCCAGCGCGGTGCGGTGCACCAGCTGTGGCGGGTGGCGGCAGCCGCGGTCGAGGCGTTGCTCACGCATGCGCTGGAGGATTCGCTGGAACTCAAGCGCCTGTTCGGGCGCGCCGGCGCGCAGCTCAAGCTGCTGGCCGATCATGGGGAGGACGCGGCCTCGGCCAATGCCGGCGACCTTTCCCTGCAGATGCTGTTCTTCGTCGGCCGGTCGCGCGGCGACGGTACGCGGGTGCGCGCCCTGCGCAACGCCTTCAATCTCGCGGCCTACCTGCCGAGTGCCGCACAGGTCGAGGAGAACCGCCGCAAGATCCACGGTCCGAGCACCAGCCTGCTGGCCAAGGTCGCCGACGAGATCCGCAACGACTTCGCCAAGATCAAGGACAGCATCGATCTGGCGGTGCGCACTGGCGGTGCGGGCGTCGACTTCACCAAGACCTGCGCCGATCTCAAGCGCATTTCCGACACCCTGGGCGCGCTGGGCCTCAACCAGCTGCGCCAGGTGGTGGCTAACCAGGGCGAGTTCCTGGCCTCGGCCGGTGCCGACCGCAGCAGTGCGCCATGGATGGACCTGGCCACGTCGATCCTGAGGGTCGAGAACAGCCTCGAGAGCGCCCTGTTCGGCCAGCTCCGCAAGCCGCGCGACATGGACCGGCCGGCCGAGTTGCGCGATGAGACCCCCGCCGAACGCGATGTCGTCGAGGGCGCAGCGGCCCTGCTGCGCGAGTCTCTGGTCAATCTGGCACGCGTCAAGGCCAACGTCGATCTGTTCCTGCGCGACGGCCAGAAGGACAGCCTGCCGGAGACCCTGCAACTGCTGGACGAGATCGCCTCCGGTTTCGAGATGCTGGGCAATGCCCGGGCCGCCGGCCTGCAGCGCCAGTTGCGCAGCTTCGTCGCCGGGCCGGGGTTCCTGTCGCTGGGCGATTCGCGCGAGCGCGCGGAACGTTTCGCGGACACCCTGGCCTGCGCCGAGTACTACGTCGAGGCGGCCCGCGATCACCTGCCTTCGGCCGAGGCCATCCTCGACGACTACACGCACTTCCTGGAGCAGCTGGCGGGGACGGGCGATGGCACCGCCGATGCTGGGGCGATGTCCCCGGACACGCTCGCCACGCCTTTCGCCAGCCTGGCGGCCGAAGCCGCCGCGTCGGCACCGGCTGCGCCGCCCGGGGCGGCGCCGGCCGCGCCCCTGGTGGACGAGCTCGACCCCGAGATCCGCGACATTTTCCTCGAGGAGGCTGGCGAGGTTCGCCAGACGCTTGACAGCACCCTGCCGTCGTGGACGCGCGATCCGCAGAGCCGCGACGCGCTGACCACCATCCGCCGGGCCTTCCACACGCTGAAGGGCAGCGGTCGCACCGTGGGCGCATCGGAGATCGGCGAGTTCGGCTGGTCGGTCGAGCACGTGCTCAACAAGTGCCTGGACGGCTCCATCGCCATTTCCGCGGCGGTCGTGGCTGCCGTGGTCGAGAGCGTGTCCCTGTTGCCCGGCCTGATCGAGGCCTTCCGCGATCACCGGCCTGCCGATGCATCCGTGGCGGCCCTCCGCGCCCGCCTGGACGATCTGGCGGCTGGCCGCGATCCCGCGGCCGCCGGGCCGGACAACGAAATGGCGGAAATCTTCCGCGAGGATGCGCGCGAGAAGCTGGCCCTGGTCGGCGACTGGCTCGGCCAGCGCGACCGCTCGCTCTCGCGCCAGCCGATCGATCCGGAAATCGTGCGTGCCTACCACACGCTGCGCGGCGCCGCCCGTCTGGTGGGCGCCCCGGCAATCGGCGACTGCGCCGGCGCGGTGGAAACCTACCTCAACGCATTGCAGGAAGCCGACTGGCCGCTGGATGGCGCCGGCCTGCAACTGCTCGACGATGCTACAGCGCAGCTGAAGGAATGGACCGAGCAGGTCGGCACGGCCGCCGCCCAGGCCCAGGATGCCCGCCTCTGGCTGCAGCGCATCCAGGCCCTGCAGGCGCATGTCCCGGACCAGACCTCGCTGCTCAGTGCCGCCGACCGCGAGCTGGCCGAGATCTTTGCCGGTGAAGCCTTCGATCTGGTCCAGAAGCTCGAGGAGATCCTGCGCGGCTGGATCCAGTCGCCCGACAACCTGCGTGCCCCGCAGGACATGAAGGTGGTCTGCCACACCCTGAAGGGCGCCGCGCTGATGTCGGAGTGCCGCGCCATCGGCAACGCCGCCCACGCGCTGCACCTGCGGCTCGACGAGCTGGCCGGCGAGACGATCATTCCGGATGCCGCCGCCTTCGGTACGCTCGAACGGATCTGCGAAGCCTTCTACCAGCAGCTCGATGCCTACCGCGAGGGCCGCCTGCGGGGTGAAGGCGAGGTGGTCGTCGCTCAGATCGAGGCCCTGGTCTGGACCGGCGGTCAGGCGCCCCCGCCGCGCGTGATCGTGCCGGCGCCGGTGGCTGCGGAGCCGGTGCCCGCCGCCCTGCCGGAGGTGGCGCAGGCTGCACCGGCCGAAGAGTTGCTGAGCATCGAGATGCCGCCGGTGGCGGAAGACGAGCCGGTGTTGGCCTTCCCCGAGGAGGACGCGCCAATCGAGCTGTCGGGTTTCGGAGAGGCACCGCCCGCTCTTGCCCCCGAGGCGGCCTCCGCCGAGGCGATCACGCCCGAACTGCTCGAGGCCGAGGCGGCGATCGAAATGCCGCCCGTCTCCATGGGCGACGAGCCGCTCGACCCCGAGCTGCTGCAGATCTTCCTCGGCGAGGGCGAGGAGCTTCTCGAGGCGCTCGACCAGAGCACCTCCGCGCTGGAGCGCGACCCTGCCAATGCACAGGCGGGCAATGAGCTGAAGCGGGTGCTGCACACCTTGAAGGGCAGCGCGCGTGTTGCCGGCCTGCCGATGCTCGGCGACGTGGCGCACGCCATGGAGACCCTGCTGGAATCGGTCGAGGCACGGATGCTGCCGTTGGACGGCCGCTTCTTCGCCCGCTTCCACAATGCGGTCGACGGCCTTGACCTGGCGCTGGATGACCTGCGCCGCGGCGTCATCCCGGATGTCGGCCCCCTGCTGGAGGAACTGGAACTCAGCCAGCCAGTGGTCGTGACCCCGCCGGACGGTGCGCCGGCTGCCATGCCCAAGGCGCCGCAGCGGACTGCGACGAAGGTCCAGGTGGACGAGGAACTCGTCGGCGTCTTCACCGCCGAGGCCGTCGAGCTGATGGAACAGCTGGAGTCGGCCCTGACGCAGTGGCAGGCTCGGCCGGCCGAGCTGGCGGCGGCCCGCGACATGCAGCGTGCCCTGCACACCTACAAGGGTGGTGCGCGCATGGCCGGCCTGTTCGCCATGGGTGATGCCGCGCATGACCTCGAGACGGTCATCCATCGCCTTGAAACCGCCGGCGGCGCCGGCAGCGCGGCAATGCTGGGCCCGGTCGCCGAAGCGACCGCCGGGCTGCGGGCACTCACCGATCTGCTGGAACGCGGCGACTATGCGCCGCTGGTCCAGGCCGCCAAGCCAGGCGCAGCAGCCGAACCCGAGCCCGAGGCCGGCACGGACAGCCAGGCGGCCGCTGCCGCGGCTCCGGCCGAGAGCATTGCCGGCTTCACGGTCGACGAACCAGCCGCCGCCCTCTCGGGCCTGTGGGACCCCGAGCTGTTCTGGCGTCCTGACGAGGACAGCGAGAGCCTGGTCGCCATGCGCCGCGAGACCGCGCGCGTGCCGGTCGAAGCCCTGGACACGATGCTCAACGAGGCGGGCGAAATCTCGATCTTCCGCTCGCGCCTCGAGGAACATAACTCCGCAGTGCAGAACCAGCTCGCGGAAATGGCGCAGGCCATTCAGCGTACGCGTGAGCAGCTGCGCCAGCTGGACCTCGAGACCGAGGCCCAGATCTCCGCGCGCGGCCTGACCCAGTCCGAAGGCGCCGACCGCTACGCCGGCGAGTTCGATCCGCTGGAAATGGACCGCTACACCCGCATGCAGGAGCTGTCGCGGGCGCTCAACGAATCGGTGGGCGACCTGTCCGGCGTCCACGCCGCCATCGACGAGCTGGCGAGCGAGGCCGTCACCATCCTGCTGCAGCAGGGCCGCGTGAACACCGAGGTCCAGCAGGGCCTGATGCGCACCCTGATGGTGCCGTTCTCGCGTCAGGCCGCGCGCCTGCAGCGTGTGGTGCAACAGACGGCCCTGGAAAACGGCAAGCGCGCCGAGGTCGAGTTCGCGGGCATCGAGGCGGAGATGGACCGCAACGTGCTCGAGCGCATGACCGCGCCCCTGGAGCACCTGCTGCGCAACGCCGTGGTCCATGGCCTCGAGACCCCCGAGGTGCGTGAGCGCAATGGCAAGCCGCCGACGGGCAAGGTGACGGTGCGCCTGTGGCGCGAAGGTTCGCAGCTGTTCATGGAACTACGCGACGACGGCCGTGGCCTCGACTTCCAGGCGATCCGCGAGACGGCGGTGAAGCGCGGCCTGATGCCGGCCGGCGCCCAGGTCAGCGACGAGCAGGCGGCACAGTTCATCTTCATGCCCGGCTTCTCGACGGCCAAGGTCCTGACCCAGGACGCGGGTCGCGGCGTGGGCATGGACGTGGTGGCGGCCGAGGTCAAGCAGCTGGGCGGTACCCTGGAACTCGACTCCGAGCTCGGCAAGGGCGCGCGCTTCCTCATCCGCCTGCCGCTGACGCTCGCCATGACGCAGGCCCTGCTGATCGGCGTGGGCCATGAGCTGTACGCGCTGCCGCTGTCGAGCATCGAGGGCCTGGCCCGCATTCCGCGCGAGCAGCTCGACGCGCTCTACGCCGAGGACGGCCCGACCTTCCCGTACGGCGGCCACGACTACCGCACGCTTTATCTGGGCGAGCTGATCGGTACGCCGCGCGACCCCAGCATCGAGGCCAAGATGGTCAATGCCATCCTGGTCCGCCTGCCCGAGGGCCTGGGTGCCGGCGAGCGCCGCTTCGCGGTGGTGGTGGACAGCCTGCTGGGCAACCGCGAAATCGTGTCCAAGGCGGTGGGTCCGCAGATCTCCGCGATCCCCGGTGTCACCGGCGCGACCATCCTGGCCGACGGCCGTGCGGTCCTGGTGCTCGACGTGGCGGCCCTGACCCACGACCGCGCCCGTCGCGTGCTGCGCACCCTGGCGGTGGGCGAGGCCGCGGCTGGCGGCGGCATCAGCCAGCTGCCGCTGGTCATGGTGGTGGACGACTCGACCACGATCCGTCGCGTCACCGAGCGCCTGCTGCTCAAGAACAACTACCGCGTGGCCACGGCCAAGGACGGTCTCGACGCCATGGCGCAGCTGCAGACCGAGCAGCCGGTGGCCATCCTGCTCGACATCGAGATGCCGCGCGCCGACGGCTTCGAGGTCGCGGCCTTCGTCCGCAACACCACGCGCATCTCGCGCACGCCGATCATCATGATCACCTCCCGTTCGGGCGAGAAGCACCGCGAGCGTGCCCGCACCCTCGGCGTCAACCGCTACCTGATCAAGCCCTACCAGGAAGACCAGCTGCTGGAAGAGCTGCGCAACGTCCTTGCCGAGACCGCCGCATGAGCCGCGAACAGATCTATGCCGTGCTGATCGCCCTGCACGAGGACACTCTCCTGCTGCCCAACGCGGCCGTGGCCGAGGTGCTGTCCCGCGAGGCGCTGCAGGCGGGTGGCGACGGACCGGACTGGCTGCTTGGCTACTGCGAGTGGAACAACCGGCGCGTGCCGGTGCTGCAGTTCGAGTCGCTCAACGGCGCCGGCGGGGCCCCCGATCGCCGTCGCGAGCGCATCGTCGTCATCAACTCGCTGGGTCGTCACCTGGCGAACGCACAGCTGGCCTTCGTGACCCAGGGCTATCCGCACCTGGTCACACTGAACCGCAGCGCCGTGCGCGCGGCCGAGCTGCGCGACCGTGACCGCAGCGACCTGGTGCTGTCGCGCGTGCGAATCGCCAACCAGGAAGCCCTGATCCCCGACCTCGATGCGATCGAGGCCGAGGTCATGCGCGCCCAGCTGGTCTCGTAGCCCCGATGCCGGTCTCAGGGGCGGCGCGGTTCGCCCTGCTGTCGGTCGCCGCGGCGCTGGCGACCATGGGTCTCAAGCTGCTGGCCTGGAAGCTCACCGGCTCGGTGGGCCTGCTTTCCGACGCACTCGAATCCGGTGTCAACCTCAGTGCCGCGCTGTTCGCCTTCTGGGCGCTGCGCCTGGCCGTGCAGCCGCCCGACGCCGAGCATGCCCACGGCCATGGCAAGGCTGAGTACTTTGCGGGCGGTTTCGAGGGCGCGATGATCATCGCCGCCGCCGCGGCCATCGCCTGGGCCGCCATTCCGCGCCTCTGGGACCCGAAGCCCATCGTCCAGGCGGGACCGGGCCTGCTGATCTCCGTGCTGGCCTCCGGCATCAATGGCGCCGTGGCGCTGGTGCTGCGCCGGGCGGCCGCCCGCTACCACTCCGCGGCCCTGGCGGCGGACGCCGATCACCTGATGAGCGACGTCTGGACCTCGGTCGGCGTGGTGCTGGCGGTGGCGGTGGTCGCCCTTGGCGGCTGGCTGTGGCTGGACCCGCTGATCGCCCTGGTGGTCGCGGTGGTGATCCTGCGCACCGGCTGGCGGGTGCTCCACGACGCCGCCCAGGGCCTGATGGATGTGTCCTGGCCCGAGGCGGAGCGGGCGGTGCTCGATACCGTGCTCGCCCCCTATCGCGCCCAGGGCCTGGCCTTCCATGCGCTGCGTACCCGCCGCGCCGGTGCCCGCCGCTTCGTGTCCATGCACGTGCTGGTGCCCGGCGCCTGGACCGTGCAGCGCGGACACGACCTGGTCGAGGCCGTCGAGGCGCAGGTGCGGGCCCGCTTCGCCCCGGTCACGGTGTTCACCCACCTTGAGCCGATCGAGGACCCCGCCGCCTATGACGAGGACCAGCCGGACCGCTGAGCCCGAGTCCGCGGCTGGTCCCGGCCGGGCCTGCGGTGGTATACCTGAGACCTCGACATCGCATCGATCGCGGCTGGGGGACTCCGCCGCGCAGGGGACCTGAACGCACATGCAGGAACATAGCCCGTCGGAACCCGATCGCCTGATCCAGTCGTTCTACAGCCTGGCCTTCGAGCTGGATTGGCGTCGCTTCCGGGTCGAGGCCCTGCAGCAGTTCTGTGACTGGACCGGTGCGTCCAGCGCCGCCTGGCTCACGCGCGGCGGCAGTGAACTGCCCGGCGAGTATGCCGAATGGCCGTCGGGCGCCGGCGTGCCGCAGTCCGAGATCGTGTCGCTGCGCTTTCCGGAGGGACGCCGCTGGCTGGAGTGGCCGGTCCTGCCGAGGGAACTGCAGGGAACCGGCGGTGCCGTGGGCGGGCGCGCCCTGAAGATCGCCCACCGTGGCACGCCGCTGCACAGCACCCTGCTGCTGCGCCTGCCACAGGCGCCGCGGGTCGATGAGGAAACCCTGCGCCGCGTCGCCGGACACCTGGCCCAGGCGGCGACCCTGTCGCTGCGCCAGTTCATCCTGCGCGACGAGTGGCTGCAGGCCATGGACCGCGCCTCGCGCGGCAGTGCCGCGCTGGTGGACGAGCGGGGTGGAATCTACGTCTGCAGCCCGCGCTTCGCGGAACTGCTCGGCATGCCTGAGCTGTCGATACTGCCGTTCCCGCTGCCGGCCGAGCTGTTCGCAACCGGCCAGGCCCGCTTCGTCCTGGGCGAGCTGCACTTCCGCGCCAACCGCGAGGGCAACCTCGTGCTCCTGCATGCCCGCCGCCCGCACCCGCTCGACGTGCTGTCGACCCGCGAGCAGCAGATTGCCCGCGCCCTGGCGCAGGGCAAGACCTTCAAGAGCGTGGCGCGCGAGTGCGACATCGCGATCAGCACGGTGGC
>DASUDL010000005.1:0-154493 GCA_036275615.1 Solimonas sp.
CGGGTCCCGCGGCAGCAGCCGGCCGGTCTTTTCCGCGAGGTAGATCAGGATCGCGCCCGACTCGAACAGGGTGAAGCCGCCGTTGTCGTGGTCGACGATGACCGGGATGCGGCCATTGGGATTGAGCGCCAGGAACTCCGGCTTCTTCTGCTCATTGGCCATCAGGTTCACGGCGCGTACCGTGTAGGGCAGGCCCAGTTCCTCCAGGGCCACGGAGATCTTCCAGCCATTGGGCGTGGGGGCCGTGTACAGCTCGATGCCCTTCGTGCTCATGATCGCTCCTGTGCCCGGACCGGCCGGGCTCGCGGTAGATATTGACACTATGTAAACTACTTGCCGGGGACCGGTCAAGGACAAGGTCTCGAACCGGGGAGATGCAACGCATGAGCCGCCAGAAACTGCCCCTTGCCGGGCTCGCACCCAGCTTCAAGTCGCGGATTGCCGAGCGCATCGCCGCCTCGCGCGACCCGGTCGCCCGCCTGCGGGCCAGCACGGAGCTGGAGCTGTACTACGAAGCAGGCGATCCGCATTCGCAGCTGTGCGCGGCGCTCGCGCGGACCTGGGCGGCCCGCCTGCGCCGGCCCCTGCGGATCCACCTGGTGCCGACGCCCGATCCGCAGACCTATCCCGAGGAGGCGCGGCAGCGCGCCTTCGCCGCGACCGATGCGGCGCGCCTGGCGCCCTGCCATGGGCTGGCGTCGCCCGTGGCGCTGGGCGAAGCGGATCGCGCTGCGCTCGCCGCCCGGCTCGCAGCCACGAACACGGCCGAGGCCTTCCTCGCCTGCGAGGCCGCGGCGCTGGCCGCGGTGACGGCGCAGCGACCGATGCCCGGCCCGGTGGCCGATGCGGCGGCCACGGCGTCCGTGCAGCAGGCCGGACAGCGCCGGCGCGAGCGGCTCGGGCACTACCTGCCGGCCATGTGGCAGTACCGCGGCGAGTGGTTCTGGGCCCTGGACCGGCTCGAAACGCTCGAACAGCGGCTGCGCGCCGACGGCATGATCGAGGACGCTGCACCGCTCTCGCGGCGGGACCCGGCCTGCCTGCCGCCGCAGCCCGAGGCCGACCCCGCCGCAGCGCTGGAATTCTGGTTCAGCTTCCGCAGCCCCTACTCCTACCTTGCCGCGGTCGAACTCCTGGAGGCCCGTCGTCGCGGCCTGTACCCACGCCTGCAGGTGCGCCCGGTGTTGCCGATGGTGATGCGCGGCCTGCCGGTACCGCGCCTCAAGCGCCTGTATATCGTGCGCGACGTGAAGCGCTGCGCCGATGCGGCCGGCATTCCCTTCGGGCGCATCCATGACCCGGTTGGCGAGGGCGTGCTGCGCCTGCTCACGGTCTTCCCCTACGAGGCCGACGCCGACACGCAGCTGCGCTACTGCGCGATCGCCGGCCAGACCGTCTGGGCCGAGGGCCTCGACGTGCGCCGTGACGAGGTGCTGCACAGCGTCATTGCCCGCAGCGGCCTAGCCTGGGCGCAGGCCCAGCGCACCCTCGCCGGTGGCACCGACACCCGGCGGGCCGAGGCGCATCGCGACGCGCTGTTCGCAGCCGGCCTCTGGGGCGTGCCGAGCTTCCGCCTCGGGGGCTTCACCACCTGGGGCCAGGACCGTCTGTGGATGCTGGAGCGCGTGACCGCTGCCGTCGCCCCATGACCCGGCTGCCCGCGATCCCTGGGTTCACGCTGCAGCAGCAAGCCTGCGGCGACCGGGATCTTGAGCTGTACCGGCGCGGCACCGGCCCGGCCGTCGTGGTCCTGAGCGAGATCCCCGGCATCACGCCCGAGGTGGCGCGTTTTGCCCGCCGCGTGGCGGATGCCGGCTTCAGCGTGTGGATGCCGCAGCTGTTCGGTACGCCGCTCAGGCCGATCAGCCTGCCCTATGCAGGCCACACGCTGGCCCGTGTCTGCATCCGTCGCGAGTTCCGGGTGCTGGCGGCCGAGGCCTCCAGCCCCATCGTCGACAATCTGCGCGCCCTTGCCCGCCATGTGCACGCGGAGTGCGGCGGGCCGGGCGTCGGCGTGGTCGGCATGTGCATCACCGGCAACTTCGGCCTGGCGATGATGCTGGACGCACCGGTGATCGCCCCGGTCCTGGCCCAGCCCTCGCTGCCCGGCGGACCCACGCGCGGCCAGCGCGCCGCCCTGCATGCCTCGCCGGCGGAGATCCAGGCCGCCCGCGACAAGATCGCGCACGCGGGCGCGCGCATCCTGGGCCTGCGCTTCAAGGGTGATCCTATGTGCCGGGCGGAGCGCTTCGAGCAGCTGCGCCAGACCTTCGGCGAGGCCTTCGAGGCCATCGAGCTGGACAACTGCCATGCGCGGCGCGGCACGCCAATCCCGCCGCACAGCATGCTGACCACGCACCTGATCGACGAAGCGGGCCAGCCGACGCGGATGGCACTCGATCGGGTCCTGGGCTTCCTGCGCGAGCAACTGGCCCCCTCGCCCGTTCCCAGCCGCTCGCCGGCAGGCTAACCTCGCCGCTTCCCTCCCGGGCATCGGCGCACCGCTGCCCCTTCGCGTCCAGGCCCCGCCCGTGCAGACCCTCATCGACACCCTCAACGCCCTGATCTGGAGCAAGGCGCTCATCGGCCTCTGCCTCGGTGCCGGGCTGTACTTCTCGATCCGCACCCGCTTCATGCAGGTGCGCGGCTTCGGCGAGATGATCCGCCTGATGCGGGCGGGCAGCGCGTCCGAGGCCGGGGTCTCGCCCTTCCAGGCGCTGGCCATGTCGCTGTCGGGGCGCGTGGGCATCGGCAATATCGCCGGCGTCGCCACGGCCATCGCCTACGGCGGTCCGGGTGCCGTGTTCTGGATGTGGCTGGTCGCCTTCCTGGGCGCCTCTACCTCCTTCATCGAGTGCACCCTCGCGCAGATCTACAAGGAGCGCGACGAGCAGGGCCTGTACCGTGGCGGCCCGGCCTATTACATCGAGAAGGCCATGGGCCAGCGCTGGTATGCCTGGACCTTCGCGATCGCGACCGTGCTGGCGACCGGCTTCCTGCTGCCGGGCGTGCAGGCCAATGGCATCGCCCTGAGCATGGAAGCGGCCTGGGGCGTCCCGCCGACGGTGATCGCGGCCGGCCTGGTGGTGGTGCTCGGCTTCATCGTCTTCGGCGGCGTGCGGCGCATCGCCCGGTTTGCCGAGCTGGTGGTTCCGTTCATGGCGGCCGCCTACATCCTGGTGGCGCTGGTGATCATGTTCCTCAACGTGCACCGGGTTCCGGAGGTCGTGACCCTGATCTTCCGCAGCGCCTTCGGCCTGGAACCGGCCTTCGGCGCCGTCCTGGGACTGGCGATCGAATGGGGCGTCAAGCGCGGCGTCTATTCCAACGAGGCCGGACAGGGCACTGGTCCGCATCCCGCGGCGGCGGCCGAGGTGAGCCACCCGGCCAAGCAGGGCTATGTGCAGGCCTTCTCGATCTACGTCGACACCCTGCTGGTGTGCTCGGCCACGGCCTTCATGATCCTGTGCACTGACCTGTACAACGTGATCCAGCCCGCCGGTGGCTTCATCCGCGAGGCCCTGCCCGGCGTGGCACCGGGGCCGGGCTTCGCACAGGCCGCGGTGGAATCGACGCTGCCGGGCTACGGCGCCGGCTTTGTCGCACTGGCCATCCTGTTCTTCGCCTTCACCACCATCGTCGCCTACTACTACATGGCGGAGACCAACCTGCAGTACCTCAACCGCCAGGTGCGCACGCCGGGCATGCTGCTGGTGCTGCGGCTGGGCATCCTTGCCACCGTCACCTACGGCACGGTGCGCAGCGCCGACACGGCCTGGGCGCTGGGCGACATCGGCGTCGGCCTGATGGCCTGGCTCAACCTGATCGCCATCCTGATCCTGCAACGCCCGGCGCTGGCGGCCTTGCGCGACTACGAGACGCAGCAGAGGGCCGGCCTCGATCCGGTCTTCGATCCCGAAAAGCTGGGGATCCGTCACGCAGCGTTCTGGGTGGAGCGCCTGCGCGGGCGCCAGGCCCTCAGGGAAACCGACAGTCCGCGGTGACCGGCAACCGTTGCCGGTCCGCGGGCGACAGGGCCGCGGCCTCCCGGCAGAGGTCGCGCCAGACGCGCACCTGGAAGGTCTTGACCACGCTGCGCGCGGGAGCGCCGCACCAGTCGAGCTCGAACAGGGCCTCGCCGCGGTCGAAAGCGGCCTCGTTCCCGCGAACCTGCCCCTGCGCCCGAAGGCGCTCGTAGGCCCGGGCGTTGGCGCGCATCAGGGGCACGAAGTGCCGGTGTGTCCAGTCGAGCAGCGGCTGCAGATCCTCATGCAGGCCGACCGCGCCGAGGGTGCCGACATGCCGGCCCTCCGCGATGTGACCCAGCCAGGCCCGCAACCGTGGCGCGCGCCGGCGCAGGCGGCGCTCGGCGGCGGGATCGGACAGGTTCATGCCCAGCTGGCCGTAGACCGCGGCATCGGCCAGCGTGAAGCGACCGCCGAGCAGATAGGGCTGCTGGCGCAGGGCCGCATCGGCGGCATCCACCAGCGCGTCCCAGGCGGCCTCCAGCCGCGCATGCGTCGCGGGGAACCCCTCGCGTGACGGCGGCACCGGCCGGCCATCGCGCGGCCAGGACGCGTTCTGCGGCGCGACCGAGAACAGGTAGGGCAGGCGCCGCGTCTGCCGCCGCGCGAACCAGGCGGCCATCAGCGGCCGCGCGGGCGGCACGACCAGGCTGCGGTACTCCTGCGCCAGGCGCATGCCGGCGTCGTTGTCGGCCCGGGCAACCACCCAGCGGTGATGGTGCACGCAGTACAGCCCGATCTCGTCGAGGGCCTCGTCGATCAGGCGGCAGGCGAAGGCCAGTGCGGGATCCCCCACGGGGATCAGGGGCGCCGCCGAGGCCGGCGGATGCGCGTCCAGCCAGCCGGCGATGCCGCTGCTGTCGTGATGCACGGCGCCATCGGTGGTCATCAGGTACGGAACCAGCGGGTACTCGTCGAGCGGATCCGGCGTCGGCCAGCGCTGCACCCTCCCCCGCGCCTGCGCGCGCCGGAGGCGCCACATCAGCCGCAGGTTCTCGCCCGGCGTGCCGCCATCGGGGCGGCGCACGGTCGGCAGGCCGGCATGGCGACACAGGGCCTCGATCTTCAGGAAGAAGGGCGAGAGCTCCGAACCCCAGAGCACGGCCGTCATGCGCAGACCCCGCCTCAGGCGGCGGTGCGACGGCGAGCGCCGGGGCTCATGCGCCGCAGGAAGCGCTCCAGCAGCGCCGGTGAGAAGCGCTTGGTCCAGTAGCCGGAAACCGCATCCTTGCCCACGACCACCAGGCCGCGATTGCGCCGCACGGCGGCCAGGGTCTTGCGCGCCACGGTGGTCGCTTCAAGGTTGTTGCGCTCGAACCAGTCGCGCACGAAGCGCTGCGTGCGCTCGTTGTCGAGGCGGCCGAACAGCTTGAACTTGCCGGCAATCGGCGTCTTCACGAAGCCGGGGCAGACGCTGGTCACGCCGATGCCCGCGGCCGCCAGTTCGCCGCGCAGGCTCTCGCCCAGGCCGATCACCGCGGCCTTGGTCGCACCATAGGCCGCCAGGCTGGGAAAGCCGACCAGGCCCGCGGCCGAGGCGATGTTGACGATGTGCCCCCCGCCCTCGCCGCGCTGGGCTCGTGCCAGCATCGCCGGCAGCAGGGCGTCGAGTACGCGCACCACGCCCAGCACGTTGATCTCGTGCAGGCGCCGCCATTCCTCCAGCGGCACCTCGTGCAGCAGACCGCCGCTGACGATGCCTGCACTGTTGACGACCAGGTCGGCGGCCGGCGCCAGCTGCGCGACGCGGGCCTGCAACCCGGCCAGATCGCCGTCGCGGCCCACATCGGCGCTGAAGCTCTGCACCTCGGCCGCGCCCAGGCCGCGCAGGTGCTCGGCCGCGCGGGCCAGGCCCTGGGCATCGCGCGCCACCAGCAGCAGGCGCGCGCCCTCGCGAGCCAGGCCCTCGGCGATCGCCAGGCCAATGCCGCTCGAACCACCGGTGATGACGCACAGCCTGTTGCGGAAATCCTGGATCACGGAAAAGTCACTCGGAAAAATGAAGAGAAGCGGTTGATGAGGTCGCGTGCCGCTCAGGGCGCCGCGGGCGCCTCGTACCACACGGGCGAGGCCCAGGCGCGCTCCTCGATCGTGGTGAAGAGATTGCGGCCGCGGAAGCTGCCCGGCTCGCCCTCGATACGGCAGCAGCCCTCGTAGCCCTTCCAGCCGCTCTCGGCCGGGAACATGCCGTTGGCCGGGCTGAGCGCAGAACACTGCACGCCGCTGCTCAGGCACAGCTGCGTGCTCCAGCGGCAGCTCGGGATCTCGCGCACGCGGGCGTACCACCAGGCGTCGCGCGTGGCCTGGAAGTCCGGGTCGCGCCAGGTGACACAGAGCTGTTCGGGATGGCCAGACACGGCCACCGAGCAGTCGGCTGCCGGCGGGCGGACCGGCCGGGCCGTCTTCACGACGTTGTCGTGCGGCTGCACCTTGGGCGCACCGCTCGCATCGAGCGTGCCCTTGACGATATCGATGGCCTGCAGCGGCAGGCTGGGCTCGCTGCCACCCGGATCCTGCAGGGCCCAGACCGTTACGTAGGGGCCACCGGTGACACCGGCCGGCCGCGGCGGCAGGTCGCCGCCCATCACCGCACCCGTCGTCGCGGTCACGCTCTCGCCGCCCTGCGCCAGGCGCGCGCAGATGTCAGCGGGCGGCGGCGTCCAGCTGGCCTGCAGGCGAATGCGGATACGCGGGCCGGAGGTGCCGAAGGTCTCGCCACGATGCAGCGCATCCCAGACCTGGCCGCGCGTGTTTTCCGCCGCCCACACGCCGGCGAGGCCGCCAGTGCCGAAGCCGCGGGCGCGGTCGGTGAAGACGCGGTTGGTGCAGTTGCCGGGGTCGGACGGGTCCTCGGGATTCACGGGCCGCGTGCTGTTGTCGCAGTCCCAGAGGCCCAGGTGATCCTTGGGCTCGTCCTCGAGCACCCCGCCATGGCCCGGGTACTGGCGCTCGCGCACCATGCCAGGCGTGCCGTTGTGGGTATCGGTGGAGGCGATGATGCCGGCGCGGTAGGGATTCACGCCGAGCAGGCCGCGCAGGGTCAGGCCCTCGGCCATCGCGTTGCGGTAGTAGTCCAGCGGCACCGTGCAGTTGGCCGCGGGCCCGGAGCCGCCGTCGGGACCGACCGTCTGGCAGACCTGGGTGCGATAGGTCGGGCCATAGAGCAGCGAGCAGAAGTTGGGATCGCGCGCCGGGTCGCCGCTGCAGTAGCGGGCACAGGACGGTGGGTCCTCCGGCGTGCCGGCGCAGACGTTCTTGGTCAGTTCGAAGTCGCAGCCGCTCTCCTCGCCCTCGAGGTAGCTGCCCTCCAGTCCCGCGCCGCACTCGGAGCTGCCCTTGTGCTGGTAGATCTCGAACACCCGGTCGTAGCCACCGCGCAGCGCGGCATCGGCCGGGGTCAGCGCCGCGCCATCGCGCCCCGGCGGCAGGCCGGTGGCGAAGTCGCGCGGCAGGTAGAAGCGACCATCGGAAAGATTGGCGCTGTGCGGGATGGTGAGCGCGCGGCAGTCGGCCAGCCCTCCGCATTCGCTCTGCAGGTGGTCGAACAGCATCCACTCGTCGTTGGCGTTGCGGTCGTCGATGCCGGTCAGCGGCGTGGCCGAGCCGAACACGACATCAGGCACCTCGGCGGCATCGCCGCGGAAGATCACGTTCCGGTGCAGCATCTGGCCGCGCTTGTTGGAGCTGTACTCGTAGCCGTGCAGCGTGGTGAAGCGGCAGGGCTGGTACTCCTCGTCGGTGATCTGCTGCTGCGCGATCCAGGCCGTGCGGTCGGTCGGCACCTCGGCGAGCAGGGCCTGGATCGCGATCTGGATCGGCGTGGTGCGGCCCTCGACGAAGGCGCGGATGTCGTTGCGGATGCTGCGGCCCACGGCCTCGCAGGCCGGGTTGGTGCCCGCTGGCACGGTGCCATTGGCCTCGCACAGCGCGCGGAAGGTCCCCAGGAACTCGGCGTGGTCGGTGTTGGCGGCGAAGTCCAGGGGCCGGTCGAGCTGCTCGAAGGTCACCGCGGTGTTCGGATCGGTGTCGCCGGCCGGATAGCCGCCGGGCTCGCCCTGGGCGAAGCGCAGCGATTCCCGCGGTCCGTTGATGGAGTTGAAGAAGTAGGCGTCGAAGGAATCGCTGGTGTGCACGTGCAGGTCGCCGTACAGCGCCTGCTTGCGGCCGGGCACCAGAGGTCCGCACTCGCCCTGCTCGGTACCGGGCGGCGTCACGACCGCCAGCTCCGGCGGGCTCGACTGGCCGCAGGCAGACAGCAGCAGGACCGCCAGCAGCAGGACCGCCTCGCTGCGGCACTGGCGCGACCCGGTGACCCTGCTTGCATCCCTCATTGTCCTGCCTCCGTTCATGCCAATACCGCCACGCTGCGCTCGATCACCCAGTAGCCCGCCGCGCTGCCGTAGAGGCACAGGGCCACCGGGGCCCAGCGCCGCGGCATTGGCTGCCATCGCAGGACAGCGAGGGCGGCCAGCACGAACAGCAGCTGCCCCGCCTCCACGCCCAGGTTGAAGGCCGCCAGCGCCCAGACGCGGGCCTGCTCCGGCAGGCCGATCTCGGCGAGCGCACCGGCAAAGCCGAAGCCATGCAGCAGGCCGAAGGCGAAGGCGAGCGCATGGGGATGCTGTTGCGCCGGGCCCGGGCTGTCGCCGGCATGGTCCCGGGCCAACTCCAGCGCCAGCAGCAGGATCGAGGCCGCGATGCTGGCCTCGACCGCACCGGCGGGCAGCGACCAGCCACCCAGCAGCGCGCCACCGAGGGTGAGCGAATGGGCGATCGTGAACGCGGTGAGCGTGGCCACGAGGCGGGCCAGCCCGCGGCCGCTGCGCCGCCAGAGCAGGAACAGGCCCAGCACGAACAGCAGGTGATCCGGTCCCAGCAGGATGTGCTCGACGCCCAGGCCCAGGTAGTGGGCGACGGGCGGCGGCAAGGGTTGCGCCTGCGGCGACCACTCGGGCTGCGTGGCGGACAGCACCGCGTACTGCGCCGGCCCTCGCAGCGGCTGCACCGAGAGCACGGCGTCGGGCAGCTGCACCGTGAAGCCGCTGAGCGAGAGGCCAGCCGCCAGACCGTGCGGACAGTGCAGCTGCCAGCGATAGATCGTGCCCTCCTCGACCGGCTGCTGGCGCGGCGTCTCGAGTCGGCGGCAGTCCGGCGGCTCGCGCACCTGCAGCGGCAGCAGGCGGCCCTCGAAGTCCTCGGGCAGGCGCAGGCGGCTGTCCCAGGTCTGCGCGTCGAGTTGCTGCAGGCGCCACTGCGCGCTGTTCATGCTGTGCGCGGACAGCTCGCCCGGCGTCATGCCGAGCATCACCCAGGCCAGCAGGATCGCGAGGCGGCTCATGGTGTCGCGGTCACCAGGCCGTGACGCGACTTGAGCTGTGCCAGCGCAGCCTGGGTGGCCTCGCGGCGATGCTCGACCAGATAGTCCCGCAGGGCGCGCTCGCGAACCGCGGCATGGTCCGGCGCCCGGGCCTCGCGAGCACGCAGGCGCACGAGGTGCAGGCCCAGCGAGGAGGCCAGCGGGCCCTCCCAGCGATCCAGCGGCAGTGCGCCGAACTGCTCGACCAGGGCGGCACCGAAGATGCGTTCCAGGCTGCGGGTGTCCAGGCGCTCCAACCGCGTGCCGGCTGGATGCGGGTCCGCCAGGGCGGACAGCTCTGCATCGCCACGGGTCAGGGCCTCGGCGGTACGGCGCGCAGCCGCGGGCAGGTCGGCCCCGTACCGGCTGCGCGACAGGAAGACGTGGTCGAGGCTCAGGCGCTGCAGGGCGCCGTAGCGCCCGGCATGGGCATCGATCCAGTCCCGCAGCTGTGCCTCGCTGGGCTCGGTCACCTCGACGCCGGTCTCGAGCAGCTGGCGCATCTTCTGCACCAGGCGGCGGCGCACGATCAGGTCGTTCTCGCCCAGGCCGCGAGCGAGGGCCTCGCGGTACAGCACCTCGTCCTCCAGCCACTGCTCGGCGCTCGCGCCCTCGCCCGCGGACGCCGGCACGACCAGGGGCGGCTCGCGGCGACGCAAACCGTCGACCGTGAACAGCAAGGCGCCCAGCGCCAGAAACAGCAGCAGCGCATGCCGCTGCTGCAGGCGCGCCAGGTCATCGAGCCAGGACTGCAGCCGCATGCTCAGCCTGGCGGACGCACGAAGATCGGGCTCGACCAGGCGCGGTGCTGCACCTCGGCGAGGCATTCATCGTCGAGCGGCGTGCGGGCATCCCCATGGCAGGGCTTCACGGCGATGCACTGCCCCTGGGCATCCAGCTCGCAGCGCAGCTGCGCGCCGTTGATGGTCGGTTCGGCACGCTGGATCGCGCGGGCGTAGTACAGCACCTCGCCCTGGGCCGCCGGGTACTCCGGGTCCTCGAACTCGGCGGTGCAGCCCTGACCGTCGTCGGCGCAGCGCAGGATCTTCCAGGGATCCTGGATCAGCGGCGCCAGCGGCGCCTGGAGATTCTCCTGGCGACGGATGCGCACGATCTCGATGCGCTCGATCGGCGTGCGCAGGTCGCCCGGGTTGTAGCAGTCGCCGCCGCAGAGCTGCTGGATGCGCTGCGGGCCGATCGCCTCCTCGGTCCAGGCCGGACAGCCGGGCTTCTGCTCGTAGGCACCCAGGGCGCGCACGCGGAAGCGCGGCACGTCGCGACCGACCAGCTCCGACCCCATCGGATGACGCTGGCCGTCGGCACCCAGCAGGTCGAACCACAGCAGGATGCGCGGGCCTGAGGTGCCGTAGACCTCCTTGCGCTGCAGGGCCGACCAGATCGAGCCGCGGTCGCGCTTCGGGGCATGCACAGCGACGACACCACCGGTGTAGAAGAACGAGGACTGGCGCTCGGTCTCGTTGACCTGCAGGAAGTTGTAGGGCGTCGACTCGAAATCGAACTCGCGCGGCTGCGCCGGGTCGCCCCCCACGGGCTTGGCGGCATCGACGAAGCGCTGCTGCACGACGGCGTTGGCTGCGCCGCGCGACTCGGTCGTGGCGTGCCGGTTGACCTGCTTGAAGCCAGTGCCCGCCTCCGCCGCATGGTTGTCGCTGGAGCTGATGAAGCCGAAGCGGAAGCGCAGCGGTCCACCGTCATCATCGCGTTCCGCCGGGTTGCTGTAGGCCATGATGGCCTGCACCGAGCTGCCCGGGCGGTAGTTGAAGGACGGCAGGAAGCAGTCCGTGCACTGGCCGCAGTTGAGCCAGTCCTCGGGCTTGACGTCGGCTACCACGAGGTGGCCGGCGCGGCCGGCCTTGAGGTAGTTCTTCTGCACCTGCTGCACGCGGGCCTCGCAGTCGGCGGAGGCCGGATCGGCACAGCGCGAACGGATGATCTCGCCGGCGCGCTGGCAGCAGGGCTGGTAGTCGGCGGTCTTCGCCGGGCAGACCATCTCGCCCTGCGCGTCCCAGGCCACGGCCTTCCAGTCACGATAGGGCTCGGAGTTGCCGTGACCCGAATAGACTTCGATCAGGGTCTGGCGCTTGGGGTCGTGCTGGGCACGCGTGAGCTGTTTCTTCCACTCCGAGCCCGGCGGCGTGTAGTAGCCCCAGGTGGTGCCGTGCGGGATCACCAGGGCCTCGCCGCCCCACTCGTCCAGCTTGCGGAACAGGTCGCCGGGGTGATCGGCGGCCTCGATGCAGTTCGCCGGCAGGTCCCGGGTATTCACACCGTCGGGGCAATCCGGAATCTCGATCAGTTCCTCGCGCTTGCGCTGCTGCAGCACCTGGCGGTCGCGATTGGCGAAGTCGGCCAGATAGGGCCCGACGATGCGTTCCGGCAGCGGCAGCGGATCATGGCGCATGGCCTTGAACGGCAGGCCGCCGGCGATGATCGGCCGCTTGGGCAGCAGCTCGTCGGAGGTCTCCCGGAGGATCACGTTCTTGTGGCCGTAATGGGTCTCCGGCGTATTGCCCATCTGGGTCCATTCCCAGCCGGCAAAGGCGACGATGTCCGGGTTGTCGGCCGGGCCGGCGGCGTCATTGCAGGCCCGCACCGTGTCCTTGATCATCGACCAGTGCCGGGGCGTCAGGCTCTCGGAGTGGTCGGTGCTGGCGTAGAAATCCAGCGAGGAGCAGAAGCGGGCGTAGTCGCAGGCATCCGCCGGCGGGCGCGCACCGGGACCGTGCATGAGCGGCAGCGCCCAGACGAAGGCATCCATCGAGAAGGTGGTGTGGACGTGCAGGTCGCCGAACAGGATCTGGCCCGGCGCCTCGCCGTCCTCCGCGCTCCCGCGGTTCTGCAGGCCGCGGGCACGCAGGCTGTCGGCCGCCACGCGGGCGGGCGCCACGGTGCCGGCATCCTCCGGCGCCACCTGCCGGTCCCAGGCCACGAGCCCACCGATCACGGCCACGATGAGCAGCCCCGCCACTAGTACACGCTGCATGTCCCCTCCCCCCGTTCACCCCCGGGCTTGCCGGCATTAGAGGCGCGTGGTTTACACTCTGTCAATATGTTGACCCATCCCGCCACTCGTCCCGCCCTGGCCTGGGCCGCCGTCCTGCTCGGTGGCCTGCTGGCCGCCGCCTCGCTGTGGCTCGAAGGGCGCCCCGGACGCCTGCCGGCGGATGCCGTGGCCCTGGTCGGCGAGCAGCCGATCGCCCGGGCGCAGTGGCTGCGCGCGGTGCAGGCGGTGGAAGCCGACCGCGGCCGAGCCCTGAGCGGTGCCGAGCGTGCGGCGGTCCTGCAACGCCTCGTCGACGAGGAACTGCTCTACCAGCATGCGCTGGCCAGTGGCCTGGCTCGCGACGACCCCGGATTGCGCAAGACCCTGATCGCCGGCCTGATCGATGCCACCACCGCCGGCGGGCTGGCGGACGAGGCGGCAGCGCGGGAACTGTTTGCCCGCGATCCCGCCTACTTCGCGGCCCAGCCGCGCCTGCAGGTCCTGGTTATCGAGCGTCGCGATGCGCCGGGCGGCGACGACAGCGAAATCCGTGCTGCCCTGGGCGCTGGCACCGTGCCGGCGGGCTGGCGGCGCCTGCCGCTGCCGGACGATCCCCTGCCCCTGCCCCAGCTGGCCCAGCACCTGGGCGGCAGCCCGGTGGAAGCCCTGCGCCGGGCGGTGGCCGGGAGCGTGGTCGGCCCGCTCGTGACCGGGACGCTGACCCGCTACATCCTGCTCCGCGGGCGATATGCCGATGCCCCGCGCTATGAGGACGTGGCGGAGGCGGTTCGCAGCGAGTGGTCGCGCCGCGAGGCGGAGGCCGCCCTCACCCGGCTGCTGCAGGAGCTGCGCGACCAGATCCCCGTGCAACACGCCGATGCGCCCTGAACCGCGGCAGTGGCTGGTCCTGCTGGCCCTGCTGGCGGCGCTGCCGGCGGCGGCGCACAACCGCTCGGTCTCGTACTCGACGTGGACGGTCGAGGGCACGGCGCTGCAGGCCGATCTGCGCCTGGGTCGCGGCGAGCTGAATCGCCTGGGCCTCGATCCCCGCGACCCTGCGAGCCCGGAGGCGGTGTCGGCGCGCGTCCGCGAGGGCTTCGCGCCGGTCAGCGCCGACGGGGCCTGCCAGCCCGGCCGGGTCCACGCGCAGTTCGCGGGCAGCCTGGTGCGGGTCGAGGCCCGCTGGCACTGCCCGGGGCCGCCGATCGCACTGCGCAGCGCCTTCCTGCTCGACGCGGTTCCGGGCCATCTGCACCTGGCGCAGCTGCGCACGCCGGAGGGTGTGCGCGGTCCCCATGCCCTGACCGCCGCGCAGGACCGGATTTCGCTGGCCGCCGATG
The DNA here is from genome assembly GCA_036275615.1 of Solimonas sp. Lineage (GTDB taxonomy): Bacteria > Pseudomonadota > Gammaproteobacteria > Nevskiales > Nevskiaceae > Solimonas. Next base: position 13,726 of record DASUDL010000005.1, read on the forward strand.
CGCCGCCGCGCAGCCCCGGGTTCACGCGCTTCCTGGCCCTGGGGGGCGAACACATCCTGCTCGGCTGGGACCACCTGGCCTTCCTGGTCGTGCTGCTGCTGGGCGCCGCCAGCCTGCGCCAGCTGGCCTGGCGCATCACGGGGTTCACGCTCGGACACAGTCTCACCCTGGCCCTGGCCACGCTCGGCGCGGTACGGCCGCCGGCCGTCATGGTGGAGAGCTTCATCGCCCTGACCATCGCCTGCACCGCGGCCGAACGCCTGCTGGCGGGCACGCCGCTCGCACGGCAGCACGCCGCCCTCATGACCGGCGTGCTGGCCTTGGCCGGCGGCGTCATGGGCGCATTACCGCCCGCCCTGGTGGCGGCGGCGGTGCTGCTCAGCCTGGGGGCGGTCGATGATGCGCGCCTGGACAGCCTGCGAACGGCCCTGTTCGGTCTGTTCCATGGCTTCGGCTTCGCCGGTGTGCTCGGCGAACTCAACGCGGGCCAGGCCGTGCCGGCGCTGCCGCTGGCCGGATTCAATCTCGGCGTGGAACTGGGTCAGCTGCTGTTCGTGATCCCGCTCTGGATCCTGATGCAGCGCTGGCCGGGCCTGCGCTCGCCCGGGCTCGCGGCCGCCATCCTGGCCCTGGGATCGGCCGCATTCCTTGCCCGTATTGTCTGACCAGCGGAGAGCCCACCCATGAAACGCCTGCTGCTGATCCTGAGTCTGCTGGCCCTGTCCACGCTCGCCCTGACCCAGGTACCGGCGATCCAGGACCGCCTCGTGGCCCGCGCCATGCGCGTCGGCATGGACCACCAGGACCGCCAGGCCCTGTTCGCCGACGATGCCCTGCGCCTGCTGGTCTGCGGCAGCTCATCGCCGTTTCCCTCCGAGGATCGGGCGCGTCCCTGCCTGGCAGTGATCGCCGGCGGCAAGTTCTACGTGGTGGATGTCGGGCCCGGCGCCTGGAACCGGCTCGCCCTGTTGCGCATTCCCGGTGAGCGCATCGGCGGCGTGCTGCTCACCCATTTCCACTCCGACCACCTGGGCGATCTCGGTGAGCTCAACCTGCAGACCTGGATCGCTGGTCGCGATACGCCGCTGCCGGTCTACGGACCGGCGGGCATCGCGCGCGTGGTCGCGGGCTTCAACGAGGCCTATGCCATGGATCGCGGCTACCGTGTGGCGCATCACGGCGCGGCCCTGCTGGATCCCGACCGCGGCCTCATGCACGCGCGGCCGCTGACCCTCGACGCGGCGGGCGGCATGACGCCCGTGTTCGAGGACGGCGACCTGAAGGTCCGGGTGTTCCCCGTGACCCATGCGCCGATCGAACCGGCCGTGGGCTACCGCTTCGACTACAAGGGCCGCTCGCTCGTGATCAGCGGCGACACGGTCATCGACGCCAACCTGAAGGCGGCGGCGCGCGGCACCGACCTGCTGGCCCACGAGGCCCAGAACCAGGAGATGGTCGCCCGGCTGCACGACACCGCGAAGGCGCTGGGACGACCGCGCCTGGAGAAGGTGTTCTCGGACATCCCGAGCTATCACGCGAGCCCGGTGGAAGCCGCTCGCCTGGCCAACGAGGCCGGCGTGCCGACCCTGCTGCTCTACCACCTGACCCCGCCGCCGCCCAACCGCCTCGCCGAACAGGTCTTCCTGCGCGGCGTGGACGCGGTCCGGCCCGAAGGCGTGGTGCTGGCACGCGACGGCCTGCTGCTGGAACTGCCCCTGGGCGGCGGGGCCGCGCAGGTCCGGCAACTCCGCTGAGCGCTCAGAAACCCGGTGGCAGCAGCAGCTCGTAGGTGATACCCAGGCCGGCCCCATACCCGCCACCCGGCAGCGGGCCGCCGCGGTCGGAGGTGAAGTACAGGCGGCGGCCGTCGGGCGAGAAGGCGATGCCGGCGATCTCGGAGGAGTCCTGGCCGACGATCTGCAGCAGCGGCTTGAGGGTGCGGTCCGGGAGGATCACGACGATCTGCATGTCGCCGCCGTCCTCGGCCACCAGCACGTCGCCCTGCGAGGTGACGGTGATGTTGTCGACCCCCGAAAGGATCGGGTCGGGGGCGGTGGCGAGGTCGTAGACCACTTCCAGGGTCTGGGCCTGGCTGTCGTAGACCCAGATGCGGTTGTCGCCCTTGGTCGAGAAGTAGACATAGCCCTGGTAATTCCAGACGCCCTCGCCGCCGTCGAACACCGCCGTGCCCTCGATGCGGCTGCGATCCTGCGGGCCGGTCGGGTCGAGGGCGTCCACCCACTCCACCGGCTGCGGCCCCTGCAGGGCGCCCGCGGTGCCACCGCCGTTGACCTTCATCACCTGCAGGCGCCCGTTCTGCAGCGCCGGACGCAGGGTGCCGGCCGGCCAGTCAGTGGCGTCAGCCACCCAGCGATAGAAGCGGCCGTCGGGCAGGTCCTCGGTCATGTAGATCATGCGGCGGCCGACATCGATGGCCGTCGCCTCGTGCGAGAAGAAGCCCAGGGTCGGACGCGCTACCGCCGGCTCCACCCCGGTGGGATCGCATTCCCAGACCTGGCCGTTGGGCCATTCCTCGCAGGACAGCCAGGTGCCCCAGGGCGTGACGCAGCCCGAGCAGTTGAAGGTGGTGTTGCCGAGGATGCGGTAGGCATCGACGACCGTACCGTCCGCCGCAAACTCCAGCACCCCGGCGCCGCCCAGGCCGGGCGAGAACTCCTCGATCACATCGGACAGGGGCGCGAGCTCCGGGAACTGGAAGCCCAGGCTGCCGAATCCGGGGATCTCGCTATTGGAGATGTAGTACCAGCCCCCATCGGCCTTCGGCATCACGCCGCCGCCGTCGGGAAAGATGTGCCAGAGGTAGCTGCCACCGGACACCGGCGGCTGGTTGGTGATCGCGACGATGCGCGTGCTGAAGCCCGCCGGTACGCGGATGCCCAGCTCGTTGGGCTCACCCAGCGGCCCCAGCTTCGCAAAGCGACCCGGCCCGCCGCTGCCTGCCCCGCCGCTGCCTCCGCCGCCGCAGCCGGGCAGCAGGCTGGCTGCGCCCAGGGCGCCGGCCGACAGGAATAGCTGCTGCAGGAACTCACGGCGCTGCAGGCCACGGCGGCGGAGCGGGATTAGGGGGTTCATGGACGGGCGCGGACCATCGGTTCGGATCGGTGACGCAATGTAAGCCATGCCGGGGCCGCACGGCCAAGGGCGCCCGCCCGGGCGATACCTTTACAATGACGGGATGCGTGATGGCTCCCCCCTGCCCGAACCCCTGACCGGCCTGTCCCCCTGGCGCTTCTGCGTGGCGCCGATGATGGACTGGACCGATCGCCATTGCCGGTATTTCCTGCGCCGGATCTCCCGCCATGCGCGTCTGTACACCGAGATGGTGACGACGCCGGCCCTGATCCACGGGGCCCGCAACCGCCTGCTGAAGTTCGACGACAGCGAGCACCCGGTCGCCCTGCAGCTGGGCGGCTCGGATATCGGCGAGCTGGAGCAATGCACGGCCCTGGGCGAGAAATGGGGCTATGACGAGGTCAACCTCAACTGTGGCTGCCCCTCCGACCGCGTGCAGGAGGGCCGCTTTGGCGCCTGCCTGATGCGCGAGCCCGAGCACGTGGCTGCGGCGATCCGCGCCATGCGTCGCTCCACGAAGCTGCCGGTGACGGTCAAGCACCGCATCGGCGTGGACGACTCCGAGGACTACGTCTTCATGCGCCGCTTCGTGGAGACCATCGCCGCCGAGGGCTGCGAGGTGTTCATCGTCCACGCGCGCAAGGCCTGGCTCAAGGGCCTCTCGCCCAAGGAGAACCGCGAGATCCCGCCGCTGCAGTACGAGCTGGTGCACCGCCTCAAGCAGGATTTCCCGCAGCTGACCATCGTCATCAACGGCGGGCTGAAGACGCTCGATGACTGCAGCGCCCACCTGCCGGCACTCGACGGCGTGATGCTTGGTCGCGAGGTCTACGACAACCCCTACCTGCTGGCCGAGGTCGATGCGCGCCTGTTCGGCGACACGCATCCGGTACCCAGCCGGCAGGAGGTGCTGGCCAGCCTGTTCCCGTACGTGGAACGCGAACTCGCCGCCGGCACGCATCTCAACCACATCACCCGTCACATCCTCGGCCTGTTCCGTGGCCAGCCGGGGGGACGCGCGTTCCGCCGCACCCTGTCCGAGGGCCTGGCCCACGGCGCGGTCGGCATCGAGCTGCTCGAGGACGCGCTGGCCGACGTCGAAGCCGCCGCGGCCTGACCGCCCCCGTACCGACCCATGAACAAATTCCTTTCCGCTCTCCTGCTGGGACTCACCATGACTACTGCCAACGCTGCCGCCCCCGTCCAGATCCTGATGGAAACCTCGATGGGCAACATCACCCTCGAGCTCGACGCCGACAAGGCGCCGAAGTCGGTTGCCAACTTCGTGCAGTACGCCAAGGACGGCCACTACGACGGCCTGGTGTTCCACCGCGTGATCAGCGGCTTCATGGTCCAGGGCGGCGGTTACGACGAGAAGTACGCGCAACGCAAGACGCGTGCGCCGATCGAGAACGAGGCCAAGAACGGCCTGCTCAACAAGCGCGGCACCATTGCCATGGCCCGCACCAACGACCCGCACTCGGCGACCTCGCAGTTCTACATCAACCACATCGACAACGGCTCGCTCGACTATCCGAGCTTCGATGGCTGGGGCTATGCCGTGTTCGGCAAGGTCACCGCCGGCATGGACGTGGTCGACAAGATCGCCGCCACGCCGACCGGCCCCGGCCGCCCCTTCGGCCGCGACATGCCGCTGACCCAGGTGCTGATCAACAAGGTGTCCGTCGTCGGCGCCAAGTGAGCGGGCCCGCGTGACCACGCTGCTGCTGTCGGACCTGCATCTGCCCAATACGCCCTCGCCTCTGCGCGAGGGCTTTTTGCGTTTCCTGCACGGCCCCGCCGCCAAGGCCGACGCGATCTACCTGCTGGGCGACATCTTCGAGTACTGGATCGGCGACGATGTCGGTATCGCCGAGTACGCAGCCGAGGTCGCGTCCCTGCGCGCCCTCAGCGAGGCCGGCGTGCGCCTGTACTTCATGCGCGGCAACCGCGACTTCCTCCTGGGACCGGGCTTCGCCAAGGCCACGCGCGGCCGCCTGCTGCCCGATCCCAGCGTCATCGAGTTCGACGGCCTGCGAGCGCTGCTGGGCCACGGTGATCTCTGGTGCACCGGCGACAAGGCCTACCAGCGCTGGCGCCGCTTCTCGCGCAACCGCCTGGCACAGTGGCTCTTCCTGCAGCTGCCGATCGAGCGCCGCCGCGCCATCGCCGGCGACCTGCGCGGCAAGAGCCGTGAGCACAAGCGCTACAAGCCCGAGGACATCATGGATGTCGATCCCGAGGTCATCGTCCGCACCATGCGCGAGCATGGCGTAGCGCGCCTGATCCACGGGCACACGCATCGCCCGGCCGATCACCAGCTGCGCGTGGGCAACCACCGCGCGCAGCGCATCGTCCTCGCCGACTGGCGCGAGGACCGCATGGAGTACCTGGTGGCCGAAGATGGACAGCTGCGCCGCGTGCAGCTGCCGCCCGCCGGCTGAGACTCAGCGCCGCGCGGCGCCGCCGCGCAGGATGGCGAGCACGCCATCGCCGACGATTTCCGTGGCGAAGCCCGCGCGCTCCAGGCGCACGGACACCTCGCGCGGCAGGTCGCGCCGGCTGGTCAGCTTGTTGGGCGTGCCGGTGTAGTGGAACAACCGGCCGCCGCGCTTGAGCACCCGGGCCAGCTGATCGTAGAAAACCTGCGCGTACAGCTCGCCGGCGATACCGAAGCGCGGCGGGTCGTGCAGCACGGCATCGAAGGACTGGTCGGGCAGCCCGGTGATCACCTGCGTCACGTCGGCCTGCCGCAGTTCCAGCCGCGCGTCGGGTGCCGTGGCGCCCCCCTCCGGCGACCAGGGATTCAGGCGACGCAGCCAGATGACGTCCGGATTCTTCTCGCAGGAAACGATCTGCGTCGCGCCACCGCGCAGGGCCCATACCGCGAAGTAGCCGAGCCCCCCGCAGCAATCGAGGATGCGCTTGCCGGCCGGCTGGATCAGGCCGACCTTGCGCTCGGCGTCGGCGTAGGGCGAGACCTCGGCGCTGACCAGCATCTTGATGCCGTCGATCTCGAATACCGGCATGCCCCAGTCGGTGGGCACCAGCTTGATCAGTGCGCCCTGGTAGCGCGACACCGGGGCAAAGGCGCTGCCGGTCCAGTGGTACACGGTCCGCTCCTTGCAGGCCTCGGGATACGGGTAGTCCCGGCCCTGCCAGGCCCAGGAGGCCGGTCCCGTGGCCACCATCGTGCGCGAGACGCCGAGATCCAGCGAACACTCGACGCTGTCCTGCCCGGCCGCGCGGGCCGCGCACAGGGCCTGGTATACGGGCAGGGTCAGCAGCGGGCCCGGCGAGTCAGCCATGTCCGGGCGCCGTTGGCAGCTGCAGTTCGCCCGGCAGGAAGCCGGCCGCGGCCCGCGCCTCGAGATTCAGCGGTGGCCGCAGGCGCACGCCATGCTCGGCCAGCAGCTGCGGGAACAGCGTCTCCGCCTCCAGGCCCCGCTGCGCGCAGAGCCAGCGATACCAGCGCGTGCCAATGGCGACGTGCCGGACTTCCTCGCGCAGGATCACCTCGAGGACGGCAATGGTGTCCGGGTCGCCGACATCGCGCAGGCGCTGGATCATGCCCGGCGTGACGTCGAGGCCGCGCGCCTCCAGCACCCGCGGCACCAGCGCCATGCGCAGCAGCGGATCGTGCGCAGTCTTCTCGGCGGCCTCCCAGAGACCGTTGTGGGCCTCGAAGTCGCCGTAGCGGTATCCGAGCTGTTGCAGGCGCGCGGCCACCATCAGGAAATGCCGGGCCTCGTCCTGCGCCACGCTGATCCAGTCGGCGTAGTAGTCCTCGGGCATGCCGGCGAATCGCCACGCCGCGTCCAGCGCCAGGTTGATCGCGTTGAACTCGATGTGGGCCACCGCATGCAGCAGCGCCGCCCGGCCCGCCACGCTGCCGAGCCCGCGGTGCGGAACCTCGCGCGGGTGCACCAGCACCGGCTGCGCGGGGCGGCCCGGAATGCGGCCGGCATCGGCAGCATCCGCCGTCCAGGGACCGGCTGCCAGCTGCGCCACCGCCGCACACTTGGCCTCCGGCGCGGTCTCGCACAGTGCGCGATACAGCGCCGCCCGCATCTCAGGCATCCAGGCCGCGCTTGAGGTCGGCCTGCAGGTCGACCAAGTCCTCGAGGCCCACGGACAGGCGCACCAGGCCCTCGCCGATGCCGGCGGCGGCCCGTGCCTCGGGGCTGATGCGACCGTGCGTGGTCGTGGCCGGATGGGTGATCGTCGTGCGCGTGTCACCGAGGTTGGCGGTGATCGACAGCAGGCGGGTCTGATCGATCACGCGCCAGGCCGCCTCGCGGCCGCCCTCGACCTCGAAACTCACCACCCCGCCGTACCCGGCCTGCTGCCGGCGGGCCAGGTCGTGCTGCGGATGGTTGGCCAGGCCCGGGTAGTGCACGCGCTGGACCGCCGGCTGTTCCATCAGCCATTCGGCGAGGCGGTGGGCGTTCTCGCAGTGCGCCTTCATCCGCACCGAGAGCGTCTCCAGGCCCTTCAGGAACACCCAGGCGTTAAACGGGCTCATGCAGGGACCCGCGGTGCGCATGAAGCCGAACACATCCTTGCCCACGCGCTGCGCGTCGCCGACGATCGCCCCGCCGACGCAGCGGCCCTGGCCGTCGAGATACTTCGTCGCCGAGTGGATCACGAAGTCCGCGCCCAGCCGGAGCGGCTGCTGCAGCACCGGCGTCAGGAAGCAGTTGTCGACACACAGGGCCGCGCCATGGCGGTGTGCCAACTCCGCCAGCGCGGCGATGTCGGCAATCTCCATCAGCGGATTGGAGGGCGTCTCCACGAACAGCAGGCGCGTCTGCGGCGTGATCGCGCGCTCCCAGGCGCCCAGATCAACCTGCCCGACATAGCTCGTGCGGATGCCGAAGCGCGCCAGGATGTTGTTGAACAGGTTGATGCTGGCACCGAACAGCCCGCTCGAGGCCACGATGTGGTCGCCCTGCTTGAGCTGGCTCAGGCACAGGGTCAGGATCGCGGCCATGCCGCTGGCCGTCGCCACGCAGCTCTCACCGCCCTCCATCGCCGCCAGCCGGCGCTCGAAGGCCTCGACCGTGGGATTGGTGAAGCGCGAGTAGATGTAGCCCGGCGCCTCGCCGGCGAACACCTTTGCCGCCTCGGCCGCGGACGAGAACACGTAGCTGGACGTCAGCGCGATATCGGCCGAATGCTCGCGGTTGCCGGTGCGCGGCTCGGCCGCACGGACGCCCAGCGTCGAAAATCCCCACTCCGGATCGAACCACTCATTCACGGCCATGCTCCAGAAACGAAAAAGCCCGCCAGCATTCGCATGCTAAAACGGGCTTGTTGCCCCCTTTAGCTGGATTTGTTGAGGCGGCGGCTGCCATCCTCGCGCCCGCAAGCAGGTCCAAATCGGCGCGGTGCAACGATACGGCGAATGCCCCTGCGGCTACAAGGCCTGCTTGCGCGGCGTGACCGGTACCGGCTGTTCCGCCGCCTCCTGGATCTCTTGCTTCATCTGATCCATCAGCTCGGTCATCGCCGGCTGCAGGTCCTGCATCCAGGCCATCGCCAGCTGCATGGACTGCTGCATGACCTGCGGCATCTTGCGCGTCATGGCCTGACCGGTCTCGGACTGGTAGAAGACGATCATGTCCTGCACCTCCCGCTCGGAGAACTGCGAGGTGTAGATCGTCACCATCATCGCGTGGACGCGGTCCATGCTCTCGGGGCCGAACATCAGGTCGCCCAGGCGCACGAGGTACTTGTCGAGAATCGCCTGGGTACGCGCATCCAGCGGCTTGGCTGCCGTGGTGACGGCGGCCTGGCGCATCGCGGCCTGGGTCTGGGCGCGGACCTGCTCCAGCATCTGGTCGGCCTGCATCAGCTCCAGCAACTTCTCCACCGAGGCCTCGGTCGCCCGCTGCGGAGCTTCCCCCGCCGGCACCGGGGAACTGGCGAGCAGCAGGATCAGGGCGAGAATGCGCAGCACGGCCTGATCAGGCGTTGCGCAGCTCGATGACGGTCTGGCCCTGGCTACGCGAGGCCTTGGCGGCATCGGAGCGGAACAGTTCCAGCTGGCTCAGGTATTCCGCCGTGATGTCCTGGGTGATGTACTCGCCGGTGAACACGGAGCAGTCGAAACGGGTGATCTCCGGGTTGCCGGCGCGCACGGCCTCGATCAGGTCGGGCAGGTCCTGGTAGATCAGGCGGTCGGCGCCGAGCAGCTTTTCCAGCTCCTCGACGCTGCGGCCGTGGGCCACGAGCTCCGAGGACGTGGGCATGTCGATGCCGTAGACATTGGGATAGCGCACCGGCGGCGCGGCCGAGGCGAAGTAGACCTTCCGGGCGCCGGCATCGCGGGCCATCTGGATGATCTCCTTCGAGGTCGTGCCGCGGACGATGGAGTCGTCCACGAGCAGCACATTCTTGCCGCGGAACTCCAGGTCCACCGGATTGAGCTTCTGGCGCACGGACTTCTTGCGCTGCGCCTGACCCGGCATGATGAAGGTGCGGCCGATGTAGCGGTTCTTGATGAAGCCTTCGCGGTAGTTCACGCCCAGGCGCGCGGCCAGCTCGGCGCCGGCAACGCGCGAGGTATCCGGGATGGGGATCACGGTGTCGATGTCGTGGTCCGGCCACTCGCGCAGGATCTTCTCGGCCAGCTTCACGCCCATGCGCAGGCGGGCCTTGTAGACGTAGATGTCGTCCATCACCGAGTCCGGACGTGCGAGGTACACGTGCTCGAAGATGCAGGGCGAGTAGATCGGGTTGGCCGCGCACTGGCGCTTGTGCAGCTTGCCGTCGAGCGTAATCAGCACGGCCTCGCCCGGCAGGATGTCGGCGATCTTCTCGTAGCCCAGGGCGTCGAGCGCCACCGACTCGGAGGCAATCAGGTAATCAAGGCCCTTGGAGGTTTCGCGCACGCCGTAGACGGCCGGGCGGATGCCGAAGGGGTCGCGGAAACCGACCACGCCGTAGCCGGTGATCATGGCCACGCAGGCGTAGGCGCCACGACAGCGCAGGTGCACGCCAGAGACGGCGGCGAAGATGTCGTCCGGCGTCAGGCGCAGCACGCCGCGCTGCAGCAGCTCGTGGGCGAAGACATTGAGCAGGACTTCCGAGTCCGACTCGGTGTTGAGATGCCGGCGATCCTGCAGGAACAGTTCCTGCTTGAGCTCCTCGGCATTGGTCAGATTGCCGTTGTGCGACAGCGAGATGCCGAACGGGGTGTTCGTATAGAACGGCTGCGCCTCGGCCGAGGTCGAGCAGCCGGCGGTCGGATAGCGCACGTGGGCCACGCCCATGCGGCCGCGCAGCTTCTGCATCTGGTCGTCGGCGTTGAACACGTCGCGGACCAGGCCGTTCTCCTTGCGCAGGTAGAGCCGGTCATGGTCGTTGGTGATGATGCCCGCGGCGTCCTGGCCACGGTGCTGCAGCATGGTCAGCGCGTCGAACAGCTCCGAGTTGACTGCGGAGTTCTGGGAAACGATGCCGGCGATTCCGCACATGTCAGGAGCCTGGGGGCGAAGAGGGTTTCGAGGACGGACCCGGCTCCAGCGCAGCGAGCCAGCGGTCGGGAATGAGGGTGGCCACGCCGTCGGCGAGACCGGTGAAGCCGGAGACCATCTTCGAATCCTGCCACCAGCGATCGTCGCTGGCCCCCATGCGGCCGGAGATGAGCACGAACAGGGTCACCGCGATCACCGCGCGCAGCAGGCCGATGCCGCCGCCCAGGGTCCGGTCCATCGGCGAGAAGCGGCTGTCACGCACGGCCTGGACAACGAAATAGGTGATGAGGGCACAGAGCGCGAGCGCGCCGAAGAACAGCAGGCCGGCAGCGGCTGCCTCGCGCAGGGCCTGGTTGGCGATCTGGCCGGACAGGGCCTCGGCAAGACGGTCACTGAGCAGCCAGGCGGCGCCGATCGACACCACCCAGGTGAGGACGCTGAAGATCTCGCGGGTGAGACCGCGCCACACCCCGAGGAGGGTGGAGAGGAGAAAGACTCCGATGATGCAGTAGTCCACCCAGTTCATGCCCAGATCGCGGAAGCCCGGTGCGTCACCGGCGGCGCGCAGTTTACCACTGCCGACCGCGTACGGCCCTCGTCAGGGACCGACGATGGCGCAGCCGGGATAGGCCGTCGAGAGGCGCTGCTGGGCCGATTGCGCGGCGTCACGTGCTGCAAACGGACCGGCACGGACGCGATACAGGGTGCCGCGGGCCGTTTCCGCCGGGGAAATGATGGCGCCGTAGCCCTGGGCCTTCAGCTGCGCCTGCGTGTGGTGGGCATTGGCGATGTCCGCAAAGCCGCCCACCTGTACGTACCAGGCGCCTGCCGCGACGGCATCGCCACCTGCGGCGACCGGCGCGGGACGCACCGCAGACGGCGGCACCGGCCGGGTGGTCGCCGCGGCCTCGGGCGCAACGGCCGGCTTCACTGGCACGACGGGCTTTTGCGCCGCGGGCGGTGGCGCCTTGGCCGCCGGTGCAGCCGGACTGGGCGCAGGCTCGCTCGTTGCCTGCGGACGGGCGGCCGCCTCGGCGGCGGGAGCGGCCCGGGCGGACTGGGCCGGATCCGCCACCTCGGCGCCGAGGCCCTCGTCCTCTGTAGCGGCAGCGGCGGCTCCGGCGGCAGCCGGAAGCGGTGCCGGAATGGATGCGGCGGCCGGGGGCGAGGCTTCGGGGGCGAGGCCCGCGGACCCGGGCGCCACCAGGGCCGGAGCGTCGGGGACGGCCGGGCGCGCGACCGCCTTGCCGTCGAGATCGACCGTCACGATCTGCAGTCCATCCTCCGGGGTGGGCAGGCCCGGTGCCGGCAACAGCGACACCAGGATGAAACTCAGGGCCAGCAGCACCAGGGCGCCGGCGATGCGCCGCTTCAAGACTTCATCCATCAATCGACTGCCTTGCCTCTGCCACCGTCAGGAAGGAGCCGGTCACGAGCACGAGACCGGCAGGCCCGGCCGCCATCCGTGCGCGGTCCATGGCCTGGCGCATATTGTCGCAGCATTCGGCAGCAAATCCGCAGCCATCGATGCGTTGCGACAGTTCGCCAGCACTGAGCCCCCGCGGCCCGGGCAGGCCGACCAGCCAGGCCTGCGCCACCCGCGGCGCCAGCCGGCGGGCCACCTCGGCCACGGGCTTGTCGGCCAGCATGCCGAGCACCAACTGCACCGGCGGCGCCTGCTGCGCGGCGAGGGCCTCTGCCAGTACCTCCGCCGACTCGAGGTTGTGGGCCACGTCGAGCAGAACCGAACCGATTCGCTCGCAGCGACCCGGCAGGCGCAGTCGCGGCAGTGCACGTCGCACTGCCTCCTCGGTCACGGGACGGCGCTCCTGCAGCGCCGCCACTGCGGCCAGCACGCCGGCGGCGTTGTGGATCTGGATGGCGCCGGCCAGGCCCGGCGCCGGCAGGCGCGACCAGGTGGTCGTGCGGCTCGACCAGGTCCAGCCGCCCTGCGCGTCCGCTACGTAGTCATAGTCGCGGCCCAGGCGCCAAGGGTGCGCGCCCAGGGCGTCCAGCGCGCGCTGCACGCTCTGCGGCGGCTCCCGCTCGGCGATGACGGCGGGCCGGCCGGCACGGAAGATGCCAGCCTTCTCGCGGCCGATGCTCTCGCGATCCGGTCCCAGCCAGTCCTGGTGATCGAGCCCGACGTTGGTCAGCAGTGCGGCATCGGCATCGACCAGGTTGACGGCGTCGAGCCGGCCTCCGAGGCCGACTTCGAGCACCTGCACCTGTACGCCGGCCTCGCGGAACAGCCACAGCGCCGCCAGGGTGCCGAACTCGAAATAGGTCAGCGCGACCTCGCCGCGGGCGGCCTCGACGGCCGCAAAGGCGCGGCACAGCGAGGCGTCGTCGGCCGGCACCCCGTCGATGCGGATGCGCTCACGGTAGTGCAGCAGGTGCGGCGAGGTGTACAGGCCGGTGGGATACCCGGCAGCTTCGTAGATGTCGGCGGCCAGGGTGGCGCTGGATCCCTTGCCATTGGTGCCACCGACCGTGAGCGTGACCGCGGGGCCTTGCGCCACCCCGAGGCGCAGGGCGACCTCTCGCACGCGCTCCAGCCCGAGAGCGATCACCTTGGGGTGCAGGGTCTCCTGCCAGCGCAGCCAATCCTCGAGGCTGCGGGCTACGGCGGCCACGCGCTACTCGCCGTCGGCGACGCTGGGCGAGAAGTGGGTCAGCGCGGCCAGCAGGCGGTGGATACGCTCGCGCAGCTCGCGGCGGTCGACGATCAGGTCGATCGCACCCTTCTCGAGCAGGAACTCGGCACGCTGGAAACCCTCCGGGAGCTTCTGGCGCACGGTCTGCTCGATGACGCGCGGGCCGGCGAAGCCGATCAGCGCCTTCGGCTCGGCGATGTGGATATCGCCGAGCATGGCCAGGCTGGCCGACACGCCGCCCATGGTGGGGTGCGTCAGCACGGAAATGAACGGCAGACCGCGCTCGCCCAGCTTGGCCAGGGCCGCCGAGGTCTTGGCCATCTGCATCAGCGAGAACAGCGATTCCTGCATGCGGGCACCGCCCGAAGCGCAGAAGCACACGAAGGGCGTGCCGTTCTCGATGGCGGCATTGACGCCCCGGACGAACTTCTCGCCCACGACGCTGCCCATGGAGCCACCCATGAATCCGAACTCGAAGCAGGCCACCACCACCGGCATGCCCATCAGCTGGCCCCGTACCACCACCAGGGCGTCCTTCTCGTCGGTGTCGCCCTGTGCTTCCTTGAGACGCTCCGTGTACTTGCGGCTGTCACGGAACTTGAGCGGGTCCTTGGGCGTGACCTCGGCACCGATCTCCTGCCGCGGCTCGGGGTCCAGGAAGTGGCTCAGCCGCTGCCGCGCGCCGATTGGATGGTGGGCACTGCACTTGGGGCAAACCTCCAGCGCACGTTCCAGCTCGGCGCGATAGAGGACCGACTGGCAGGACTCACACTTGGTCCACAGGCCTTCGGGCACATTGCGCTTGCGCACGCCGGCGGTCAGCAGCTTGGAACCCGCGATCTTGTCGAGCCAGCTCATGGATTCGGACATGGATGGACCGTAGGAGGTCGGGCGATATTAGCGACTTTCGGACGGCAGGGCGTCCAGGGCCTGGCGCAGGTCGGCCAGGCGTTCCTGGAGGATGGCCGGCAGACGCTCGGGCTGGTCCGCGCCGCGCTCGATCTCGGAGACCAGGGCGCTGCCGACCACGACACCATCCGCCAGGCGACCCACCGCCTGGGCACTGGCGGCGTCGCGGATGCCGAAGCCCACGGCCACTGGCAGCGCCGTATGCCTGCGGATTTCGCCGAGTTTTTCCTCCACGCTGGCCACGTCGAGGCTGGCAGCCCCCGTCACGCCCTTGAGCGAGACGTAGTAGAGGTAGCCGCTGGCCTGGCGGGCGATCGCCTCGATGCGCGCCGCGGGGCTGGTGGGCGCCAGCAGGAAGATGCAGTCCAGCCCATGGGCGCGCAGCACCGGCAGGTAGTGGTCGGCCTCCTCGACCGCGAGGTCGACCAGCAGCACCCCATCGATACCGGCGGCCTGGGCGCGCTGGGCGAAGGCGGCGAGCCCCCGCGTCTCCAGGGGGTTGAGATAGCCCATCAGCACGACCGGCGTGCGCGGGTCGGTCTTGCGGAACTCGGCGACGAGATCGACGACGGTCCACAGCCCGGTCCCCTGGGCCAGGGCCCGCTCGCAGGCCAGCTGGATGGTGGGGCCGTCGGCCATCGGGTCGGAGAACGGCACCCCGAGTTCGAGGATGTCCGCCCCGCCCCGCACCAGGGCATGCATCAGGGCCACGGTATGGCGCGGATGCGGGTCACCGGCGGTGATGTAGGGGATCAGGGCCTTGCGACCGGACACGCGCAGCGAGTCAAACGTCTTGGCGATTCTAGACATGGGATCCAGGGCCCCTCGAGTCAGGGGGGCGATCCCGTCGCGCGGAACGCGACGGGCTGAGGGTTGTGGGGAATGGCGGCTTTCTTCACGGGCGAGTGCTGACGCTGAACCTAGGTCAGGGAAATGCCTTCCAGGCGCGCGATGGTGAAGATGTCCTTGTCGCCACGGCCCGAGAGGTTGACGACGATGCGCTGGTCGGCGCGCATCGTCGGAGCCAGCTTCTTGGCGTAGGCCACGGCGTGGGAGGACTCCAGCGCCGGGATGATGCCCTCGGTGCGGGTCAGCTCGTGGAAAGCCGCCAGGGCCTCGTCGTCGTTGATCGCCGTGTAGCTGACGCGCCCGCTGTCCTTGAGCCAGGAGTGTTCGGGACCGACGCCGGGATAGTCCAGGCCCGCGGAGATCGAGTGCGTCGGCAGGATCTGGCCGTTCTCGTCGGCCATCACGTAGGTGCGGTTGCCGTGCAGCACGCCGGGCTTGCCGGCCGACAGCGGCGCGGCGTGGTCCGGAGTATCGACGCCGCGCCCCCCGGCTTCGACACCGATCATCTTCACCTCGGCGTGCTCGATGAACGGATGGAACAGGCCGATGGCATTGGAGCCACCACCCACACAGGCGATGAGCGCGTCCGGCAGTCGGCCGAAGCGCTCACGCGACTGCGCGATCACCTCGCGACCCACCACGGCGTTGAAGTCGCGCACCAGCATCGGATAGGGGTGCGGGCCAGCCACGGTGCCGATCACGTAGAAGGTGTCGTCGACATTGGTCACCCAGTCGCGCAAGGCCTCGTTCAGCGCGTCCTTGAGCGTCTTGGTACCGCTGTGCACGGGTCGGACCTCCGCCCCGAGCAGCTTCATGCGGTAGACATTGGGCGACTGCCGCTGCACGTCCTCGGCGCCCATGTACACCACGCACTTCAGGCCCAGGCGCGCGGCGATGGTCGCGCTGGCCACGCCGTGCTGGCCGGCACCGGTCTCGGCGATGATGCGAGTCTTGCCGAGATGCTTGGCAAGCAGGGCCTGGCCGACCGTATTGTTGATCTTGTGCGCACCGGTGTGGTTGAGGTCCTCGCGCTTGAGCCAGATCTGCGCGCCCCCCCAGGCACGGGTCAGGCGCTGGGCGTGATACAGGGGCGACGGGCGGCCGACGTAGTCGCGCAGGTCCTCGTCCAGCTCCCGCAGGAAGGCCGGGTCGCTCTTGAGCTGGGCGTAGGCCTCCGCGAGGCGACGCAAGGGCTCCATCAGGGTCTCGGCCACGAACTGGCCGCCATACGGACCGAAGCGGCCCTTTGCATCGGGAAAGTCGTAACTCATTTCAGTCTCTGGTCGGCGCGCCGCACTGCGTTGACGAAGGCGCTCATCTGGTCCGGGTCCTTGATGCCCGGCTTGCGTTCGATGCCACTGGACACATCCACCGCATGCGGGCGCAGCAGGCGGATCCCCTGCCCCACGTTCTTCGCGGTCAGTCCTCCGGCGAGCACCAGCGGCTTGCGGACCGCGGCCACGGCGGTCCAGTCGAAGGTCTCGCCGCTACCGCCCATCTGCCCCGGCGCGTGGCCGTCCAGCAGCAGGGCCTGTGCCGCTGCGTGGCGGCGGGCCTCGGCCCGCAGGCTCACCCGGCCCTTCATGGCCACGGACTTCAGGTAAGGCAGGCCGAAGCTCGCGCAGAACTCCGGCGACTCGGCGCCGTGGAACTGCAGCAGTTCGGGGCGCAGGGCATCGATGGCCTGCTGCACGAAGCTGCTATCGGCATCCTTGAACAGCGCCACGGCGGTGACGAAGGGCGGCAAGCGGCTCCTCAGTTTCGCGGCGGCTTCGGCGGCGAGGTACCGGGGGCTGGCCGGGACCAGCACAAAACCGAGGGCATCGACACCGAGAGCGACCGCCATCTCAGCATCCTGCGCTCGGCGGATGCCGCAAAACTTGATCCGGGTACGGTGCACTACGCGGGGAACCAGGGAGAGGGCGGCGGCGGGAGCGCGAATTCTGCCGGATATTCCGGGCCCACGAAATACAGGCCGCCGGCCGGGGCCGTCATCCCCGCCCGTGTCCGGTCGCGGCTGGCCAGGACCTCGGCGACCCACGCCACCGGCCGCTTGCCCAGGCCCACCTCGGCCAGAGTGCCCGCGATGTTCCGGACCATGTGGTGCAGGAAGGCGTTGCCGCGCACGTCGATCACCACGAAATCCCCACGCCGCTCGACGCGCAGCGACATCAGGCGGCGCATCGCGGTCGGCGACTGGCACTGGGAGTCCCTGAACGCCGAGAAATCGTGTTCACCAATGAGCGCTTGAGCCGCCTCGTGCATCGCGCCGGCCTCCAGGGCCTGTGGCCACCAGGCCACCCGCTGATGCAGCAGGGCGCTGCGCGCCCGGTGGTTGTGGATCACGTAGCGATAGGAGCGCGCCCGGGCCCCGTGGCGGGCGTGGAATTCGAGATTCACCGGCTGGACCCAGCGCAGGTTCAGGTCGGCGACCAGGTTGCTGTTGGTGCCCAGCAGCCAGGCGTAGTCGCTACGCCGGGCATCGGTATCGAAATGCACCACCTGCTGCAGGGCATGCACACCGGCATCGGTGCGACCGGCCGCGGTGACCGTCACCGGGTGGTCGGCGACCCGGGCCAGCGCCCGTTCGAGTTCGCCCTGGACCGTGCGCAGCCCGGACAGCGCCTGCCATCCAGAGAACGGCGTGCCTAGGTACTCGACACCGGCGGCGTAGCGGGCCATGGCAGGGGGAAACGGACGGAATCGGCAAGGGATACGGAAACGAACAGGGCCGGATCATGCCTGATCCGGCCCCGGATTCACGCCCCCGGAAAGGGATCAGGCGAGCCGGCCGATCAGGGCCTTCGCCTCCTGCTGCTGGGCGGCGTTGCCCTGTTGCAGCACCTCGGACAACAGGCTGCGGGCCATGTCGTTGTCGCCCATGTCGATATAGGCACGGGCCAGGTCCAGCTTGGTCCCGGCCTCGTCACCCGAAATCTCGCCGGAATCGATCGGCAGGTCGCCGAGGTCGAAATCCTCGAGGCGGATTTCCGAAACGACCGAGGAACTACCGGCCAGCATCGAATCGGAGGGCGGCTTACCAGCGGCCGCCGGAGCCGCCGAGGGCTTCGCCGCCGGCAGATCGAAGTCGCCGAGGTCGAACTCCATCTCGTTGCCGGCTGGAGCCGGTGCCGCTGCGGGCGCTGCCGCTGCGGACGGCTTGGCATCGAGATCGAAATCCCCAAGGTCAAACTCGAGCGACTCGCCCTTGTCCGGTGCAACCGCCAGCGCCTGGGTCTCCAGGGCTGGCAGCTCCAGGTCCTCGATACGGAATTCCAGGCCATCATCCATCGGCGCCGCGGCCGGCAGCGATGCGGAGGCTGCTGGCGCTGGGGCTGCCGGCGGCGGCAGCTCGGCAGCGGGTTCGTCGAAGGCGAGATCGAGGTCCGCCGACACGGCACTGGTACCGCCCGCGTCCTTGAAGATCTCGGCATCCGGGCACAGCTGCTGGCCCATGATCGCCAGCTTCTGCCAGTCACCCGGCGCGAGCTGCGCCTTGAGCGCCTCGGCCGTTGACTGGAACTCCGCCACCTTGCCGGCCGCGAAGTAGGTTTCCGCGAGCTTCAGGCGGATGTCGCTGCGCTGAGGCTCCTTCGCGGCCGCCTGCTTCAGGAGCAGCGCCGCCTCGTCGTACAGCCCGTAGGCCAGGTGGAAGTCGGCCTCGGAGACCGGGTCGTTGGCATCGAGGTCGATGGAGACCGTCTGCGATTCGAACTGACCGGTCAGGTCAAAGTCGACGTGCTCTTCCGGCGCGGCCGGGGGCGGCGCCTCGAACAGGCCCGTGGCATCGGGCGCCGGCGTGGCGGCGGTCCGCTCACCCACCGAGAGCTGCTGGGTCTCGAGTTGCTGCGTGCTGAGCTTCTGCGTCGCGAACTGCTGCGTCTGGAGACGCTGTGTCTCCATCTGCTGCGTGGCCCCGCCGACCTCGATGGTCTCGTCCAGGCTCTCCTGCAGACGCTCCAGCTCCTGCTGTGCGGTGAGCTTGCCACCGGCCAGCGCCGCCTTGCCGCCCTTGACGCCAGCGGCCGCGATGTCCGGACGCGCCGACGGCACCGCGGCCGGCGGCGGCGACTCCGCGGCAGACTTCACCGCCTTGACGCTCAGGCCGGACGGCTTGCGGCGGAGGACCTTGGCAACCAGGAAACCGACCAGGCCCAGGAGGGCCAGCCCGCCGACCAGAGGCAGCAGCAGGGTTTCGAGCAGGCTTGGCTCCTCGGCCACGACCGGCGCCGGTGCCGGCTCCACCGCAGGCGCGGGCGTCGGCGCAGGCTCCTCGACCGCCGGAACCTGGGCCTCTGCGGGCGGCGTGGCGGGCTCGGCCGGCGCGTCTGCACCCGGCGGCGTCGTTGCGGGGTCGGTCGTGGCGGCCGGCGGTTCCGCCGGGCTTGCGGTGGTGCTGGGTGCCGGGGCCGGCGTCACAGCGGCGACCGCCGGCGCAGGGGCCGGCGGCGGGGTGACGGACGCCTGCGGCTTTGGAGGCTCCGCAGTCGCGGGAGCCGGCTTTGGCGCTACGGGCTGCTTGGGCTCAGAGGTTTTTTTTTGAGCCGGCGGTTCAGGCGCCGGCGCGGGTTCCGGCGTCGGCACCACGACCGGCTCGGTCACTGCCACGGCGGGAGCTGCCGGTGCCGGCCGCGGGTCCGGCTTGCGCGCCGCGCGCTGGCCGCGCAACTGGGCCACCTCGGCCTTGGCTTCGGCCGCGCTCACTGCCGTGAACTGATCACGGCTCGGCACATTCAGGGTGGCACCCTTGCGCAGGCCGTTGATGCCACCGTCGAACGCCTTCGGGTTGCCGCGATACAGGCCGAGCAGCATCTGGTCCATGGTCACGCCGGCGTCGGGACGCAGGCGCGTGGCGATGCTCCAGAAGGTTTCACCGGGCTGGACCGGACCGTAGCGGTCGCTGCCAACCGTGGCCGAGGCAGGCGTCGGGCTCGGCGGTTCGATGGTGACACCCGCGCCGCCAGCGGCTGGCGCGGGCTGTGCCGGGGCTGGAGCGGCCGCTGGTCGACGGGACGACTCCTCTGCCGTCTCGTAGAAGCGGGTCGGAGCGCTCGGCTCCGCTGCCGTACTACGGGTCGGCGCCGGCCGCGGGCTTGCCACTTCCGGCATGTTTGGCGGATCGAGCAGCACGGTGTATTCGCGCAGCAGGCGGTTGCCGCCCCCACGCACCTCGACCAGGAAGTTGAGGTAGGGCTCGCGCGCCGGCTGCGCACTGCTCACCTCGATGCGAGGATTGCCCTGGGTAATCAGGTTGAAGCGCAGGCTGGCGAGGTAATCGCCGCGATCGATGCCGGCCTTCTCGAACTCCGCCGCACTGGCCAGCGCAACCTTGAGGGATTCGGCATCGCCCGGCTGCAGGTCCGTGAGCGGGATGGTCGCCACGAAGCGCTGGTTCAGGCGAGAACGCACGTCGATGTCGCCCAGCCCCAAGGCTGCCGCGCTCGAAAGCCACAGCGCCGGGATCAGTGCCACCACGAACGGGACAATACGAGTCATAACCTTTCCGGACTCCCCAGCTGCCGTCCCCCCTGATTCCAGTTCAGGCGGCAGGTGAAAATGCGCGTATAAGCCCTTTTATACACGATGAATTATAAATAGTCACGAACAAGAATTTCGGCGTTGCCGAGGGCATTGGCGGCGGCGCAACGGCGGATATTGTCTGCCGTGAACCACAGCGCGAGCCCCCGCCCCCCGTGCCGCAGGCGCCCGACCTGGATGCGCTCGTTGCCCGAGGCCTCGGTCACGGGCGCCGGGCAATCCTCGGCGGCGACCGAGGCCTGCAGCTCCAGACCCGGCGCCGCTGCCAGCGCAGCGGCCGCCTCGGACACTGCCAGGCTGCGCTCGAACTCCGCCTCGAGGCTGACGCCGTAACCGTAGAACACCGGTGCCGACACCAGGGTGGCCGTCACCGCCAGCGACTCCAGCTGGAGCAGACGCGCAAGATCAGTGGCAATCCGGGCCTCGGTCGCCGTGCGGCCATCCGCCTGGGCCGTGCCGTCCTGGCCCAGCAGGTTGAAGGCAATCTGCTTTGGATAATGGCGTCGCTCGTAGAAGCTGGCATTGAGCAGCGCGGTCGTCTCGCGGGCCAGGTCCTCCAGCGCCGGTCGCCCGGCATCGGAGGCCGGGACCAGCGCGGTGACCACGACCCGGCGCAGACCTGCCAGGCGATGCAGGGGCGCCAGCACCAGGGCCAATGCAACCGCCAAGCGTGCCGGATTGGCGACGATGCCGCGCTCGTTGTAGGCCGCCAGCTCCTTGGGATTCAGCTCCGGCACGACGACGGGAATCGCCCCGTCCTTCCAGGCCAGGCCGCTGGCATCGATCACGACGCAGCCCGCGTCCGCGGCCCTTTCGGCCTGCGCCGCCAGCTGCTCGTCGGCCTCGGCGAGGAAGGCCAGCTGCACCTGCGCGAACTCGAAGGTCTCCGCGTTCTCGACCGGCAGCTCCAGGCCCGCGACCGAGAGGAACTGACCGTCCTCGGGATTGAGCGACAGGGCGGAGATCTCGCCCGCCGGGAAGCGACGCTCGGCCAGCAGTTCAAGCAGCGCCTCGCCCACGGCACCTTCCGCCCCCAGGACCGCCACATCGAAGCGCCGTGCCATTGCCGCCCTGCCTTTGGAAAATGAGGCGGGAGTTTACCCTCCCAGCACGATCCGCAGCATGCGGCGCAGCGGTTCGGCCGCGCCCCACAGCAGCTGGTCACCGATGACAAACGCCGAAACGTACTGCGGGCCGAGGTTGAGCTTGCGCACGCGGCCGACGCCGACCTGAAGGCCACCCGTGATCGACGCCGGGGTCAGTTCCTTGATGGTCACTGGCTTGTCGTTGGGCACCCACTTCACCCAGTCGTTACCGCTCCGGATGATGGCTTCGATCTCGGCCAGCGGCAGATCCTTCTTCAGCTTCAGGGTCAGCGCCAGGCTGTGGCAGCGCATCGCACCGATGCGCACGCAGAGACCGTCGACGGGAATGATCTTCTCGCCGGCATAGCCGAGGATCTTGTTGACCTCGGCCTGTCCCTTCCACTCCTCCTTGGACTGGCCATTGTCGAGCTGTGAATCGATCCAGGGGATCAGACCGCCGGCCAGCGGCGCGCCGAAGAATTCCGTCGGCACGTCGTTGCGGATCGCCTGGGCGACCTTGCGGTCGATCTCGAGGATCGCCGAGGACGGCGTGGCCAGCTCGTCGGCCACCGCGGCATTGACCACGCCCATGCCCTTGAGCAGCTCGCGCATGTGGTTGGCGCCGCCGCCGGATGCGGCCTGGTAGGTCATGGAACTGACCCACTCGACCAGTCCTTCACGGAACAGCCCACCCACGCCCATCAGCAGGATGCTGTTGGTGCAGTTGCCACCGATGTAGTTCTTCACGCCCTTGGCCAGGGCTGCGTCGATGACCTTGCGGTTGACCGGATCCAGGATGATGACGGCATCGTCCTTCATGCGCAGCGCGCTGGCCGCGTCGATCCAGTAGCCATCCCAACCGCTGGCACGCAGCTTCGGGTAGACCTCGTTCGTGTAATCGCCGCCCTGGCAGGTGATGATCACATCCATCGCCTTCAGGGCCTCGATGCTGTTGGCATCCTTCAGCGGCGGCGTGTCGCGGCCACCGACCTTGGGTCCCGGACCGCCGGCACTCGAGGTGCTGAAGAAATGCGTCTCGACCAACGCGAAGTCGTTCTCTTCCTGCATGCGCTGCATCAGCACGGAACCGACCATGCCGCGCCAACCCACCATACCCAGCTTCTTCATCGTGCTTCTCGTCTCTTGAGTTACTTGCGCAGCGCGGCAACCACCGCGTCGCCCATGGCCGCCGTGCCGATGACCTTCTCGCCTGGCTGCGCGATATCGCCGGTGCGGTGGCCCTGCTTGAGCACCTTCTTCACCGCCGCATCGATCCGATCGGCCAGGTCGGCGCGATTGAACGTGTACTTGAACATCATGCCCACCGACAGGATCGTCGCCAGCGGGTTGGCCTTGCCCTGCCCCGCAATGTCCGGCGCACTGCCGTGGATCGGCTCGTACAGGCCCTTGTTGTTCTTGTCGAGCGAGGCTGAGGGCAGCATGCCAATCGAGCCGGCCAGCATCGACGCCTCATCCGAGAGGATGTCGCCGAAGATGTTGCCCGTGACGATCACGTCAAACTGCTTGGGATTCTTCACCAGCTGCATCGCCGCGTTGTCGACGTACATGTGGCTCAGGGCGACGTCCGGGTACTGCCTGCCGACCTCGATCACCACCTCGCGCCACAGGCGCGAGGTCTCCAGCACGTTCTCCTTGTCGACCGAGCACAGGCGCTTGCTGCGCTTCTGCGCCGCCTGGAAGGCGACATGCGCAATGCGCTCCACCTCCGGACGGCTGTAGTGCATCGTGTCGTAGCCTTCCTCGTGCCCCTCCGCATTCTGGCGACGGCCGCGCGGCTGGCCGAAATAGATGTCGCCGGTCAGCTCGCGCAGGATCAGCAGATCCAGTCCCGCGATCACCTCAGGCTTGAACGAGGACGCGGCCGCCAGCTCCTCGTAGGCCAGGGCCGGGCGCAGGTTGGCGAACAGGCCCAGGTCCTTGCGGATGCCGAGGATGCCCTGTTCCGGGCGCACGGCGCGCGGCAGGCTGTCGTACCTGGGGCCGCCGACGGCGCCCATCAGGATGGCGTCGGCCTCGCGGGCCGCCTTCTGCGTGGACGGCGGATAGGGATGGCCTTCGGCGTCATAGGCCGCACCACCGAGATGGCCGAAGGACCATGCGATCGCCTCACCCTCGGCCTTGAGCACCTCGAGCACCTTCACGGCCTCGGCCATGATCTCGGTGCCGATGTAGTCGCCCGGGAGAATCAGGATCTTCTTGTTCATCGTTTCGTCGTGTCAGGTTGTCAGTTGAACAGCCAGGGCGCTTCGACGCGCCGCTTCGCCTCATAGGCCTTGATCGCCTCGGCCTTCTGCAGGGTCAGGCCGATCTCGTCGAGGCCGTTGACCAGGTTGTGCTTGTGGTGCGGGTTGATCGTGAAGGAAAAGCTGCGGCCATCCGCGAGCCGCACCTGCTGCGCCGGCAGGTCGACGGTGACCCGTGTGTCGGCATCCGTCGCGACCCGCTCGAAGATCGCCTGGACCTCCTCGGGCTGCAGAACGACCGGCAGCACGCCGTTCTTGAAGCAGTTGGAGAAGAAGATGTCGGCAAAGCTCGGCGCGATCACGGCCCGGAAGCCATAGTCGTCCAGCGCCCACACCGCGTGTTCGCGCGAGGAGCCGCAGCCGAAGTTGTCGCGCGCGATGAGAATCTGCGCCCCCTGATGCTTCGCATTGTTCAGCACGAAGTCCCGGTTCGGCCGGCGCGTTGCCGGGTCGACTTCCAGCGTGCCCGGATCGAGGTAACGCCAGTCGTCGAACAGGAAGGGACCGAAGCCGGTGCGGCGGATGGACTTCAGATACTGCTTGGGAATGATGGCGTCGGTGTCCACGTTCGGACGGTCCAGCGGCAGCACCTTCGAGGTGACCTGGGTAAAAGCCTTCATGTCGATTCTCGTCTCTTCAAACCTTGTTTACAGCGTCAGTTCCAGGCGCCGGCAGTCCGGTACCGGCGAGCGACGACGGTCGCCGCGGAAACGGCGCTCGCGCACGACCCTCATGCCGATGCCCTCGTACAGGCGCTGCGCCCGGGGATTGGTCACGGCCACGTCCAGTGCATAGATCGCAAAGCCCCGCGCGCGGGCCTGCGCCAGCTGCCAGTTGAGCATGCGCGCGCCGATGCCCTGGCCGCGGCACTCGGGCGCCACGCCGAAGTTGGCCACGTACAGCATGTCCCGGCGCACCGGCTTCATCATCGGCGCCACCTCCAGCGCGCGCCGGATCACGCCGAGCGCAGCGCGGAGCGGATAGAAGCCCAGCACCTGGCGGACGAAGCCCAGCGTCAGCCGGCCTTCGTCTCGGCCGCTGTAGAAGGCCCCGACGCCGACCACGCGCCCGTCGCGCTCTGCCACCTGGTGGTTGCGCCAGCCCTGGTAACCGGCACCCTGTGCAAACGCATGACGCAGGAAGTCCAGGGCCTCGCGCCCTGCAGCGCGCAGGATGTAGTCGAAGGCCTCCGGGCCGGCGCTGTACACCAGGGGCGCCGCCACCGGCGCATCCGCCGCTGTTGCGGGCCTGAACTGCAGGGACATGGCCAGGGCCTCAGGCGAGCGTGCGCACGTCGACGAAGTGGCCGGCGATGCCAGCCGCAGCCGCCATGGCCGGCGAGACGAGGTGCGTGCGACCGCCCTGCCCCTGCCGCCCCTCGAAGTTGCGGTTGCTGGTGGAGGCGCAGCGCTCGCCCGGCTCGAGACGGTCGGCGTTCATCGCCAGGCACATGGAGCAACCCGGCTCGCGCCACTCGAAGCCGGCGGCGGTGAAGACCTGGTCCAGGCCCTCGGCTTCGGCCTGCTGCTTCACCAGGCCCGAGCCCGGCACCACCATCGCCAGCTTCACGTTGGCCGCCTTCTGCCTGCCCTTCACCACGGCAGCGGCGGCCCGAAGGTCCTCGATGCGCGAATTGGTGCAGGAGCCGATGAACACCTTGTCGATGCGGATCTGCTCGATCGGCGTGTTGGCGGTCAGGCCCATATAGGCCAGCGCCTTCTCCATGCCATTGCGCTTGACCGGGTCGGATACCGATGCCGGATCCGGCACGCGCGCCGTGACCGGGCCGACCATCTCGGGCGAGGTCCCCCAGGTGACCTGCGGTGCGATGTCCTTCGCCTCCAGCTCGACCACGGCGTCGAAGGTTGCGCCCGGATCGCTGCGCAGCTGCTTCCAGTTGGCGACGGCGGCCTCCCACTGCTCCGGCCTCGGCGCATAGGGGCGGCCCTTTACATAGGCGATGGTCTTGTCGTCCACGGCCACGAGGCCAGCGCGGGCGCCGCCCTCGATCGCCATGTTGCACAGGGTCATGCGGCCTTCCATCGACAGGTCCTCGATCGCCTCGCCGGCATACTCGATGACATAGCCCGTGCCACCGGCGGTGCCGATGCGGCCGATGATCGCCAGCGTGATGTCCTTGGCAGTGACCCCGGGGCCGACGTGGCCGTTCACGCGGATCAGCATCGACTTCGACTGCTTGAGCACCAGCGTCTGCGTGGCCAGGGTGTGCTCGACCTCGGAGGTGCCGATACCGAAGGCCAGTGCGCCAAAGGCGCCATGGGTCGAGGTATGCGAGTCGCCGCAGACGACCGTCATGCCCGGCAGGGTCGCGCCCTGCTCGGGGCCGACGACGTGCACGATGCCCTGGCGCAAGTCGGTCATGCGGAATTCGGTGATACCGAACTCGGCACAGTTGGCATCCAGCGCATCGACCTGGGCCCGCGAGATCGGGTCCTTGATGCCCTGCGCGCGATCGCGGGTGGTCGGGACGTTATGGTCGGCCACCGCCAGGTTGGCGTGCAGGCGCCAGGGCTTGCGGCCGTTCATGCGCAGGCCATCGAAGGCCTGGGGGCTGGTGACTTCGTGCACCAGGTGGCGGTCGATGTAGATCAGCGCGGAACCGTCGCCGTTGTCGGCAACGACATGCGCATCCCAGATCTTGTCGTAGAGGGTCTTGGGGCGGTGGCTCATGGCGGGAAACCCGGTCGCTTCGGAGGAACGGCGCGCATGGTAGGCCTCGGCAACCAATTACTCCAATGAATCGTTTTCATATACTTCATTCCCCATTGGAATCATCAGAGCTGCAATGGATACCCAGTCCCTGGCCGCCTTCCTCGAAGTGGCCGACAGCGGTTCCTTCACCCTGGCCGCCGAGCGCCTCCACCTGTCCCAGCCGGCGGTCAGCAAGCGGGTCGCCCTGCTGGAGGAACAGCTCGGCACCCCCTTGTTCGACCGGGTCGGGCGCAGCATCGGTCTGACCGACGCCGGCCGCACCCTCCTGCCCTATGCCCGGCAGAGCCTGCAGGAACTCGAGGACGCCCGGCGCGCCTTGTCGCAGCTCCGGGGAGCGGTGGGCGGACGCCTGAGCATCGGCACGAGCCACCACATCGGCCTGCATCGCCTCCCGGCTGTGCTCGGCCAGTTCACGCGTGAGTTTCCCCAGGTGGATCTCGACATCCACTTCATGGACTCCGAGGTGGCCTGCCAGGCCGTTCTGGCCGGCAAGCTCGAACTGGGGATCGTCACCCTGCCCACGCAGGCCCTGCCGCAGTTGCAGAGCCGCAGGGTCTGGCCGGACCTGCTGGCCGTGGTGGTCGCCCCCGATCATCCCCTGGCTGGGCGCCGCCAGGTCTCCCTGGCCCAGCTCGCGGCCTACCCGGCAGTGCTGCCGGACGCGGCGACCTACACCCATCGCATCGTCACCCAGGCCCTGGAAGCCGAGGGCGTGCGTCCCCATGTTCGCCTGGCGACCAACTACCTCGAGACCCTGAAGATGCTGGCCGGCATCGGCCTGGGCTGGAGCGTGCTGCCCGAGTCGATGCTCGATGCTTCCTTGTGCCGACTCAACGTACCCCGCCTGCGGATGCGTCGTGAACTGGGCCTGGTCTGGCACCAGCGGCGCACCTTGTCGGGCGGCGCACAGGCCCTGATGCGCCTGATGCCGGAAACCTCCGACTGAGCCCGGTAGTCGTTACCATCTGCACCTCCTTCTGGAAATCTCCCCATGAACCCTGCCGCCACCGCCGAACTGATCCGCCGCTACTACGCCAGCTTCAACGACCGCGACTGGAACACCTTCTTCGGCCTGCTCGACGAGGACGTGGTGCACGATCTCAACCAGGGGGCGCGCGAAACCGGCAAGGCCGCGTTCCGGGCCTTCATCGACCGCATGAACGCCAGCTACTCGGAGCAGATCGTCGACATCTCGATCAGCACCACCACCGACGGCCGGCGCGCCGCCGCCGAGTACGTGGTGCTGGGCACCTACCTCAAGACCGACACCGACCTGCCCGAGGCGCGCGGCCAGACCTACCGCCTGCCCGGCGGCGCGTTCTTCGAGGTCCGCGACGGCCTCGTCACGCGCGTGACCAACTACTACAACCTGCAGGACTGGCTGAAGCAGGTTGGAGGCTGAGCATGAGCCTGCGGCTCGAGTCGCTCCAAGGCCCCGAGATCGCGGCCCACCTCGACGCCCTGGCGGCGGTCCGTTGCGCCGTCTTCCGCGACTGGCCGTATCTGTACGAGGGCTCGCACGACTACGAGGCAAAGTATCTCCAGGTGTACATCGACTGCCCGCGCGCCCTGGCGGTGCTGGTCTGGGACGGTGACCGCTGCGTGGGCGCATCCACCGCGATCCCGCTGGCCGATGCCCCGCGCGACATGCAGCAGCCTTTCCTTGATGCCGGCATGGATCTGTCGCGGATCGACTACTTCGGCGAGTCGGTGCTGCTGCCCGGCTGGCGCGGCCGCGGCCTGGGCGTGCGCTTCTTCGAGCTGCGCGAGACCCATGCCCGTGCGCTGGGGCTGTCGCTCTGCGCCTTCTGCGCCGTGGAGCGGCCTGTCGACCATCCGCTGCGGCCGGCCGACCATGTCCCGAACGATGCCTTCTGGCACCGCCGCGGCTACCGACCTGCGCCGGCGCTGCGCACCACGCTGTCCTGGCCGGACCTCGGCGAGTCCGCGGCCTCGGCCAAGCCCATGAACTTCTGGCTGCGTGAGCTGGGGCCTCAGGCATGAGCAGCCTGCGGCTGGCGGCGGCGCAGTTTCCGGTCTTCGAGCCCAGCGACTGGAGCGTGGTGGAGACGCGGCTGGCCGACTGGATCGCGCAGGCTGCCCAGGCGGGGGCGCGACTGCTGCTGTTCCCCGAGTATGCGGCGATGAGCCTGGCCGCGCTGTTCGCGCCCCGCGTGCGTGCCGACCTCGCCCAGCAGCTGCGCGCCCTGCAGGATCTGCGCGAGCGCTACCTCGACCTGCATGTGCGGCTGGCACGCGAGCACGGGGTCTACCTGCTGGCAGGCAGCTTTCCCTGGACGCTCGAGGATGGCCGCAGCGTGAACCGTGCCTGGCTCTGCGCTCCCGACGGGTGCGCGGACTTCCAGGACAAGCAGATCATGACCCGCTTCGAACGCGAGCAATGGCATATCTCGCCAGCGCCGGGGCTCAAGGTCTTCGACACCGCGCTCGGCCGCATTGCCGTGAACATCTGCTACGACAGCGAGTTCCCGTTGCTGGCGCGCGCACAGGCCGAGGCGGGCGCCGAACTGATCCTCGTGCCCAGCTGCACGGACACCCTGGCGGGCTACCACCGGGTCCGCGTCGGCTGCCAGGCGCGTGCGCTCGAGAACCAGTGCCTGGTCGTGCAATCGCCGCTGGTCGGCGAGGCACCGTGGTCGCCGGCCGTCGACGTGAACGTCGGCGCGGCCGGGGTGTTCGGACCGCCGGACCGTGGCTTTCCCGATGATGGCGTGCTGGCGCTGGGCCCGATGAACCAGGCGCAATGGCTGTTTGCGGACGTCGATCTGGCCGCCGTGGCGCGCGTGCGCGCCGAGGGCCAGGTGTTCAACCACCGCCACTGGCCCGAGCAGGCCGGATCGCCAGGCGTGAAGCTCTGCCGGCTCTAGGGCTCAAGCCAGGGCGCCTTCGCGCCGCTAAACCGGCATGAGCCTGAACGAGCGGCAGCGATGAGTCTCGGACGCGTGCCGCCGCTGCGGCCGGTCGCGCCTGCACCGCCGGCCAGCCCGCCGGGTTCGCCGCCCCTGCCGAGCGCCGAGGAACTCGCGCTGGCCCTGCTGCTGCGCAGTCCGGCCTCGAGCCTCGCCGCCGGCCCCTGGCCGACCGCGTCGCCATCGCCAGCACCCTCCGCCGAGGCCGCCCCACCCCTGCCCGCGGCGATCCTCCAACTGAGCCCGGAGGCCAGGGCAGGCCCGGGCGAAAGACCCGGTGCGGCTGCCGCCGATCGCATGACCTACGAATACCTGGCCAGCAGCCGGGGTGGCGGCGGAGGCCCGGGTGGCGGTGAGGTGGCGCTGCGAGCGGCAACCGGCCTGCCCGAACGCGGCGGGACCCTGTTGCCCGCGACCACGCCGCCGGGCGCGGCGGCCGAGACCCTGCGCATCGCCGCCGCCCTCAACGCGCTGAGCCCTGCGGAACGCGGCCGTCGACGCCGGCTGCGCCGCCTCCGGGCATCGCTGGCCCTGCGGGTGCGCCGTGGCACTGCTGTCCTGAGGCCGCGGCGACGACCCGCCTAGCGCGGCGTCAGTCGCGGATCCAGCGCCAGGCGACCCAGGTCCCGGCCGCGGCGACAGCGGCGGCGGCGTAGAACGCCGTGTCCGGCGAGGCGCCTTCCCACAGGAAACCGCTGGCCAGGCTGCCGATGCTGCCGCCCACGCCGTAGGCGACCGCGTTGTAGACCGCCTGGCCGCGGCCCTGCAACGCACCGGGGAACAGGCGCTGCACATAGTGCATGGCCACCGCGTGGTAGGCGCCGAAGCTGCTGGCATGCAGCAACTGGCTGAGCACCAGGATCGTGATGCTGTCGACCAGGGCGGCGGTGACCAGCCAGCGCAGCACGGTCGTGGCCAGGGCAATCAGCAGGATGCGGCGCGCGCCCAGGCGCGCCATCAGCTGCCCGAAGACCATGAACAGGCCGATCTCGCAGACCACGCCCAGCGCCCACAGCAGACCGGCGAGGCTGCGCCGATAGCCGTGATGCTCCAGGAACAGGGTGAAGAAGTTGTAGTACGGCGCAAAGCTGAGCTGCGAGCAGAGACAGGCCACCAGCAGGGCGATCACCACGGGCTGGCGCAGCACCTGCAGCAGCGGCGGTCGCGGCGCGTCGGCCGCATGCGTGTCCGGCGCCTCGGGCACGACCCAGGTGGAGGCGGCCATGCCCAGCCAGAAGATGCCCACCAGCCAGGGCAGCCAGAGGATGCCGGTGCGATCCAGCAGCGCGCCCAGGCCGAGCACCGAGGCCACGAAACCAACCGAGCCCCAGAGCCGCACGCGGCTGTAGTCGCCACCGCTGCCGTGAAGATGGTTGAGGGTGACCACCTCGAACTGCGGCAGCAGGGCATGCCAGAACAGGGTGTAGGCAACCATCAGCACGGCGATCCACAGCACGCCGTCGACAAACGGAATCGCCATGAAGGTCGCCAGCGCTGCGGCGCTGGCCCAGCGGATCAGGCGGATGCGTCCACCGTGATGATCGGCCCACCAGCCCCAGGCCACCGGGATCACCGAGCGGGTCAGGCCCATCATCGCGAAGGCCACGCCCATCTGCGCCGCCGAGAAGCCGCGCGCCTGCAGGTACGGCGCCCAGTACGGCATGAAGGCGCCGACCGTGGCGTAGTAGAAGAAGTAGAAGCTGGCCAGCCGCCAGTGCAGGCGGCCCGCGCCTGCGACTGGGGGCGGGGTCATGTCAGGCGTCGCCCGGGATGCGCGGCGTCGCCGGCTTCACGTCGGCGTTCTGGGCGCGATGGCGCAGGTAGTGATCCATGAGGACCAGCGCCATCATCGCCTCGCCGATCGGCGTCGCGCGCAGGCCGACACAGGGGTCGTGGCGACCGGTGGTCCGCATCTCGGTGGCCGCACCGGTCTCGTCGATGCTGCGGCCCGGCGTGGTGATGCTGGAGGTCGGCTTGATCGCGTAGCGGGCGTAGACGGTCTGGCCGGTGGAGATGCCGCCGGCAATGCCACCCGAGTGGTTGGCGAGAAAGCCCTGGGGGCTCATCTCGTCGCGGTGTTCCGTGCCGCGCATCGCGGCCACGCGCATCCCGTCGCCAATCTCCACGCCCTTCACGGCGTTGATCGACATCAGGGCGTGCGCCAGATCGGCATCGAGGCGGTCGAAGACCGGCTCGCCAAGGCCCGGCGGCACGTTGCGCGCCTCGACGTAGAGCAGTGCGCCGACCGAATCGCCCTCGCTGCGCAGGCGGTCGATCAGCTCCTCCAGCGCTGGTACCTGGGCCGGATCGGCACAGAAGAAGGGGTTCGTGTTCACCGCCGACCAGTCGCGGATCTCGCAGCGCAGCGTGCCGATCTGTTCGACGCAGCCGCGGATCTCGATGCCCAGGCGCTCGCGCAGGTACTTGCGGGCGATGGCGGCGGCCGCCACGCGCACCGCCGTCTCGCGGGCCGAGGAGCGGCCGCCGCCGCGGTGATCGCGGATGCCGTACTTCTGGATGTAGGCGTAGTCGGCGTGGTTGGGCCGGAACACCTGCTTGATCTTCTCGTAGTCGTAGCTGCGCTGGTCGGTATTGCGGATCAGCAGGGCGATGGGCGTACCAGTAGTGCGCCCCTCGAACACGCCCGACAGGATCTCGACCTGGTCGCCTTCCTTGCGCTGCGTGACGTACTTCGACGTGCCCGGCTTGCGCCGGTCCAGCTCCGGCTGGATATCGGCCTCGGTCAGGGCCAGGCCCGGCGGGCAGCCGTCGACCACGCAGCCGATGCCGGGGCCGTGGCTCTCGCCGAAGCTGGTGACGGTGAACAGGGTGCCGAAGGTATTGCCGGACATGGGATTTACCGGTGCGCCAGCAGGTCGGCGCGGGAGATGATGAACACGCCGTCGCCGCCGCGCTCGAATTCGACCCAGGTCACCGGCAGGCGCGGCCAGCGCGCCTCGAACTCGGGCACGCTGCCGCCCACCTCGCAGACCAGCCAGCCGTCGCGGCTCAGGTGACGCGGCGCTTCCTCGAGGATGCGCGCGACGATGTCCATGCCGTCCATGCCGGCGGCCAGCGCCATCCGGGGCTCATGCTTGAACTCTTCCGCCAGCGCCTTCCACTCGGCGTTCGGGACGTAGGGCGGATTGGTGACGATCAGGTCGTAGACCTCGTTGACCAGGCCGTCGAACACGTCGGATCGGATGGCGCGCACCCGCTCGCCGACACCATGGGCTGCGATGTTGCGGCGGGCGACCGCCAGGGCCTTCGGGCTCAGGTCCGCCAGGTCCACCTGGGCCGTGGGGAAGGCCGCGGCGCAGGCGATGCCGATACAACCGCTGCCGGTGCACAGGTCGAGCACCCGGGCCGGGGGCTCCTGCACCCAGGGCGCGAAGCCGCGTTCGATCATCTCGGCGATCGGCGAGCGCGGGATCAGTACGTTCTCGTCGACCTCGAACTCCAGGCCGGCGAAGGCGATGCGGCCCAGCAGGTAGGCCGCCGGCTTGCGGGTGCGGATGCGCGCCTGCAGCAGCTTCAGGGCCGCGGTGCGCTCGGCCGCCGTGACCCGGGATTCGAGATAGATCGCCGGCAGGTCGGGGCTCAGGTGCAGGGCATGCAGGACCAGGTGGAAGGCCTCGTCCAGGGGATTGTCCGTTCCGTGCCCGAAATGCAGGCCGGCCTCGCGGAAGCGGCTGGCGCCCCAGCGCACGAGATCCCGCACGGTCAGCAGGGCATCGGTGTCGCTGCGGCGGGGCATGGGCAGATGAACGGGCAGGCTGTGGAATAATGGGCGCGAATTATGCGGCCCGTCCCGGTGCCGCGCCAAACCGTCCCGTCACAGCCCCCCGATCCCGTGTCCGCAGACGATTCCGCTTCCCGCAAGATCCTGCTGGTCTTCGCTGGCGCCCTGGCCCTGATCCTCGGCCTGGTCGCCGCTCTGCAGCTGGGCACCCCCGCCCGCATCGAACTGAGCTCCGGTACGCTGCTCAAGACCCCCCGCCCACTGCCCGAGCTGCGCCTGCTCGGCGACGATGGCGCTGCCTACGAGCGGCAGCGCTGGGAGGGGCACTGGACGCTGGTGTTCCCCGGATTCACCAGCTGCCCGGATATCTGCCCCACGACGCTGGCCCTGCTCAAGGCGGTCGACGCCCGCCTGGGCGAGCGTGCGGCCCGCCTCCAGGTGCTGCTGTTCTCGGTGGACCCGGAGCGCGATACGCCGGAACGGCTGCGCGACTACACCCGCTACTTCGGACCGCGTTTCGCCGGGATCACCGCCCCGCAGCCCGATGACCTCAAGCAGGCCGCGCAGGCCCTGGGCGTGGCCTACGCCAAGGTGCCTGGCGCCACGCCCGACAGTTACACCATGGATCATTCGGCGGCCCTGATCCTGGTGAACCCGCGCGGCGAGATCGCCGGCTACCTCACCCCTCCCTTCCAGGTCGACGCCCTCGTCGCGGACCTGGAACGTCTCCTGGACAGCCCCTGATGAAACGCCTGATTCCCCTCCTGTTGCTCGGGGTGGCCGGTAGCGCCTGTGGCGCGGAAACCGGTCGGCTGAGTGCACACGACGCCTGGATCCGCGAAGCGCCGCCGGGCGCCACCGCGATGGCTGGCTATGTCGTGCTGCGCAACGGCACCGGCAGCGCGCTGCGCTGCGACGCGGCCTCCAGCCCCGACTTCGGCGCCATCGAACTGCACCGCACGGTCATCGAGGACGGCCAGTCGCGGATGCTGCGTGACCAGGTCATCGAGCTGCCGGCCGGCGGCGAGGCGCGCCTGCAGCCCGGCGGCCTGCACCTGATGCTGTTCCGCCCGCAACGGCCCTTGCCGACGGGCAGCCTGGCTGAACTGACGATCCGCTGCGGCAGCCAGACCGTGACCACCCGATTCCGCATCCAGCCCCAGCCCTGACGCCATGAGCCCCCCCGTCGAGATGCCGCCCCTTCGCGAACGCCTGTTCGCCCTTGTGCAGCAGTGGCTGCCGACCCGCCTGCTGTCGACCGGCGTCTTCCACCTGACGCAGATCGAGCACGCCGGTTTCAAGAACTGGCTGATCCGCCTGTTCCTGCGCGGCTTCAGCATCGACCTCTCGGAGGCCGAGTGGGGCCTGGTCGACAACTACCGCAGCTTCAACCATTTCTTCACCCGCGCCCTGAAGCCCGGCGCGCGCCCGCTGCCGGAGGATCCGCAGGCCTTCATCAGCCCGGTCGACGGCACCATCAGCCAGTTCGGCACCATCCGCGATGGCCGCCTGGTGCAGGCCAAGGGCCACGAGTACTCACTGCTCGACCTGCTGGGCGGCGATACCGACCTGGCCGTGCGCTTCCTCAATGGCCGCTTCTGCACGATCTATCTCGCGCCCTACAACTACCACCGCATCCACATGCCGATCACCGGCAAGCTCAGCCAGTGGAGCTACGTGCCGGGCCGCCTGTTCAGCGTCAATGCCGCTACCGCGCGCACCCTGCCCGACCTGTTCACGCGCAACGAGCGCCTGAACGCCATCTTCGACACCCAGGCGGGTCCGATCGGGCTGGTCATGGTCGGCGCCCTGTTCGTCGGTTCGCTGGAAACGGTCTGGGCGGGCCGCGTGACGCCGCCGCACGTACGCGGCAGCGAGCCCTTCCACTACAGCCCGATGGACAGCATTGCCCTGGGTCGTGGCGACGAGATGGGCCGCTTCAACATGGGCTCCACGGTCATCCTGCTGGCACCCCCGGGCAGCGTGGACTGGGATGCCGACCTGCAGCCCGGACAGACCGTGCGCATGGGCCAGGCCATCGGCCGCTGGCAGTCCCGCAGCGCCGCCTGAGCGGTGCAGTGAACCTTCTGCGCGGCGACCGCTCCAAGTCCTAGCCTGCCGCTCCTGATCACCTCCATGCCGAAGCTCCGCCTCGCCTCCTGCGTCGCCGCCCTGGTGCTTGCTGCCGCTGGCAGCACGCTCGCGGCGCCGCCGTCCGCGCTGGATCTGCCGCAGATCGGCGAGCCGGCCGACAACACCCTGTCGCCGACCGAGGAGAAGCAACTCGGTGCGCGGGTCATGTCGCAGATCTACGCCCAGAACTACCTCATCGAGGATGCCGAGCTCAGCGACTACATCACGACCCTTGGCTGGAAGCTGGTCGCCGCCAGCCGCAATCGCGGGCCGGAGATGACGTTCTTCGTGATCCGCGACGAACGCATCAACGCCTTTGCCCTGCCCGGCGGCTATGTCGGCTTCAATGCCGGCCTGCTGCTCGCGGCCAGCAACGAGAGCGAGGTCGCGGGTGTCATGGGTCACGAGCTCGCACACGTCACGCAGCGCCACATCGCGCGCACGGCGGAGGATACGGAAATCGCGAGCATCGCCACCTGGCTGGCCGTGATCGCCGCGATCATCGCCGGCTCGGCCGATCCGGACGTGGTGATCGGCGCGCTGGCGATCGGCCAGGGCGTCAACTACCAGCGCCAGGTCAGCTACACCCGCGCGCACGAGCAGGAGGCCGATCGCATCGGCATCCAGACCATGGCGCGCGCCGGCTTCGACCCGCAGGCGATGGCCAGTTTCTTCCAGAAACTCGAGCAGCAGTCGCGCCTCTATGGCAGCGGCATGCCCGAGATCCTGCGCACCCATCCGCTCAACACCAGCCGCGTGGCCGAGGCCCGGGCCCGCGCGGGCGAGCTGGGACGCCCGGCGGCCGCGCGCGAGGAACTCGATTTCCTGCTGATGCAGGCACGCACCCGCGTCCTGGTGGCCGACCGGCCCAGTCAGAGCCTGGACTACTACGGTCGTGAACTGGCCGCCGGCCACGACAGCCCCCAGAACCGCTACGGCATGGCCTTGAGCCTTTCGCGCCTGGGCGACGCCCGCCGCGCAACGGAGATCCTGGCGCCGCTGGCAGCGCAGCATCCGCGCCAACCGAACATCCAGCTCCTCAGCGCCCAACTGGCAATCCAGGGCGGGCAGCCAGAAGCAGGCCTGGAGCAGCTCGCCCGCACCCTGCGACTGCATCCGCGCTATGCCCCGGCCATCCTGGCCTACGCCGAGGCCCTGGCCGGCGCCGGGCGTTACGATGCGGCCCGCCAGCTGCTGATCTCGCGCGAGCAGGCACAGGGCACGCAGCTCGCGACCTACAGCCTGCTCTCGCAGGTGGCGCGCGAAAGCGGCAATCTCGCCGAGGCCTCGTTCCAGATGGCGAATTACCTCTACCTGCGCGGCGATGCCGGCAATGCCCTGGCACAGCTCGACGCCGCCCTGCGTCAGCCCGACCTCAGCCCGCAGGAGCTGGCGCGACTGTCGGCCAAGCGCAAGGAAGTCCGGGAAAGCCTGCCCAGCAACTGGCGCCCACCGCGCGACGGCCGGCAGCGCTGAAGACCCTCAACGCCGCAGCAGGCCCTCGGCCTTCAGCCATTGGTGGCAGTCACGGAGCATGGTCTCCAGCGGCTGCGGCTCATAGCCCAGTTCGGCCTGGGCCTTGGTGCTCTGGCAGTACAGGTTCGTCGCCAGCAGCGATACCGCATCGCGAGTGATGTCCGGTTCGCGCCCGAACAACGGCGCCACCCATTCCTCCAGCCGGGCATAGACGCCGAGCACCCCGGGATGGGCCGTGACCGCCCGGCGCCGCAGGCCCAGTTCGCGCGCAACGGCTTCGATCAGGCCGAGATAGCTCACCTGCGCACCGCCCAGCAGGTAGTTGTGCCCCACCCGCCCACGCTCACCGGCCGCGATCAGCGCGCGTGCCACCGACTGCGCATGGCAGAAGCTGCCGCCACCCGGCGGAACCGCCGGCAACCGGCCCTGCTGCACCAGCCGGAACATGCGCGACCAGTTGGCCGTGTCGTAGCGACCGACGATATTGGACGGGTTCACGATCACGGCCTGCAGGCCGGCGCGCAGGCCCTTGCGCACCTCGCGCTCGGCCAAGGCCTTGCTGCGCACGTAGTTCACGGGCGTCGAGCTGCCGCGCGTCGGGGTGTCCTCGGTGATGGTGCCGCCATGCAGGCCATAGGCGACGATGCTCGAGGTATGCACGAAGCGGCCGGCTCGGGCCTCCAGCGCGGCCTTGACCATATTGCGGGTGCCGCGCACGTTCACCCGCAGCTGCTCGGCGTGGTTGCGCGCCCACATGCTGGTATTGCCGGCCACATGGAAGACGCAATCGACCCCCGCCGGCACTCGCCCGCGCAGGCTGCGGGCGTCGGTGACATCGCCCGGCACACATTCCACGCGGTCGCCATGGCGCTGCAGCGGCCGCAGGTCAGAATGGCGGCGATGCAAGGCCACCACCCGCCAGTCCTGGGCGAGCAGTTCCTCGACGAGGTTGAGACCGACGAAGCCGGTCGCACCGGTCACGAAAGCGGTTTTGGCCACGCGACCCCTCCGAGGGCGGGCGACGGATCCTGAACCGGAGTGTAGCGACGGCGATTCCGCAGGGCACGCCCCCTGCGTGGTTCCCGGCCTCAGGCCTTGAGAACGTCGTCAACCGGGGCCGTGGTCCCCCAATGCCGGCATTGCGGGCATTGCCAGAACATCTGCCGCGGCGAGAAGCCGCAGCTGGTGCACTGGTAGCGGGGGGTGGATTCCATGAGCTTGCGCAGCGCCACGCGCAGGCTGGCTGCTGGCTTGTCGAGGCCGCTGGCCACGACGTTGGGCTGTTTCTCCAGCACCTCGAGGAATTCGGCCAGCAGGGCGCGGCTAGGACGCGCCTGCAGGCCCTTGGCCAGGTGATCCAGCGGATCCATGCCCTCGACCACCAGCAGGCGCGCCTCGGCCATGTACGGCAGGCTGGAGGAGGAAATCTCCTTGGCGTCCCTGAGGAAGCGCAGATAGCCGTCGGCATCGCCGGTCTTCTGGAAGCATTGCCCCAGCGGCTCGATCACGTCCGGAAGGAAGCGCGTGTCCTGCTCGAAGGCCCGCAGGTAGGACTTGGCCGCCGCGGCATAGTCCTCGTCCTGCTGGTGCAGTGCCCCGAGCAGCAGCATGGCCCGCACGCAGTGGCTGTCCTCGTCGAGCGCGCGGCGCGCATGCTTGAGCGCCTCCGCGATCTGCTTGGCCCGGCGTGCCTCGTCAGCAAGCTCGCACCAGTACTGGGCGATGACGGCGCGCTGCGATTCGCCCTTGGCGGCTTCGAGGCGGCGGGCCGCCTCGATCGCCGGGAGCCAGTCGCGACCCTGTTCGAAGATGGTCCTGATCTGATCCAGCGCACGGGTCACGTGGAGGCCGTGCGAGACCAGGTCCTCGAACAGCTGCTCGGCGCGATTCATCACGCCCGCCCGCATGTAGTCCTGCGCCAGTTCGAACTGCACCTGCGCCCGTAGCTCGGGCTTCAGTCCGGGCCGCGCCAGCAAGGCCTCGTGCACGCGCAGTGCGCGGTCGACCTCGCCGCGC
The DNA here is from genome assembly GCA_036275615.1 of Solimonas sp. Classification (GTDB taxonomy): domain Bacteria; phylum Pseudomonadota; class Gammaproteobacteria; order Nevskiales; family Nevskiaceae; genus Solimonas. Next base: position 52,632 of record DASUDL010000005.1, read on the forward strand.
TTGCGGAACAGGTTGCCCAGGGTCAGGTGCAGGTCTGCCGTGCTGTGATCGAGTTCCGCGACCTGGGTCAGGGCAGCAATGGCCTGGTCGGGGTCATCGGAAGCCAGTCCGGTCAGCAGGCCGCCCAGCTGCTCCTTGTCGAGGGCAGTGCCCGACGCTGACGGCGGGGCACGGCGGCCGAGCACCCAGCCCAGCGCCATACCCAGGGGCAGGAGCAGCCAGCCGAACAGGGCATCGACCATGGCGAGGGACGGGGGGTCAGCGTGGCGCTTCGGGCGCCACGGGCAGGTTGCGCAGGGCGCGCAGCTCGCTCTCGGTGTCGCGCAAGCGGCGGCGCAGCCGGCCGGTTTCCATGCGCAGACTGAGCAGCCGCGACAGCAGCACCAGGAGGGTCACCAGCACACCAAACGCGAAGTCGCCGATCAGGATGGCGATCAGCGGCAGCTCAAGCTCGCCGAACAGGTAGTTGAAGCGCACCGGTTGCGCGTTGAAATAGCCGACCGAGGCGCCGAACACCAGCACCACGAGCAGCAGGACGATCAGGAGCAGGCGGGGCATGGTCGGCCCTCCGCGCCTCAGCCGCCCGCAGCCGGTGCCGCGACGCTGGCAGCGGCAGAAGCCGCTGCGGCCGCCGCCTCTTCCTGCGCCAGTGCGTTGACGCGCTCGCGCATCTCCTTGCCTGGCTTGAAGTGAGGGACGCGCTTGGGCGGGATCTGCACCGGCTCGCCGGTCTTCGGATTGCGGCCGGTGCGCGAGGGACGGTGATGCAGCGCGAAGCTGCCAAACCCACGGATCTCCACCCGGTCGTCGCGCGCCAGGGCATTGCTGATCTGGTCCAGCACGAGCTTCACGGCAAGTTCGACGTCCTTGTGCATCAGGTGCGTCTGCTGCGCGGCGAGCCGCTCGATGAGTTCCGATTTGGTCATAAGTCCCGGAGCACGAATGATTTTTTTACTGCCACCCAACAATAGGGTAAAAAAAAGGGCCACGCAAGCGTGGCCCTCTCATTTTTCCCTGCGTTTTCGGGAAGATAGGCGCGGAACTTAATTGTCCTTGCCGCCGATCTGTTCCTTCAGCAGGTCGCCCAGGCTGGTGCGGCCGGTGCTGGCGTTGCGGTTGTACTCCGCCACCACTTCCTGCTCTTCCTGGATTTCCTTCTCGCGGACCGAGAGCTGCACGGTGCGGTTCTTGCGATCCACGCCGACAAAGCGCGATTCCAGCGTGTCGCCTTCCTTCAGCACCTTGGTGGCATCCTCGACGCGCTCGCGCGCCAGGTCGCCGACCTTGATGTAGCCCTCGACGCCGTTGCCGAGATCGATCACGGCGCCGCGCGGGTCAACGGTCTTGACCGTGCCCTTGACCACCGAACCCTTGGTGGTCTTGGCCACGAAGTCGGCAAACGGGTCCTGCTGGACCTGCTTGACGCCCAGCGAGATGCGCTCGCGCGCGCCGTCGATGGCAAGCACCACGGCATCCAGCTCCTGGCCCTTGCTGTAGCGACGCACGGCGATTTCGCCCGGCTCGTTCCAGTCGAGGTCGGAGAGATGCACGAGGCCATCGATGCCGCCGTCCAGGCCGATGAAGATGCCGAAGTCGGTGATCGACTTGATCGCGCCATGGACGCGATCGCCCTTCTGGTGGTTCTGGGCGAACTCTTCCCAGGGATTCGGGCGGCACTGCTTCATGCCCAGCGAGATGCGGCGGCGCTCGCCGTCGATGTCGAGGATCATGACCTCGACCTCGTCGCCGACCTGCACGACCTTGCCCGGATTGACGTTCTTGTTGGTCCAGTCCATCTCGGACACGTGGACCAGGCCCTCGACGCCCGGCTCGATCTCGACGAACGAACCGTAGTCGGTGATGTTGGTGACCTTGCCGAACAGGCGGGTCTTCTCCGGGTAGCGACGCTCGATATCGCTCCAGGGATCGGCACCCAGCTGCTTGAGGCCCAGCGAGACGCGGCGGCGCTCGCGGTCGTACTTCAGGACCTTGACCTCGATCTCGGCACCGACCGTGACCACTTCGGCCGGATCCTTGACGCGCTTCCAGGTCATGTCGGTGATATGGAGCAGGCCGTCGATGCCGCCCAGGTCCACGAACGCGCCGTACTCGACCAGGTTCTTGACCACGCCCTTGAGGACGATGCCTTCCTGGAGGTTGGCGAGCAGGGAGTCACGCTCGGCGCTGTATTCGGCCTCGAGCACTTCGCGGCGCGACACGACGACGTTGTTGCGGATCTTGTCGAGCTTGATGACCTTGAACTCGAGGGGCTTGCCTTCGAGGTACGAGGTGTCGCGGACCGGACGGACGTCGACCAGCGAGCCCGGCAGGAACGCGCGGACCGAGCCGATGTCGACCGTGAAGCCGCCCTTGACCTTGCCCGTGATGATGCCGATGACGGTTTCCTTGCCCTCGAAGGCCTTCTGCAGGCGCTCCCAGGTCTTGATGCGCTCGGCCTTTTCCTTGCTGAACTTGGTTTCGCCGAAGCCGTCCTCAACGGTTTCCAGTGCCACTTCCACTTCGTCGCCGACCGCGACCTTGGCCTCGCCGTCGATCATGAATTCCACGAGGGGAATCACGCCTTCGGACTTCAGGCCTGCGTCGACGATCACGACGTCGGGCTTCACAGCCAGCACGCGCGCATTGACGATGGTGCCGGACTGCATGGACTGGCCGCCCTTGAGGCTGGCCTCAAACAACTCAGCAAAACTTTCGCTCATTTCAAACTCGGTTGGTTGATGATCCCTTTGCGCACTGCGCATCGGGGCCGTCAGGAACAACGAAAAAACGGCGGGCATGGCTGCCGCCGGCTCAAACCACTCACATTCCCCGGGGGAAGAAGTACGGGCTAGACGATGCGATACCGTTGCAGCAGGGTTTCGACTTTGGCCAGTACTTGGTCAGGAAGAAGTCCTGTTGTATCAACAACTTCCGCGCCATCCGCCGGTCTTAGCGGCGCAATGGGACGGTTACGGTCGCGCTCGTCGCGCGCGCGAATCTCCTCGCGAAGGGGCGCGATTGTAGCCGCAATCCCCTTTGCGCTCAACTGCTTGAGCCGCCTCTGGGCGCGCTCGTCGGGGCTGGCGTCCATGAAGATCTTCAGCGCCGCATCGGCGAACACGATCGTGCCCATGTCGCGGCCATCGGCGATCAGGCCGGGGGCCATCCGGAAGTCGCGCTGGCGCTGCAGCAGGGCGGCGCGGACCGGCGGCGCGGCGGCGATCTTCGAGGCCAGCGCGCCGGTGGATTCCTTGCGGATCTCGTGGCTCCAGTCCTGGCCGTCCACCCAGATCGCTTCGTCGTCCTCCGTCGTGCCGGTGAAGCGGATGTCGAGCCGGGGCGCCAGCGCCGCCACCGTCTCGGCGTCATGCAGGTCAAGGTCCTGCTTGTGGGCCGCCAGCGCCAGGATCCGGTAGAGCGCCCCGCTGTCCAGGCGATGCCAGCCGCCGAGGCGCTGTGCCAGCCAGCGGGTCACCAGTCCCTTGCCGACCCCACTGGGGCCGTCGACGGTAATGACCGGGATGTGAGGGGTCGTCATGTTCAGGCCGAGGTCAGCGCAGCCAGCTGCGCGAAATAGTCCGGGAAGGTCTTGGCGACACAGCCGGGGTCGTTGATGCGGATGGGCACGCCGCCGCAGGCCGCCAGCGAGAAACTCATGGCCATGCGGTGATCATCGTAGGTGTCGATGGTCGCCGAGCGCAGTGCCGCGGGTGGCACGATGCGCAGGAAATCGGCGCCTTCCTCGACGCCCGCCCCCAGCTTGGCCAGTTCCGCAGCCATCGCCGCGATGCGGTCGGTCTCCTTGACGCGCCAGCTGCCGATGTTGCGCAGCGTGCTGGGGCCGTCCGCAAACAAGGCCATGACGGCGACTGTCATTGCCGCATCGGGAATGTGGTTGAAATCCGCGTCGATGGCCCGGGGCCGGAATCCGCCGGCCAGGCCTGCCGAACGCACCTCGGTCCAGTCCTCGCCCTGCGTGACCTCGGCGCCCATGGCCGACATCACCTCGGCAAAGCGGACGTCACCCTGGAGGCTGGCGCGGCCCATGCCCTGCACCCGCACGGGCCCACCCGCCAGCGCTCCGAGCGCCAGGAAATAGGAGGCCGACGAGGCATCGCCCTCGATCGCAAAGCGGCCCGGGGCACGGTACCGGGCACCCGCCGCCACCGTGTAGCGCGGCGCGCCCGCCGTCGTGGCGGAACGCCCAACCTCGACGCCGAAGCGCTGCATCAGCGCCAGGCTGAGGTCGATGTACGGCCGTGAGATCAGCTCGCCCTCGACCTCGATCACCAGATCGCGCTCGCGCGCCAGCAAGGGGGCTGATTGCAGGATGCCCGTCAGGAACTGGCTGGAGGCATCGCCGCGCACCCGGACCACCTGTCCTGCCCGCGCGTGTGCCGGCTCGATCAGCAAGGGCGGAAAACCTTCCACCGCCTCGTAGGCGATGGATGCACCCAGCGGACGCAGCGCGTCGACCAGATCGCCGATCGGACGCTCATGCATGCGCGGCACGCCCGACAGGCGGTAGCGGCCGCCCATGAAGGCCAGCACGGCCACCAGGGTACGGATCGACAGGCCGGAGTTGCCGACGAAGATCCCGGCCTCGCGTCGCGGGAACGGCAGGGAGCCTTGCACGCGCCAGCAGCCCTCGCCTTCCGCCTGCAGCGGGACGCCGCAGGATTGCAGGGCCTCGCGCATCACCCGGGTGTCGTCGGAATCGAGCAGGCCCGTCAGGCAGGTCTCCCCATCCGAAAGGGCGGCCAGCAGCAGGGCCCGGATGGACACGCTCTTGGACCCCGGCAGCCGCAACTCGCCGCGCCCCACACGGATCGGCGCCAGATCGAGAAAGTCCGCGGTCATCGGTTTACTCGATCTGCGCGAGGTAGCGCTCGCGGGCGGCACGGGCGCGCTCGAACAGCGCCTTGATCTCGTCCCAGCGCTCATCGCGCATCAGCGCACGGATCTGCTGCAGCTCCTCGATCTGCTGCTCCAGCAGGCGCCCAACCGAGTCGGCATTGGCGCGGACGATGTCATGCCACATCTGCGGTGAGCTGGAGGCGATGCGGGTGAAGTCGCGGAAGCCACCGCCGGCGTTGGGAAAAATCTCGCCCCGTGCGTCCAGGCGTGCAAGCAGGTCGACGAAGCTGTAGGCCAGCACGTGGGGCAGGTGCGAGGTGGCGGCGAAGATCGCGTCGTGCTGCGATGCCTCCATCTCCACGACGCGCGCGCCCACTGCCTGCCACAGGCGGGCCACCAGCTGGCGGGCACCGGCATCCTGCTGCGCATGCGGGGTGAGGATCACGCGGTGGTTGCGGAACAGTTCAGCCTGGCTGTTGGCCACGCCGCTCTTCTCGGTCCCCGCGATCGGATGGCCGGGCACGAACCGCGCCGGCAATCCGCCGCAGACCTGGCTGACCTCGGCCAGGACCGACTGCTTGGTGCTGCCAACATCGGTCAGGACCGCATCGGCCCGCATCGCCCGCCAGCAGGCGCGCAGGGCCTCGCCGGTATGCAGCACGGGCACGGCCAGCACCACCACATCGGCATCAGCGACCGCCTCCGCCGGAGTTTCGGGGGCGGCATCGACGATGCCCAGGCGCAGGGCCGTCTCGCGCTGGACCGGATCGGCGTCGAAGCCACTGATGCGACCGACCTGTCCAGCCGCGCGCAAGGCGCGAGCGAAGGAACCGCCGATCAGGCCCAGGCCGACGACGGCGAGATGCCGGACGCTCATTGCGTGGCCAGCACCGTGCGCAGGGCCCGGAGGAAGCGGTCGTTCTGTTCCCGGGTACCCAGGCTCACCCGCAGGAACTGCGGCAGCGCATAGGAAGCGATCGGGCGCAGGATCACCCCCTGCTCCAGCAGACCCTGGTTGATGGCCTTGGCATCACGGCCAAACCCGATCGCCAGGAAGTTGGCCTGGGATGGCAGGACCGTAAGCCCCATGGCGCGCAGTTCCGCGGTCAGGCGCTCGCGCTCCGCGGCGTTCAGCGCCACAGCGGCACGCACGTGCTCCTGGTCGTCCAGTGCAGCCTCGGCGGCCAGCAGGGCGAGACTGTTGTTGTTGAACGGCTGACGCACCCGGTTCAGGAGGTCGGCCAGCCCGGCACTGGACAGCGCGTAGCCGGCACGCAGGCCGGCCAGCCCGTAGGCCTTGGAGAAGGTCCGGAACACGACGAGGTTCGGGAAGCGATCCAGCCAGGCCCGGCTGTCGCCGCGCAGGGCCGGCTCCATGTACTCGTAGTAGGCCTCGTCCAGCGCGACCACAACCGTCGGCGGAACCTGCGCCAGGAAGGCCTCGATCTCTGCCGCCGGCAGCCAGGTCCCCGTCGGGTTGTTGGGGTTGGCGATGAATACCAGCGACACATCCGGATTGGCCTGCAGTTCGCGGACAAAGGCCTGCAGGTCGTGCCCGTAGGGCTGCTCGTCGATGGCCGGACGGGCCGGCACCACCACCGCCCGCGCACCCTGGGCCTGGGCAATCAGCGGATAGACCGCGAAGGCGTGCGCCGAAAACAGGGCCGCACGTCCCGGTCCGAGAAAAACGCGACCCAGCAGCTCGATGATGTCGTTGGAGCCGTTGCCGAGCGTGATCCGGTCTGCGGTGATGCCATGGAACTCGGCCAGGCGCTTCTTCAGGCGGAAACCGCCACCGTCCGGGTACAGGGCGAGGTTGGCGCTGGCCACGGCGGCGGCGATCGCCGCCTGCACGCGCGGGCTGGGCCCCAGGGGGTTTTCGTTGGACGCCAGCTTGATCGCGTCGGCAACGCCGAGGCGGCGCTGCAACTCCTCGATCGGCATGCCCGGGGAGTAGGCCTCGAGGCTCAGCACACCGGGCGCGGCGTTTCGGGTCAGGTTCGGATTCATGTCAGGCACAGCGGGTTTTACAGCACGGCCTTCGGATACGAGCCCAGGACCTTGTAGAAGGCGGCGGCCGCCTGGACCTTCTCGAGAATCTTCCGCACCCGCTCGTCGTGCGCATGGCCCGCGAAGTCGATGAAGAAGTAGTAGTCCTGTACGGCCGAGCCGCGGACCGGGCGCGACTCGATGCGCGTCAGATCAAGCTTGGCTTCGGCAAACGGCTGCAGCAGCGCGAAAAGCGCGCCCGGCTGGTTGCGGTGCGCCGACAACACGACCGAGGTGACGTCCTGTCCGGTGGGTGCCGGCTCATGCTTGCCGATGACCAGGAAGCGCGTGGTATTGCTCGGATCATCCTCGATGTTCGAGGCCAGGATGTTGAGCGAGTTGAGCTTGCCGGCCTGGACACTGGCGATGGCCGCCACACCCCCACCCTCCTCGCGCGCCTGACGGGCCGCCTGTCCGTTGCTGGAAACGGTCTCGCGCACTGCGCGTGGCAGCTTCGAGTCCAGCCATTTGCGGCACTGCGCGAAGGATTGCGCATGCGCGTACACGCGGGTCACCCGCGACAGATCCGTCTGCGTCGACAGGAGGTGATGATGTACCGGCAGGGCCACCTCGCCGCAGATCTTGAGCTTGGTCAGGGCCAGCTCGTCGAGCGTGTGGCTGACCACGCCGCCGATGGAGTTCTCGACCGGCACGACCCCGTAGTCGGCAGCGCCGGATTCCACGTCGCGGAAAATCTCGTCGATGGCACCGTTGGCGCGGGCGCTCACCGCCTCGCCAAACTGCTTGAGCACGGCCGCCTGGGTGTACGTGCCTTCCGGCCCGAGGTAGGCCACCGTCAGCGGCGACTCGAGCGACAGGCAGGCCGACATGATCTCGCGCATCAGGCGAGCGACTGCCTCATCGGTCAGCGGCCCCTGGTTGCGGGCGATCACGCGCCGCAGCACTTCGGCCTCGCGCGAGGGGCGATAGTGATCGCCGCGGTCACCCATTCCCTGCTTGATATGGGCGATGTTCTGCGCGATGCGGGCGCGCTGGGAGATCAGCTGCTGGATCTGTTCGTCCAGGCTGTCGATCTGGTTGCGGGCCTGGAGCAGTTCGTTCTGCGTCATGCCGGGGCGGTCTCGGAAACGACGGGGGGCGGGGAGCGCGATTGTACGCGGTCCCCGCCCCCGTTTAAGCCCTCGGGACTCAGCGGGCCGGAATCACACGCGTCGAGAGCACGCCCTGGATCGCCGTGATTTCCTGCAGGGCGTCCTCGCCGATCGCCTGGTCGAGGTCGACGATGGTGTAGGCCAGCCCCCCGCGCGACTTGTTGAGCAGGTCGGCGATGTTGAGGCTGCGCTTGGCCAGCGCCGTGGAGATCTGGCCGACCATGTTCGGCACGTTCTCGTTGACGATGCACAGGCGCGTCTTGCCCGGCAGGAGGGCCATCACGGCCTCCGGGAAGTTCACCGAGTTGCGGACATTGCCCGCCTCCAGGAACTCCCGGATCTGGTCGGCCACCATCACCGCACAGTTGTCCTCGGCCTCGCCCGTGCTTGCGCCGAGGTGCGGGGTGGCGATCACGCGCGGATGACCCTTGAGGGCATTGGACGGGAAGTCGCAGGCGTAGGCGTGGAGCTGGCCGCCATTGAGCGACTCGATCACGGCCTTCTCGTCGACGATGGCATCGCGCGCGAAGTTCAGGATCACGCCCTGCTTGGGCATGAGCTTGAGACGATCAGCGTTGATCAGGCCACGCGTCGCGTCGAGCAACGGCACGTGGACCGAGATGAACTGGCACTTCGACACCAGGTCGTCCACCGACAGGGCCTGCTGGACACCCGAGTTGAGCGCCCAGGCATTCTGGACCGTCATGGCCGGATCATAGCCATAGACCGTCATGCCCAGGTCGAGCGCGGCATTGGCCACCTTCACACCGATCGCGCCCAGGCCGATAACGCCCAGGGTGCGGCCCGGCAGCTCGAAGCCGACAAACTTCTTCTTGCCCGACTCCACGGCCTCGTGCATGGCCTTGTCGTCGCCATCGAGCTTCTTCACGAAATCCAGCGCCTGCGGGATGTTGCGGGCAGCCAGGAACATCGAGGCCAGCACCAGCTCCTTCACGGCATTGGAGTTGGCGCCCGGGGCATTGAACACCGGCACGCCGCGCTTGCTCATCGCCGCAACCGGGATGTTGTTGGTGCCGGCACCCGCGCGGCCGATGGCCTTCACCGTCGCCGGGATCTCGAGCTTGTGCATGTCGGCCGAGCGCACCAGGATCGCGTCCGGATGGGCGATCTCCGAGGCCACCTCATAGCGGGCGCGCGGCAGGCGCTCCAGGCCGTTGACGGAGATATTGTTGAGGGTCTGAACCTTGAACATGGTCTGCTTTCCTTGGAAATGCGGATCAGGCGCGGGTGCGCGCGAATTCCTTCATGTACTCGACGAGCTGCTTCACGCCATCCTCGCTCATGGCGTTGTACAGCGAGGCACGCATGCCGCCCACCGAGCGGTGACCCTTGAGGCCGGAGAGGCCCGCGGCCTTCGCGCCCTTGAGGAATTCGGCATCAAGCTCTGCATTGGCGAGCGTGAACGGCACGTTCATGCGCGAACGGTCGGCCTTGGCCACCGGATTGCGGTAGAAGTCCTGGCTGTCGATGTAGCCGTACAGGGCCGCGGCCTTGCGCGCATTGCGCTCGCCGATGCCGGCCAGCCCGCCGTTGGCCTTGATCCACTTGAACACCAGGCCCGACACGTACCAGGCGAAGCAGGGCGGCGTGTTCAGCATCGACTCGTTGTCGGCCATCTGCTTGTAGTCGAAGATTCCCGGGGTGTTCGGCAGAGCCTGGCCGATCAGGTCGTCGCGCACGATGACGATCGTGAGCCCCGAGGGGCCGATGTTCTTCTGGGCTCCCGCGTAGATCACGCCGTACTTCGACACGTCGATCGGGCGCGACAGGATGTTGGACGACATGTCCGCGACCAGGGGGACGCCCTTGGTGTTCGGCTCAGCGTGGAACTCCACGCCGTGGATGGTCTCGTTCGGCGTGAAATGCACGTAGGCCGCATCGGGGTCGAGCTTCCACTCGCCGGCCGCCGGCACCTTGGTGAACTTGTCGGCTTCGCTGCTGGCGGCGATGTTGACCTTGCCGTAACGGCCCGCTTCCTTGGCGGCCTTCTTGCCCCAGTCACCGGTGAGCACGTAGTCGGCGCCAGCCTTGCCACGCAGCAGGTTCATCGGCACGAAGGTGAACTGGCCCGTGGCGCCGCCCTGCAGGAACAGCACCTTGTAGTTGGCCGGGATCGCGGCGAGCTCGCGCAGGTCCTTTTCGGCTTCCTGGGCGATGCTCATGAACTCCTTGTCGCGGTGCGACATCTCCATCACCGACATGCCCGAACCGCGCCAGTCCAGCAGCTCGGCCTGCACCTGCTGCAGCACTTCGAGGGGAAGGGTCGCCGGACCGGCGCTGAAGTTCACAATACGAGTCATTTCAAAGTCCTGGATAGACTATTTAAGGTTTAACATCCGCCCTACACCCAACGCTCGACATCGAGGTTGGGCACTGCCGAAAATGCTTGCGTGCGGTCGGTGACCAAGGTCAGCTGGTGTGCCACCGCAGTGGCCGCCAGCCACAGGTCCATGGCGGCCAGCTTCTCGCCGGCCGGCTGCAGGTAGGCGCCGAGCGCCACAGCCTGCTGCGCCTCGGCGGCCCCAAAGTCCAGCACCGGCACCGCAGCCAGGAACTCCTTGAGCAGCTTGCCGTAGCGCGCCTGGGCGCGGGGCTGCAGGCGCAGCGCCGTCTCCGCCTCGACCCGGCTCAACACCGAAATCGCCACATCCGACGGCTTGAGCTGGGCCAGCCGCAGCACGACCGGCAGGCGTCCTTTCACGGCCGCCGCCAGCACGTCGGAATCCAGCAGATACCTCACCAGCCCACCTCGCCGGAGCCCGGCAGTGCCGAGCGCCAGGCCTGGAAGTCGAGGGTTTCCTCGGCCAGCTCCGGAGCCGGATTGCGGAAATGCCCCTTCAGGCTATCCGGCCAGTCCTTCTCCTCGTTGCTCGCCAGCCAGTCCTGGACCGCGCGCACGATCACCCGATTCCGTGTCAGGCCTGCCCGCTCGACGGCCTTGTTCAGGCGTTCGATCGTGGCCTCGTCGAAATGGACACTGAAGTTCATGCGATAAATTCTGTCCTAACAGGTTATGTTAGTCAATACCATGCTGACTTTACTGAGGAATCCTACTGAATGTCAGCACGCCGGATTGGGAGCGCCGTAGCGGGCGCGGATCAGGCCCGGGTTTTTATCGCTGAGGTCCAGGATCCAGAGGGCATCGAACTCGCAATGGCCGAGTTCGGGAAGCCGCGGTCCGCCGAGCGCCTCGAGGACGGCCGGCAGCGTGTTGCCATGGCCGACGACCAGCACCGCTCCGCCCGAAACCGCCATGACGGCCTCCGCCACGGCCACCGCATGACGCGAGCCCGCGGCGACCGGACGGGGACTCAGATCATGGGCTTTTGCCGTGGGCGCCGCGGTATCGGCGGTACGGCGATAGGTCGAGACCAGCGCGTCGCGCAGCGGCAGCGCCGCGAGAACCTCGGCCAGGGCCTGCGCCCGGTCGGCCCCAGCCGTCGACAGCGCCGGATCCGGCCCGGGCGCCGTCGCCTTCTCGGCATGACGGACCAGGACCACCAGATCGGGGCGCGCATGGGCGGGCGGGATGGCCAGCGCGAGCAGCAGCGCCGCCCCCCACCCCGTCCGACGGCGCCAGGTCACCTTCAGGCCTCAGCGGCCGGCTCGTCCTCGGGCGCTCCCGGGACACCCGCTGCGGCGTCCTCGCCCTCGATGCGGTCGACACCCACGAGGCGATCACCTTCGTCGGGGCGCATCAGTCGAACACCCTGGGTGTTGCGGCCCATGCTGCGCACGTCGGTGGTCTTGAAGCGGATCAGGATGCCGGACTCGGAGATCAGCATGACCTCGTGGCTGTCGTCGACGGTGACCGCGCCGATCAGGCGGCCGGTCTTGTCGGTCAGGGCCTGGGCAATCACACCCTGGCCGCCGCGGCCGCGGCGCGGGAACTGGTCGACCGGCGTGCGCTTGCCGTAGCCCAGCTCCGACACGGTAAGGATCTCGCCGCCCTCGGCGACGATCAGGGCGATCACGCGGGCACCGTCGCCGCTGGCCTCCATCGACTCCTCGGCCACCTCGGCCTCGGCGACCGGATCCTCGGCCTCGTCCTCGGTGCCGGCAAAGCTCTTGAGCAGGCGCATACCGCGCACGCCGGTGGCGCCGCGACCCATGGCCCGCACGTCGTTTTCGTGGAAACGGATGGCTCGACCGGCGTCGGAGATCAAGATGATCTCGTTGCCACCGTCGGTCTGCGCCACGCCCACCAGCTCATCGTCGACACGCAGGTCGACCGCGATGATGCCGTTGCTGCGTACGTTCTGGAACGCCGACAGCTCGGTCTTCTTGACCGTGCCGCGACGCGTGGCCATGAACACGAACTTGCTGTCCTCGAAGGTCTTGATCGGCAGGACCGCATTGACCTTCTCCCCGGCCTCCAGGGGCAGCAGATTGTTGAACGGGCGCCCGCGCGAGCCGCGCGAGCCCGAGGGCAGTTCGAACACGCGCAGCTTGTAGCACTTGCCCGAGCTGCTGAAGCACAGCAGGGTGTCATGCGAATGCGCGACCCAGAGCCGGTCGACGAAGTCCTCGTCCTTGGTCGTGGCCGCCACCTTGCCGCGTCCGCCACGGCGCTGGGCCTGGTACTCGGTCAGCGGCACGGCCTTCACGTAGCCCTCGTGCGAGAGCGTGACCACCATGTCCTGCGGAACGATCAGGTCCTCGCGGGCGATGTTCAGCGCTGCATCGGTGATCTCGGTGCGACGGGCGTCACCATAGGCTTCCTTGATCTCGAGCAGCTCGCCGCGGATCACCGACAGGAGGCGCGCCTCAGAGCCCAGGATGTCCAGGTAGTCGAGGATGGCCTCGAGCAGTTCGCGGAACTCGTCGTGGATCTTGTCCTGCTCCAGGCCGGTCAGGCGGTGCAGGCGCAGCTCGAGGATGGCCTGGGCCTGGGCCTCCGACAGCCTGTAGCCGCCATCCACCAGCCCCAGCTCGGCGTCGAGATCGGCCGGTCGCGAGGCATCGCTGCCGGCGCGCTCGAGCATGGCCGTCACCGGCCCCGGATTCCAGGTCCGCGCCAGCAGGCCGGCCTTGGCCTCGGCCGGATTGGGCGAGCGCTTGATCAGCTCGATGATGTCGTCGATGTTGGCCAGGGCCACGGACAGGCCTTCCAGCACGTGAGCGCGCTTTCGGGCCTCGCGCAGCAGGTAGCGCGTGCGACGCGTCACCACCTCGCGGCGATGGCGGACGAAGATCTCGAGCAGGGCCTTGAGGGACAGCAGCTTGGGCTGTCCGTTGTCCAGCGCCACCATGTTCAGGTTGAAGCTGTCCTGCAGCTGCGTGAGCTGGAACAGGTTGTTGAGCACCACCTCGGCGTTCTCGCCGCGGCGCAGTTCGATGACCACGCGCATGCCGTCCTTGTCGGACTCGTCGCGCAGCTCGGTGATGCCCTCGACCTTCTTGTCCTTCACCAGCTCGGCGATCTTCTCGAGCAGGCGCGCCTTGTTCACCTGGTACGGCAGCTCGGTGACGATGATCGCCTGCTTGTCGGCCGACACCTCTTCGAAGTGGGTGCGGGCGCGGATGATCACGCGGCCGCGGCCAGTGGCGTAGGCATCCACCAGGCCGGCGGCATCGAGCAGCAGGCCGCGGGTCGGGAAATCCGGCGCCGGGATGTGCTGCATCAGCTCGCGCAGCTCGATCTCCGGCTTGTCGATCAACGCCACGCAGCCGTCAATGACTTCGGAAAGGTTGTGCGGCGGAATGTTGGTGGCCATGCCCACGGCGATGCCCGACGAGCCGTTGATCAGCAGCTGCGGCACCTTGGTGGGCAGCACCGTCGGCTCGGACTCGGAGCCATCGTAGTTGGGCTGGAAATCGACCGTTTCCTTGTCGATGTCGGCCAGCAGCTCGTGCGCCAGGCGCGACATGCGGACCTCGGTGTAGCGCATCGCCGCCGGGGCATCGCCGTCGACCGAGCCGAAGTTGCCCTGACCGTCGATCAGCAGGTAGCGCATGGAGAAGTCCTGCGCCATGCGCACCATCGTGTCGTACACCGCGCTGTCGCCGTGCGGGTGGTACTTACCGATGACGTCACCGACGATACGGGCGGACTTCTTGTAGGCCTTGTTGTAGTCGTTGCCCAGTTCCTTCATCGCGTACAGCACGCGGCGATGCACGGGCTTGAGGCCGTCGCGGGCGTCCGGGAGTGCGCGGCCGACGATCACGCTCATGGCGTAATCGAGATAGCTGCGGCGCATCTCGTCTTCGAGGTTGACGCTGAGGACTTCCTTGGCGAATTCGGTCATGTGCAGGGCTTGCCGGAGCACCGCCTGACGCGGGCCGGAGAGGGGCGGAAAGTGCGAGGAATTCAGGGTTTTAAAGCTCGTCCGACTTTAACACGGAGCCCCCCTGCCCGTCCCCTGCAAAAACCCCGCGCCGGCAGGCGGAAATCGGGATGACCACCCCGGCATGGGCAGCCATCCCGAGCCGCGCCCGGCTCAGCGCCGGCGCACGGCCAGCCCTGCCAGGACGTTCTCCCGCAGGCGATCCTTCAGCGCCTCGTTGGCCTGCAGGGCGGCCTTGAACGCCGCCTTCTCCTCCGCCGTGCCGTTGGCCGGATACCCGGCCAGCGCCAGGCCGTCGAACCAGCCCTCGTAGCGGATCTCCACCAGCAGCTCGGCCGTTCGCGGCTCACTGCCGTCCAGCACCAGCGGCTCCTCCAATGGCAGCACGACCTCCTGCACCGTGCCGCCAAGGCCGATCCGGAAGCAGTAGTGGGCCGTGGAGGCCGGATCCTCCGCGGAGTCCTGGAAGTAGCAGGGCGCCACATGCAGGGCCTGGCCACTCATGTCCACGTGGTCCGGCGCCGCATCCGGCGAGCGCACCGGCACCAGCCGCACCCGGAGCCCGCAATACCGGCCGGGCTCGGGCGCAAGGCTGCCCAGGGGCCATTGCGTACCCTGGGGTTGGCTGACGTCGATGATCGTCGCGTCAGCGCCGTGCTCGTCGCCGTGGGCCCAGGCTGTCGAACCCAGGAGATCGGCTGGCGAGAAGACCGCCGACGCCGCGCAAGGTTCGAGCGCCAGTGGCAGCAGGTTGAGGAAGCCCCTCTGCAGGTCGATGCGCTGCCCTTCGGCGCGCAGGAAGGTCTGCGTGGTCGGATCCGCCTCGTGCTTGGACGAGACGGTCTTGGCCATCGCGCTTCCGAGGTTGGTGGCCCGCATCTGGACGTCCAAGCCTGCAGTCTGCTGTTCCTGGCCGCAGGCCGATAGGCCCGTGAGAGAGAGAAGCGCGAGCAGGCTCGCGATCGTGATGTTCTGGGTCATGGGGAGGCTCCGGCGCTCAATCGGCAAAGTCGACGGCAAGGCCGAGGCGGATGTCACCACGCTCGTGCTGCTCGCCCTGGAGGTTCTGCAGGGCCGGCCACTGCACGGCGAGGTGCAGCAACCAGTCGGTCCGCGGTGACCACAGCACGCCGGGCGCGACAAACGCAGCGACCCCACCGCTGTCAGGATCCTCCACCCCCGAAAAGCGGTTGGGCTGCGCCCACCGCGCCTCCAGACCCAGTTGCAGGCTCCAGGCCGTGCTCAGGGCGTACTGGCCGCTGACCGTTCCGAGCAGCGCCGTTCCGCCGTTGTAGCCCTGATAGCCCCCCACGGGATCCTGTGCCACCAGGCTGGCGTGCAGCAGGCGGGGAAAGCGGAAGTAGCCGTACCAGGCCCCCAGGGAGGGGGTCCAGGCGCCGGTACCCGGCTGGGAATCGATATCCACCGGCCTGCCGTCACCGTGCCGCTCCTGCCGCGACGTCGGCAGCCCCAGCCCGCCCTGGAGTCCCCACAGGTGGCGGCTGGGCGCGCGCCCATCGGCAGCCAAGGTCCACTTGAACAGCAGTTCGGCGTCGCCCAGACCGGCCGCCGATTCCGAGGCCAGATTGGCCGCCTGGGTCCGCTTCGCCACATAGGGCAGGCGCACCGCCAGGCTCAGATCCTGCGTCGCCGCATAGGACAGGCCCAGTACCGTGCGCCTCTCCGTGAGCACTTCGCGGCCGGAGTCGGTGCCGTGGGTTTCCTCACGGCTGACCGCATCCAGGGCCAGGCGCAGGCGCCCGGGAAAATTCTTCTCGACGCCCATCAGCGTCAGGGTGTAGTCACCGCACAGGCAGCTGGCACAACTCCACGCGGCCGGCGCGGCGCACAGCAGCGCCAGGCCGGACAAATTCCGGAACCACATGATTCACATCCTCGTCATGAACGGTCCGCAGGGCGGACCAGGGGCGCGGGCGCGCCCGGATCGGTCTTCGACAGCGAGCGATCAGACGGGGACAGGCGGGCCGCGGGCCGCGGCATGGCGTGGCGGAGCCTGACGGAACTCTCCGTCCGGCGACTCGCGCGAGGGAAGTCGGGGGGATTCCAGCCCCAGGGTGGCGGCCGTGACCGGCAGCGCCGCCAGACCCAGCGCCATCCCGAAGGCGCAGGACTCGGCCAGGCCCGTCGCAGACGCCGCGTCCGCCGCCGGAGCGCCGAGGATCAGGCCCTGCGCCGTGCACATCACCAGCGTTGGCGCCGCGTCATGCCAGGCCGGCATGACGCCCGGTGCCAGCAGGCCGCGCGCGACCAGCAGCGCCAACAGCACGCCATGGAAGGCCTGCCGGTGCAGGCGACGGAAGTACGCGAGGCTCATGCCGTGATGCGGCGGAAAAGGAGGAAGAACGTTAACCCAGCAGGGCGCGGATCTTCTCGCGCGTCGGCGCCATCACCACGCCGCGCTCGCAGACGATGGCGTCGATCAGCTCCGCCGGCGTCACATCGAAGACCGGATTGAAGGCATCGTAGCCACGCGGCGCGACCGGCTGGCCGCGGAACTCGGTGAGTTCGGCCGCCGTGCGTTCCTCGATGGGGATCTCAGACCCTCCCCGGCAGCGCAGGTCGAAGGTGCCGCTGGGAGCGACCACCATGAACTTCACGCCATGACGGCGGGCGGCGACCGCCAGCGCGTAGGTGCCGATCTTGTTGGCGGTATCCCCGTTCTCGGCGATGCGGTCGGCGCCGACGATCACCCAGTCGATCTTCTCGCGCGTCATCAGGTGGGCCGCGGCGCCATCCGCCACCAGCCGCGCGGGAATGCCTTCCTGCTGCAGTTCCCAGGCCGTCAGGCGTGCGCCCTGGAGCCAGGGCCGAGTCTCGGTGTTGTACACGCAGGCGATTCGGTTCAGGGCATGCGCCGAGCGGATCACGCCCAAAGCCGTGCCGTGGCCGCCCGTGGCCAGCGCCCCGGTGTTGCAATGCGTGAGCACGCGGGCGCCGGAGGGCATCAGCGCCGCACCGAGCTCGCCCATGCGCAGGTTCTGCGCCAGGTCCTCCTCGTGGATCGCCCGGGCCTCGGCCTCCAGGGCGGCCGGGTCCGGCGTCGCCAGCCAGCGGGCGCGCATCCGCTCCAGCGCCCAGCGCAGGTTCACCGCCGTGGGCCGGGAGGCGGCGAGCACGTCGAAGGCGCGATCAAAGCCGTCGTGGTCGTCGCGCACCGCCAGCACCAGGCCGTAGGCAGCCGCGATTCCGATAGCCGGCGCTCCGCGCACCGCCATGCCGTGGATACCGGCCGCGACGTCGCCTGCGGAGCGGCATTCCAGGTAGCGGACCTCGTGCGGCAGCACCCGCTGGTCGAGCAGGTCAAGCACGGAACCCTTCCAGACGATGGGTTGGACGACAGATGACATGGCCGCTTCCGGTAAAATCCGATTCACCATTCTACCCGCCTCCTTCCCATGCAGACCGTAGACCTGCTGGTCGCACCCCGCTGGCTCGTGCCGATCGAGCCTGCGGGCGTCGTGCTGGAACAGCACGCCCTGGTCGTCGACCAGGGCCGCATCCTGGCCGTCATGCCGCTCGCCGCAGCGCAGGCGCGCTACTCCGCCCGCGAAACGCGCTTGCTCGACCGCCATGCCGTGATGCCCGGGCTGGTCAATGCGCATTGTCATTCGGCCATGAGCCTGCTGCGCGGTATCGCCGACGACCTGCCGCTGATGGACTGGCTGCAGAACCACATCTGGCCGGCGGAGGGCCAGCACGTCGGCCGCGAGTTCTGCGCCGACGGCCTGCGCCTGGGCTTCGCGGAGATGATCCGCGGCGGCGTCACGCACGTGAACGACATGTATTTCTTTCCGGACGTTACGGCGGAAGTCGCCCGCGCGACCGGCCTGCGCGTCACGGTGGGCCTGATCGTGCTGGACTTCCCCAGCGCCTGGGCGCAGAACGCCGACGACTACCTGCACCAGGGCCTCGGTCTGCATGACCGCCTCAAGGGCGACGCGCTCGTGCGTACGGTGTTTGCACCGCACGCACCCTACACCGTGTCCGATGCGCCCCTGCTCAAGATCCGCCAGTATGCCAACGAGCTGGGCATCGGCATCCACATGCATGTCCACGAGACCGTCGGCGAAGTCGCCATGGCCGTCGAGGCGACCGGCAAGCGTCCCTGGCAGCGGCTGAAGGAACTGGAGCTGCTCGGCCCGGATTTCATCGCCGTACACATGACCCAACTGACCGACGCCGAGATCGCGGAGGCCGCGCAGTTCGGCGTCCACATCGCGCATTGCCCCGAGTCGAATCTCAAGCTGGCGTCCGGCTTCTGCCCGGTCGACCGCCTGCTGAAGGCCGGTGTGAACGTGGCCCTCGGCACCGACGGCGCCGCCAGCAACAACGACCTCGACCTGCTGGGCGAAATGCGCACGGCCGCCCTGCTGGCCAAGGGCGTGGCCGGGGATGCGCGCGCCCTGCCCGCGTCGGCCGCCCTGCATCTGGCCACGCTCGCCGGTGCACGCGCGCTGGGCCTGGAGGCCGAAACGGGCAGCCTCGTCGCCGGCAAGGCGGCGGACTTCATCGCACTGGACCTGTCGGCCCCGAATACGCAGCCGGTCTACAACGTGCTCTCGCAGCTGGCCTACGCCGCCGGCCGCGAGCAGGTCACCGACGTCTATGTCGCCGGCAAGCCCCTGCTGCGCGAGCGACAGCTGACCACCCTGGACCTCGTCGCCACGCAGGCCCGTGTGGCTGAATGGCGCGGGAAGATCCGCCCATGAGCAACGTCGACCCGCGGGAGATCGCCAACTTCGAACGCATGGCCTCGCGCTGGTGGGACCCGCGCGGCGAGATGGGACCGCTGCACGCCCTGAATCCACCTCGCCTGCGCTACATCGCCCAGTGCGCCGGGCCACTGCGCGGCAAGAAGGCGGTCGACATCGGCTGCGGCGGCGGCCTGCTCAGCGAGGGCCTGGTGCGCGAGGGGGCCTCGGTGCTCGGCATCGACCTGGCCGAGGATGTGCTCGAAGTCGCGCGCCTGCACGGGCTCGAATCGGGCCTCAAGGCCGAGTACCGCAAGGTCGGTGCCGAGGCCCTGGCCAGCGAGCAGCCGGGCGCTTTCGACCTGGTCTGCTGCCTGGAGATGCTGGAGCACGTGCCGGAGCCGGAATCGGTTGTTGCCGCCTGCGCACGCCTGGTGCGGCCCGGCGGCGACGTGATGTTCTCGACCATCAACCGCAACCCCAAGGCCTTTGCCCTGGCCGTGGTGGGGGCCGAGTACATTGCCAACCTCGTGCCCCGTGGCACACACGAGTACGCCAAGTTCATCCGTCCTTCGGAACTGCATGAATGGGCCCGTGCCGCCGGTCTCGAGGTCCTTGGCCTCAAGGGCCTGCGCTACAACCCGCTGCTGCGTTCGGCACGGCTGGCCGATGACATCGACGTCAACTACCTGATGCACTGCCGACGCCCCGCATGAGCGCTTCCTACAAGGCCGTCCTGTTCGATCTCGACGGCACCCTGGTCGACACCGCCCCGGACCTGGGCCACGCCGCCAATCTCGTGCGCGCTTCGCTGGGCCTGCCGCCGCTGCCGGCCGCGGACTATCGTCCCGTTGCCTCGGCGGGCGCCCGCGGCCTGCTCAAGGTCGCCCTGGGCATCGGCCCGGACGACGCCGCGTTTCCTGCTCACCGAGACGCTTTCCTGGCGCATTACCGTGAGCACCTGGCGCGCGAGTCGCGCCTGTTCGACGGTATGTCCGGCGTACTCGAGCAGATCGTTGCCGCGGGCGCGCGCTGGGGCGTGGTGACCAACAAGCCGTCCTGGCTGACGCGCCCGCTGATGCAGCAGCTGGATCTCGCCAGCGCATCGGCCTGCACGGTCAGCGCTGACGAGGTGGCACGGCCCAAGCCCGCACCTGACAGCCTGTTTCATGCCTGCACTCTGCTGGGACTGAAGCCTGCCGACTGCCTCTACGTGGGTGACGACCGTCGCGACATCGATGCCGGCCGTGCCGCCGGCATGGCCACGGTCGCTGCCGACTGGGGCTACCTGGGTGAAGGCGGCCCCATCGAGACCTGGCAGGCCGACCATCTGGCCCGTACGCCCGCCGACCTGGGCGCCCTTCTCTCCGCCTCGCGCACCTCATGAGCCTGCCGCAAACCTATACCCCGCCCGCCGACCTCCTCCGCGGTCGCCGCATCCTCATCACCGGCGCGGGCGACGGCCTGGGCCGTGCTGCAGCGCTGGCCTGTGCGCGCCACGGCGCCACCGTGATCCTGCTCGGTCGCACCGTGAAGAAGCTCGAGGGCGTCTACGACGCCATCGAACAGGCCGGTGGCCCCGCGCCTGCGATCTACCCGCTGAACCTGGCCGGCGCCAGCTGGAAGGACTACGCGGAACTGGCTGTCACGCTCGAACGCGAGTTCGGTGGCCTCGATGGGCTGCTGCATGCGGCGGCACACTTCAAGTCGTTCGCGCCGCTGGCGGATGTCGAGGCCAAGGAATGGCTGGAGAGCCTGCAGGTGAACCTCACGGCACCGTTCGCGCTGACCCGGCACTGCCTGCCCCTGCTCGCCGCTGCGCCGGACGCCTCGGTCGTGTTCATGGCCGACAAGCCAGGCCGGGCGGCACAGCCCTTCGGCAGCGTCTATGGCATTGCCAAGGCGGGCATCGAGCACCTCGTGGCGACCTGGGCACAGGAGCTGGAGAACCATCCCAACCTGCGCCTCAACAGCTACTACCCCGGCCCCCTGCGCACGGCGCTGCGCAATCTCGGTTATCCGGGCGAGACCATGGGCCAGTCGCCACCGGCCGAAAGTGTCATGCCCCAGGTTCTCTGGCTGCTGGGACCCGACAGCCGCGGCCAGAGCGGCCAAGCGTTCTAGCCGCCGCGGAGGTGACCGCAGCTCAGGCTGCGGCGACGTGACGGAAATGGACGCGCTGCGTCAGTCCGCAGAACAGCTCGTATGACAGTGTGCCCGCGTATCCGGCCACTTCCTCGGCCGGCAGGCCCTCGCCCCACAGCAGTACCGGGTCGCCCACGCGAGCCTGGGGCACGCCGCGCAAATCGACGGTGATCATGTCCATCGAGACGCGTCCCGCCAACGGCACACGGTGGCCATGGACCAGTACCGGCGTGCCATTGCGGAAGGCCCGATGCATGCCGTCCGCGTACCCGACCGCCACCACCGCCACGGGCATTCGTTCCGGGCAGCGGTAGGTCCGGGCATAGCCGAGGCTCTCGCCGGCCTCGTACTCGCGGATCGCGATGATGCGGCTCTCCAGTCGCATCGCCGGCCGCAGGCCGAGCGCTGCAGCAGTCTGGCCCGGCATGGGCGAGCAGCCGTAGATCGCCAGCCCCGGCCGCACCCAGTCAACCCGTGCCTGCGGCCAAGCGATCAGGCCGGCCGAGTTGGCAATCGAGCGTGGCCCGGGCACCCCCTTCAGCGCTGCGTCAAAACGCGCGATCTGCTCGCCCGTGAACGGATTATCCGGCTCGTCGGCGCAGGCCAGGTGCGTGATCCAGCCCTCCAGCTTCCAGCCCGGCCGACGCTGCAGGACAGCCTGCAGGCGCGGCACGTCGGACAGCGGGAAGCCGAGGCGATGCATGCCGCTATCGAGCTTGAACCACAGCGACAGGCGCGCACTGGCCGGCAGCGCTTCCAGCAACTCGATCTGCCAATGATCGTGCACCACCACCTGGAGCCGTTCATAGACCGCCAGCGCCGCCTCCTCGCTGGAGATCACGCCCTCGAGCAAGGCCACCGGCGCCTGGATATGCGCCTGACGCAGTTCCATGGCCTCCTCGAGGCAGGCCACCGCCAGGGCATCGACCCCAGCGGCCTCCAGCGCGCGCGCCACCGGCACGGCGCCGTGTCCGTAGGCGTCGGCCTTGACCGCGGCCATGACCTTCGAGCGCGGCGTCAGCCGGCGGATCACGCCCAGGTTGTGCTGGATCGCCCCGAGATCGATCGTGGCGGTAACGCGCGGGATCATTCGTAGCTGCCGGCGTCGTCGTAGCCCTGCGCGAGGTTCTCGAAGCGCGTGAACTCGCCGAGGAACGCCGTCTTCACCATCCCGAGCGGGCCGTTACGCTGCTTGGCGATCAGGATCTCGGCCGTGCCCTTGTCGGGCGAATCCTTGTTGTAGACCTCATCGCGGTAGATGAACACCACGAGATCGGCGTCCTGCTCGATACCGCCCGATTCGCGCAGGTCCGCCATGCGCGGGCGCTTGTTGTCGCGCTGCTCGACGCCGCGGTTGAGCTGCGAGAGCGCGATCACGGGAACCTCGAGCTCCTTGGCCAGGGCCTTGAGGCTGCGCGAAATCTCCGAGATCTCGTTGGTACGGTTGTCCTTCGTGCCTGGCACCTGCATCAGCTGGATGTAGTCCACGACGATCAGGCCCAGCCCATGGCGCGACTTGATGCGACGCGCGCGGGCGCGCAGGTCCAGCGGCGACAGGGCGCCCGTCTCGTCGATGTACAGCGGCGCCTCACGGATCAGGCTGCCCTGCGAGACCAGACGATCCCAGTCGCGGTCCTCCAGATCGCCCGAGCGCATCTTGCCCATCGGGATGCGCGCGAACGACGACACCATACGCAGCGCCAGCTGCTCGGCCGGCATTTCCATGCTGAACACGGCCGCCGGCTTCTTCTCATACAACACCACGTGTTCCGCGACGTTGAGTGCGAAGCTGGTCTTGCCCATGGAGGGACGACCCGCGAGGATCATCAAGTCGCCCGGATGCAGGCCGTTGGTCTTCTGGTCGAAGTCACGGAAGCCGGTCGGCAGGCCGGCCAGGCCACCCGGGTTCTGGCGCAGGTGCTCGATCTTGCGTTCCAGCGAGCTCATCAGCTCGGGCATCGCGAAGTAGTTCGACTTGGCGTGCTCGGCACGCGAGCGCAGCGCAAAGATGCGCTGCTCGGCCAGGTCCATCAGCTCGGCGTAGTTGCGCCCGTCCGGGCGAAAGCCCAGTTCCGCCACCTCGCCGCCAACCGAGACCAGGCCACGCAGCACGGCCCGCTCGCGCACGATCTCGGCGTAGGCCAGCACGTTCGCTGCACTCGGCGTGTCGTTGGCCAGGGTTCCCAGGTAAGCCAGGCCGCCGGCCTGCTCCAGCTTGTTCTGGTGCTTGAGGTGCTCGGACAGCGTGACGAAATCGCAAGGCCGGTTGCTGCCCAAAAGCTCCGACAGCGCGCGATAGATCAGCTGGTGATCCTCGCGATAGAAGTCTTCCGGCGACAGGCGATCCGCCAGTTCGTTGAAGGCCCGGTTATCGATCATCAGGCCGCCCAGCACCGACTGCTCCGCCTCGAGCGAGTACGGCGGCTGCTTGGGCTGCTGCTGGAGTTTGAGCGGCGTGGTCATGTCCGGGATTGTAGGCCGGGAACCGGCCGTCGGGGGTCTTGCGGGACCGGAAACGAACCGGCCCGCACGAGGCGGGCCGGAACGGTGCAGCAGGCTTCGGTGGCGCTTAGGCGGCCTTGGCCTTGTCTTCCTCGACCACGACCGTGAGGCTGGTCTCGACTTCGGTGTGCAGACGCACGGCGACGGTGTAGCTGCCGATCTGACGGATCGGGCCGCTGAGCATGTCCACCTCGCTCTTCTGCAGTTCGATGCCCTGTTCGCCGGCGGCCTTGACCACCTCGGCCGGGCCCACGGAGCCGTAGAGCTTGCCTTCGTCGGCGGCCAGCGCCTTGATGGTGACCGTCTTGCCGGCCAGCTTCTCGGCGCGCGCCTTGGCGGCGTTGAGGCTGTCGCCAGCCTTCTTGATCAGGTCGGCCTTGCGGGCTTCGAACACCTTGCGGTTGGCCTCGGTGGCCGGCAGCGCCTTGCCCTGCGGCAGCAGGTAGTTGCGGCCGAAACCGGGCTTGACCTTGACCGTGTCGCCCAGGTCGCCGAGCTTCTTGATCTTCTCGAGCAGAATGACTTCCATGAAACGTGCTCCTTAGCCGTGGCGATCGGTGTACGGCAGCAGCGCCAGGAAGCGCGCGCGCTTGATCGCCAGCGCCAGCTCGCGCTGATAGCGCGACTTGGTGCCGGTGATGCGGGCCGGAACGATCTTGCCGTTCTCGGAGATGTAACCCTTGAGGGTGTTGAGATCCTTGTAGTCGATCTCGGGAGCGCCTTCGGCGCTGAACTTGCAAGACTTCTTGCGGCGATAGAACTGTGCCATGACTTAGGCTCCTGCTTCGGCGTTGGTTTCCTCGGAACCGCCGGCGGCGGCTTCCTGACGGGCGCGGAATTCGCCCGGCTTCTTCTCTTCGTCCGGCACCTTGAACAGGGCGGACTGGGCGGTGACGGCAGCGCCGGTCTTGATGACCAGCTTGCGGATCACGGCATCGTTGAAGCGGAACGCGTTTTCCAGCTCGGCGAGGGTCGCGTCGGCGATTTCCACGTTCATCAGCACGTAGTGCGCCTTGTGGGCCTTGGCGATCGGGTAGGCCAGCTGGCGGCGGCCCCAGTCCTCGAGGCGATGAACCTTGCCGTTGCCGGCCTGGATCATGCCCTTGTA
Organism: Solimonas sp.; assembly: GCA_036275615.1. Lineage (GTDB taxonomy): Bacteria > Pseudomonadota > Gammaproteobacteria > Nevskiales > Nevskiaceae > Solimonas. The sequence continues at coordinate 77,425 of DASUDL010000005.1, forward strand.
GCGCTCGATCATGGCCGGAACCTGCTCGCTCTGGTCCGGATGCACCATGACCACGATTTCGTAGTGACGCATCAATAACTCCTTGTGAACATTGACTTTTCGGTCAATGGCCCCCGCCGGTGCAAACGCGCTGGACGTGGGGCAAGTGAGAAAAACCCGCGCCGGGGACCGGTTCGGGGGCGCGAATCTTAGGCGAATCAGCAGCTTAATGCAACGCGAGCCTCAGACCCCCATCAGCCCCCGCTGTGGCCGCTCGCCCCCATAGCTGACGGCCAGGAGCGGGGCGCCCGCCGCCAGCAAGGCGGCCCGATGCTGGGCCACCGGCGTCTTGCGCTGCAGGTCCTCCCAGCGCGCCAACGACTGGAAGGCCGGTAGCGCCCAGCAGCGTTCCAGCCAGCGGGCCGCGCGGGGCCAGCGCGCGGCGTCGATGCGCCAGCGCGCGAAATGCGCATTGCGGAACAGGCTGGCGGCAGCGATGTCCGCAATCGACAGGCCGCCGCAGAAGTAGTCGCGATCGCCCAACTGGCTCTCGAGGTAATCGACGATGCCGGGAATTTCCACCTGCAGCGCGTGGTCGACGACGGCCTGGTCGGTCGGCTCGCCCCAGACATGCGGCTTGATGGTCAGCTGGTTGAACAGGCGCCAGATCAGGACATCGCCCATGCGCGTATCGGCGTACTCCTCGATCCAGCGGGCACGCGCCCGTTCACCGAGATCCTTCGGGTAGAGGCCCGGCGAGGGATAGCGATCCTCCAGGTATTGGCAGATCACGCTGGAGTCGCAGAGCGTCACCCGCTCATCGCGCAACACGGGAATGCGGCGCAGCGGGCTCAGGCGTGCGAACTCCTCGTTGCCGAAGAATGGAACGATGGGGTCCACCTCGTACTGCAGACCCTTGAGCTCCAGACAGACAAGGACCTTGCGCACATATGGCGAGACGAAACTGCCGATGACCTGGACCGGCGCGGTCACGTCTTCCTGCCCTTCCCGCCCTTGCCCGGTGCGGGCGCATGGCGCTGCCGCCAGGCTTCATACAGGCAGACTGCGGTCGCCACCGAGACGTTGAGGCTCTCGGCCTTGCCCTGCATGGGAATCTTCACCAGGCGGTCGCAGGTATCGCGGGTAAGCCGCCGCAGGCCCTCCCCTTCGGCCCCCATGACCAGGACGACCGGGCCCGTGAGATCAACCTGATACAGGGTCTCCTGGGCCTCTCCCGCCAGGCCCGTGACCCAATAGCCCAGCTCCTTGAGCCGATCCAGGCTGCGCGCGAGGTTGGTCACCGCCACCAGCGGCACACGCTCGGCGCTGCCGGCTGCGGACTTGCGGGCCACCGCGCTGAGCGAGGCGCTGCGATCCTTCGGGATGATCACGGCATCCACGCCCACGGCCTCGGCCGTGCGCAGGCAGGCACCGAGATTGTGCGGGTCCTGGACGCCATCGAGCGCGAGGAGCAGCCGGTGACTCTCGGCCGGGCGATAGAGCGCGTCCTCGGCGTCGAAGGCCTTCTCCGGCACATAGGCCAGCACGCCCTGGTGGCGCAGCTCGGGGGCCTTCAGGTCGAGCTCGGAGCGCGAAGCCAGACGCCAGCGCACCCCCAGCGACTCCGCCAGCTGCTGCACCTTGCGGGCCCGCTCATCCTTGCGGGTATCGGCCAGCAGGATCTCGAAAGGCTTGTCGTGGGCGTCTTCCAGGGCAGCAAGAACCGCATGGAAACCGCCGATCAGGGTCGTTCTGCTCAAGGGTGTGCTCGGAACCGGTACGGGGGGCTTAAGGCGTGGGCGCATTGTGCCGCGTTCCGGGCGCCTGAAACACGAAGCCCCCGCATGCGGGGGCTTCGTTCCGTCAGTCCGGCAGATCAGCCGCCCAGGTACGGCGGCGGCGTCCAGGCCTGCTGCTCCTGGCCCTGGATCACCGGCTTGATGACGATATCGACACGACGGTTGCGCGGCTCCTTCACGCCATCGGCGGTCCGCACCAGCAGCTCGCGCTCGCCACGGCCTTCCTGGCGGATGCGCGAACCGGGTACACCCTGGCCGCCGAGATAGCTGGCCACGGTGGACGCGCGGTTCTGCGACAGCTCCTGGTTGAAGCTGGCGCTGCCCGAACTGTCGGTGTGACCGACGATGTGGATCACCGTCTGGTCGTAGTCCTTCAGGATGTTGGCGATCTTGGTGTAGGTGTTCAGCGCCTCCGGGCGCAGCTGGGCGCTGCCGAGATCGAAGCTGACATCGCTGGCCAGGCCGATCTTCAGGGCATCGCCAGACAGGCGGGTGATGTTGAGCTCCTTGCGCGCCGCCTCGGCGGCAAGCTCGCGCTCCAGTTCGGCGGCCTGCTTGTCCATGTAGTTGCCGACGGCACCGCCAGCAATGGCACCGACCACGGCACCGACGATTGGCGCCCCGCGGGCATGACTGACCTGGTTGCCGGCCACGGCACCGAGCACAGCGCCGATCGCAGCGCCGGTCTTGGCGCGGCGATTGGGATCGTCGGTGGCGCAACCGGAAAGGCCGGCGATCAGGCCGGCGACGACCACGACGCGGAAGGTTTTCATCGGTGTTTCCTCTGGGTGTTGTTGCGCCGCGACGGGCGCTGGGAGCTCGGGGCGGATTCTGTCTTCGAGCGCTGAATTGATGATGAACGCCCGAGCGGACGGACCAGCTCGAGGTCGATCTTGCGCTCGTCCAGATTGACGCGCACCAGCTTGACGCGCAAGCGGTCACCCATGCCATAGGCCAGCTTGCTGCGGCTGCCCACCAGCCGGTGACCCCGGTCGTCGTACTCGTAGTAGTCGCTCTTGAGGGTCGCGACGTGAACCAGGCCCTCAATGTAGAGCCCATCCAGGTCCACGAAAAGACCAAAGGGCGCGACGCTGGCCACCGTGCCGTCGAACTCCTCGCCCACGCGATGACGCATGAACTCGCACTTGAGCCAGGTCACGACGTCGCGCGTGGCCTCATCGGCGCGCCGCTCGGTCATCGAGCAGTGCGTGCCATGGGCATCCATCTGCTCGACGCTGTAGTGAAAATCCTTCGGCTTGCGCTTGCGCAGGATGTGCTTGATCGCCCGGTGCAACAGCAGGTCCGGATAGCGGCGGATCGGCGAAGTGAAGTGCGCGTAATGCGTAAGCGCCAGTCCGAAATGGCCGGTATTGACCGGGTGGTAGCGTGCCTGCATCAGGGTGCGCAGCAGGATGGTCTGGATCAGGCCCACGTCCGCCCGCGGCTTGGCCAGGGCCAGGGCCTTGGCAAAGTCCATGGCCTGTGGCTTGGGTCCTCCTCCCAAACTGAGCCCGCGCAGTGCGAGAAACTCGCGCAGCGCCGTCACCTTGGTCGCATCTGGATCCTGGTGGATGCGGTAGAGCGTGGGCACCTTCTGCTTCTCGACGAGCTTGGCCGACTCGACGTTGGCCGCGATCATGCATTCCTCGATCAGGCGATGCGCGCGGTTGCGCTGCACCGGCACGATCCGGTCGATCTTGCGCTCACCCGAGAACACGATCTTGGTTTCGGTGGAATCGAAGTCGATCGCGCCGCGGCGGCTGCGGGCGGCGAACAGGGCCTCGAACACGCCGTTGAGCGCCTGCAGGTGCGGCACCAGCTCCGGGCGCGCCCGAGCCTTGTCGCCGGTCGGCTGCTCCAGGATCTCGGCCACATCCTCGTAGATCAGGCGGGCCTTGGAGTTCATCACGCCCTCGAAGAAGCGCGCCTTGGCCACCTCGCCGTCCGGCATGACCCGCATCTCGCAGACCATGCACAGGCGGTCGACGTTGGGGTTGAGCGAGCACAGGCCGTTGGACAGCTTTTCGGGCAGCATCGGGATAACCCGCTGCGGGAAGTAGACCGAGTTGCCGCGACGCGCAGCCTCCTTGTCCAGCGGCGTATCGATCTGCACATAGGCCGACACGTCGGCAATGGCGACCCACAGGGTCCAGCCGCCCTTGTTGAGCAGGCCCGGCTTGATCGGACGCGCATACACGGCATCGTCGAAGTCGCGGGCATCGGCGCCGTCGATGGTGACCAGCGGCAGCCCGCGAATGTCTTCGCGTCCGGCCATCTGCTCGGACTGCACGGTCTCCGGAATGGCCGCCGCCTCGCGCTCGACGGCCTCCGGCCACTCATGCGGCAACGAGTGCGCACGGATCGCCGCCTCGATCTCCATGCCCGGCGCCAGGTGCTGCCCGAGGATCTCGGTGACCCGACCCACCGGCAGGGTCCGGTTGCCCGGCGGCGTGATCACCTCGGCCACGACCATCTGCCCATGCTTGGCACCGGCCCGATGCTCTGGCGGGATCAGCAGGTCCTGCTGTACGCGCGGATTCTCGGGGATCACATAGCTGACCCCCTGCTCCAGGTGCAGGCGGCCGACGATGCTGCGCGAGACGCGCTCGATGACCTCGGCCAGGGCGCCCTCTGGCCGCCCCTTGTAGTCCTTGCCGACCACGCGTACCAGCACGCGGTCGCCATTCATGAGCGAACGCATCTGGCGTGGCGGCAGGAAGATGTCATCGCCACCTGCATCGGGGATCAGGAAGCCGAACCCGTCGCGGTGCGCCTGGACCTGTCCCGGCACCAGGTTCATCTGGGTGACCGGGCCGTAGGCGCCACGACGGTTCTGGGCGATCTGGCCCTCGCGCATCATGGCCACCAGACGCTTGTTCAACGCCTCCTGCTGGCTGAGCTTGCCCAGCTGGAAATGGCCGATCAGCTCATCGAGCGTCTGCGGACCCTCCAGCTCGGACAGGCTCTTGAGGATCAAATTGCGGCTGGGGATGGGGTCGGCGTACCGGGACTGCTCATTGGCGTAATCGGCATCGTGGTCAGTCCAGGAGGTATGGTCGTGGCCGGGTTTTGCTGCGTTTTTGGATTTGTTCTTCTTCATTGACAAAGGATTTTCACATGGCCACAATGCGCGCCCGCGCCGAGATGGCGGAATTGGTAGACGCACTAGTTTCAGGTACTAGCGGGTAAAACCGTGGAGGTTCGAGTCCTCTTCTCGGCACCAGACATAGAACCCGGCTCCGGCCGGGTTTTTTGTTGTCTGCGATCCGGGATTTCGGGACACAGTCCTGGCCGGCCCCGAGAAGCAGGGGCTGCCCAGCTGCCACAGCAAGGGACCGCAAGAGAGACACGGGCCGGCCGTCCATGGGCGCCGCGGGCGCGGCCCCCATAGTCTGAGCCCAGCCGGCCGCAGTTGCCAGCCGGCCCGTACGATCGGGCTGATCGCCCTCAGTCGAAGGGATTGTGGAGCACCATCGTGTGGTCGCGATCCGGACCGGTGGAGATGATCGCCACCTGGGCTTCGGTCACTTCCTCAAGACGCTTGAGGTACTGGCGTGCCGCCAGCGGCAGATCCTCGTAACGCTTGATGCCGAAGGTATTGCACTTCCAGCCCGGGAGCTCCTCGTAGATGGGCTCCACCCGGCCGAAGGCCTCGGCGCCGACCGGCGGAACTTCCACCGGCTTGCCATCAACCTTGTAGCCGGTGCAGATACGCAGCACATCCAGTTCATCCAGCACATCCAGCTTGGTGACGCAAAGCCCGGTGACGCTGTTGTTGAAGATGGAGCGACGGGCCGCCACGGCATCGAACCAGCCGCAGCGACGCGGGCGCTTGGTGACCGTGCCGTACTCCTGGCCCTTGTCGCGGATGTGCTGGCCGATGTCGTTGTCGAGCTCGGTCGGGAACGGTCCCGAACCCACGCGTGTGGCATAAGCCTTGACGATGCCGAGCACGTAGTCGAGCTCGCGGGGCCCCACCCCAGTGCCGGTCGCCGCGCCACCCGCCGTGGTGTTCGACGAGGTCACGAACGGATAGGTGCCGTGATCGACGTCGAGCAACGCTCCCTGGGCACCCTCGAACAGCACGTTGTCACCGCGCTTGAGGTGCAGGCGCAGCTGCTCGGTCACATCCGAAACCATCGGGCGGATCACCTCGCCCAAGCGCAGCAGATCGTCCAGGGTCTGCTGGAAATCAACGGGCGCTTCCTTGAAATACTGGGTCAGCACGAAATTGTGATAACCCAGCAGCTCGCCGAGCTTGGAGGCCAGCTGCTCACGGTGATAGAGATCGCCGACGCGCACGGCGCGGCGCGCCACCTTGTCCTCGTAAGCCGGGCCGATGCCCTTGCCGGTGGTACCGATCTTGTTCTCGCCACGGGCCTTCTCGCGGGCCTGATCCAGGCGCGCGTGCACCGGCAGGACCAGCGGCGTGGCCTCAGAGATGCGCAGGCGATCACGCACGCTGGCGCCGGTAGCCTCGACCTTCTCGATTTCCTTGACCAGATCCGGCAGCGACAGCACGACGCCATTGCCGATCAGGCAGGCGACGCCCGGACGCATGATGCCGGACGGAATCAGGTTGAGCGCCGTCTTCACGCCATTGATAACCAGCGTATGACCGGCGTTGTGGCCTCCCTGGAAGCGCACCACGGCCTGCGCGCGATCGGTGAGCAGGTCGACGACCTTGCCCTTGCCCTCGTCACCCCACTGGGCGCCGATGACGACGACACTCTTACCCATGATTCATCTCCTGGCACGCCGCGGCGCCTGACCCGGGCTTGCTGAACGGCGCGGCAATCCGCTCTGTGAGCGTACCGATCACCACAACTGATTTACCCATGCTTCAACTCTCTGTACCTGTTCGTTCAGGCCGCGCCCAGGCGCAGCAGTTCATTCAGATCCGCGGAAAACCCGGTGGCAGGACGAGCCGCGCCGAATTCCGCGCCGACGCCGTCATAGCGTCCACCGCGCGCCACTTCCCGGCCGTAGCCCGGCACGAAGGCCGCAAACACCATGCCCGTCTGGTAGCGGTAGCCCCGCAGCTCGGCCAAATCGATGTGGATTGGCAGCCGCGGCATCTCGCTGCGCAGTTCCGCGACCGTCTGGCCCAGGAGATCCAGTGCCGCCTTGACCTCGGCGCCCGCGCCCTTGAGCGCATCCTGTGCCCGCATCAGGACGTCCGGACCACCGTTGAGGTCCATCAGCTGCGATACGGCCTGCACGGCGCGCGGCTTGTGTCCGCGGGCACGCACGAAGTCCTCCAAGTCTGGATGCGACTTGCGCTGGAGGATACCGAACAGGGCCGCTTCGTCGCCCTCGTCCAGACCCAGCTTCGCCACCAGGAGCCGGTAGATACCCACATGACCCAGATCGAGGTGGGCGTTCTTCACGCCCGCGAGCTTCAGGGTCTTGAGCAGCACGCGCAGTACCTCAAGGTCTGCCGCGATTCCTGGCTCTCCAAAAATCTCGCAACCGACCTGCCGCGGCGAGCGCGAGCCCCCCAAGCTGTCGGCCTCGGCACGCAGCACGGTACCGAGGTAGCAGAGCCTGACAATATCCTGGCCGGCGTAGCGACGAGCGGCGATACGTGCTGCTTGCGGCGTCATGTCGGCACGCAGGCCGAGCAGACGACCGGACGCCGGGTCGGTCAGCTTGAAGGTCTGCCGCTCCAGGTCCTGGGCCGTGCCCGTCAGCAGCGCATCGAGGTGCTCCAGCAGCGGCGGCAGGATCAGTTCGTAACGCTGCTTGCGGTAGTAGTCGAGCAGCTTGCGCCGCAGGTCTTCCATCTGCCACGAGACGGGGGGGAGTGATTCCTCCACCCCTTGCGGCAGCATCCATTTCTTCTGTGACATGTTTCAGGCGAGATACAGCAGGCCCAGGCCGGCAGCCATGCTCGCCAGGCCCAGCAGACGCAGATGACGTTCCTCCATCTGCGCAATGGTGAACAGCATGCGGCGCCACTGTGACGGCGCCGCGAAGGGCATCAGGCCTTCAATGACCATGACCAGGGCGACGGCTCTGAGGAGCTCGGTCCAGTCCGGATTCACGGACCGGCGCCGCCCTTGAAGTGGCGGAACAGCGGCCCTTCAGGCTCCAGAACCAGGACATCCTGCTTGCTGGAGAAGCTTTCGCGATACACCGTCAGCGAGCGGTAGAAAGCATAGAACTCCGCGTCCTGCCCATAGGCCTTGGCGTAGATCTCGGACGCCTTGGCGTCGCCTTCACCCTTGAGGCGCTCTGCGTCGCGATAGGCATTGGCCAGCGTCGTCTGCGCCTCGCGATCGGCTTCGGCGCGGATCTTCTCGGCCTCCTCAGCTCCTCGGGCACGCAGGTCGGTGGCCACGCGCGCGCGCTCGGCCCGCATGCGGTCGTAGACCGAATCGCTTACACCCGCCGGGAGGTTGATCGACTTGATGCGCACGTCGACGATCTCGATACCCAGGTCAATCACCTTTGCCGCGGCGCTCTTCTCGAGCGCGCTCATGATGGCGTCGCGCTCGTCGGACACCGCCTGCTGGATGGTGCGCGACCCGAACTCGTCACGCAGCCCGCGATTGACGATCGCCGACAGGCGATCCATCGCCACCATCTCCTCGCCGCGCGTGGCGCGGTAATAGGTGGCTGCGTCGGCGATACGCCACTTGACGAAGAAGTCGACCTCGACATTCTTCTTCTCGACCGTCAGGAAATTCTCGGTCTGGTTGTCGAGGGTCAGTACCCGCGAATTGAACTTCACGACCGACTGCAGGAACGGAACCTTGTAGTGCAGGCCCGGCGCGAAGTCCTTCGCACGCAGCTCACCGAACTGGAACAGCACCGCCTTCTCGCGCTGATCGACGACGAAGAACGCATTGCTGACGACCATGAGACCCAGCAGGGCAGCAATTGCCCAGACCATCGGATTGTTACGCATCAGCGGCCCCTCTCGCGCGAACGCAGGTTGTCATTGCCCGAGTCCGGGGCACTGGGCGTCGCACGCGGCGCTGTGGTCGGCGGCGGCAGGTACTCGCCCGCTGACCCGTCGCGCCCGCTGCTCTTGAGGATCTGATCGAGCGGCAGGTAGATCATGGAACCACCCTTGTCGATGTCCAGCAGGACCTTGCTGGTGCTGCCCAGCACGGTCTGCATCGTGTCGAGGTACAGGCGTTCACGCGTCACGCGCGGGGCCTTGCGGTACTCCGCGACCAGCTGCGAGAAGCGCGAGGCGTCACCCTGCGCCTTGGCCACCACCTGGTCGCGATAGGCCGTGGCCTCGGCGATCTGGCGGGCCGCGGCACCGCGTGCCTTGGGCAGGCGGTCGTTGGCGTAAGCCTCGGCCTCGTTCTTGACGCGCTGCTGGTCCTCACGCGCCTTGATGGCATCGGCGAACGCCGCCTGCACAGGCTCGGGCGGTTGCGCCTGCTGCAGGTTCACTTCGGTCACCACGAGGCCTGCCTTGTACTCGTCCAGGCGATCCTGAAGGAGTTGCTTGGTCCGGTCGGCCATCTCCTCGCGACCATCCGTCAGGATGAAGTCCATCGTCGACTGGCCGACGACATCGCGCACCGCCGACTTGGTCGCCTGACGCAACGTCAGGTCCGGATCCTCGACGTTGAAAACGTAGTCCTCGACTTTCGAGACCCGATACTGGACCGTGAGCTCGAGATCGATGATGTTCTCATCCTTGGTCAGCATCGTCGCCTGCTCGCGAGCAGCGCGAACACCGGTCACGTTGACGATCTCTTCTTTCTCGAACGGCCACGGCAGACGCAGGTGTGGACCAGGCTCGGTTGTGGCCGTGTACTTGCCGAAGCGCAGGACGACCGCTCGTTCCTGCTCGTCGACCACGTAGAAGCCCGAGGCCGCCCACAGCAGCGCCACCAGGCCCAGCACCAGGCCGAATGCGCCCGAGGGCATGCGCCCAGCCGGACGGCCAGCGCCATTGCGTCCGCCGCCGAAGCGCGACTTCAGACGCTTCAGCATTTCGTCAAGATCAGGCGGACCGTCACCGCGCTTTGGTCCCTGGTTCCAGGGGTCGCGGCCGGGTCCCGGCTCATTCCAAGCCATGGTTTGGACTCCAAGTGGTAAGGCGGTGAATCGCGGGCAAGGGTGCGGAGAGTGAAGCCCCCTTCGCCGCGGGGCCGCAAGCTACTTAAGCTGGTGAATTTTAGGGAGGAAGCTCCCATTCCTCAATGACGCCCTCGGGCGGTGGCGGTGGGGCGACCCCGGCTTGCAGGCAAAGTCCGCGCAGGCGCTCGTAAGGCATGGCGACACGGAGGTGGAAATTGCCTTCCTCGTCGAGCGCTTCCGCGCGCACGGCATGCTGGGCGAACAACTGGGACCGCAGACGCGCCGCGGCCGGAGGCAGAACCAGGGCCTGCTCGGTCATCGGCGGCAGGATGCGTGCAGCAATCGCCTCGCGGAGCAGGTCCAGACCCGCACCGGTCCAGGCCGACACGAAGACCCGGGCGACTCGCCCGTCCTCGTCATACTCGAGTCTCGGTGCCTCGGCCTCGCCGTCGGCGCCGGGCGGGCGAAGGTCGATCTTGTTGAATACCAGCAGGCGCGGCACTTCGCCGGCCCCGATTTCCTGGAGAACCGCCTCCACCTGCTGGATCCGCCCCAGACGCTCCGGATCCGAGGAATCGACCACGTGCAACAGCAGAGCGGCTTCGCGCGCTTCCTCCAGAGTGGCCCGGAAGGCAGCGATCAGGTCATGTGGCAGGTCGCGGATGAAGCCCACCGTATCGGCCACAAGGCAAGGTTCGCCGGCCGGCAGCTGCAGCTTGCGGACCGTGGTATCGAGCGTGGCGAACAATTGACTGGACGCATACGTCCGGTCACCCGTCAGTGCGTTGAACAGGGTGGACTTGCCGGCATTGGTGTAGCCCACCAGCGAAATCGTGGGGATCTCGCTGCGCAGGCGCGCTGCCCGGTTCTGGGCACGCCGCCCGCGGACAACATCCAGGTGACGCTTGAGGGTGGCGATGCGCTCGCGGATCAGCCGCCGGTCCATTTCCAGCTGGGTTTCGCCGGGACCACGCAGGCCGATGCCGCCACCGCGCTGTCGCTCCAGATGGGTCCAGCCCCGGATCAGACGCGTGGCGATGTGCTGCAGCTGTGCCAGCTCGACTTGCAGCTTGCCCTCATGGGAGCGCGCCCTGCTGGCAAAGATGTCGAGGATCAGGCCCGCCCGGTCCAGGACGCGCGCCTTGATCAGCCTTTCGAGATTGCGCTCCTGGCTGGGTGACAGGGCATGGTTGAAAATGACCAATTCCGCGCCCGCGGCCGCAACCGCATCGGCGATCTCCTCGACCTTCCCGGACCCGGCGAAAAGGCCGGGATCGGGCTGTCGCCGACTGCCGCCGATGCAGGCAACCACCTCGGCACCCGCAGACGTGGCCAGCTCGACGAATTCCTGCTGGTCGGAGCCGTAGTCGCTGCCGGGAAGTTCCAGGTGGACGAGGATCGCCTTCTGGCCGGCCTTGGGACGTTCAAACATCTAGACGGAGTGTCCGCTCAGGGTCGCGGACACGGGCCCGCGCAGCACTCAGGGAGTCGCGCCACCCTCGGCCGCCGCTTCGCCACCCTCGCCTTCCGCACCCTCGAAGATGCGGACCGGGCGCGCCGGAACCACGGTCGAGATGGCGTGCTTGTAGACCATCTGGCTGACGCTGTTGCGCAGCAGCACGACGAAAGAGTCGAAGGATTCAATCTGGCCCTGCAGCTTGATGCCGTTCACCAGATAAATGGAAACCGGGACGCGCTCCTTGCGGAGGGCATTCAGAAACGGTTCCTGAAGCGTGTGGCCTTTGGACATCGGGATATTCCCTGTTTGTATGACGCCGCTCGCGGCACGCGGTGCGTCTTCTACTGACCTTTTGAGTGTAGCACGCGACCCTACCCCCGTCAGTCGGAGGATTGCAGGGCCTGCAGCACCGCCTCGAGCGTGCCCGAAGCCGAGGGATCCAGGGCCATCACGCCGGGTTCCGCACGCAGCCAGGTGATCTGGCGCTTGGCGAACTGACGCGTTGCCGCAATGCCCCGCGCCACCGCCTCGTCGAGGCTGCAGGCGCCGTCCAGGTGCTCCCAGAGCTGCCGGTATCCGACTGCCCGTCGCGCCGGAAGTTCCGGGGCGAGATCCGCCCGACGGTGCAGGCATGCCACCTCGTCCAGGAAGCCCTGCGCCATCATCTCGTGGAAGCGGCGGCCGATGCGTTCGTGGATCTCGGTCCGTGAGGGGGGCATCAATGCGACCTTGACCACAGGCCCCTGGAGCGCTCCGCGCTTCTGCAGCGCATAGAACTCGCTGGGACTGCGCCCGGTCACCGCCAGAATCTCCAGCGCTCGCTGGATGCGCTGCTGATCGTTCGGGTGCAGGCGCGCCGCCGTGACGGGATCCTGTTCGGCCAGCCGCGCATGCAGCGCCGGCCAGCCCTCCCGGCGCGCCTCCGCCTCGAGGGTCAGCCGAACCTCTGGTGCGGCGGACGGCAGCTCGCTCAGACCCTGCTGCAACGCCCGGTAATACAGCATGGTGCCGCCGACCAGCATCGGGATGCGACCCCTCGCCCGGATCTCCGCGATCGCCGCTACAGCGTCCGTCACGAAGCGGGCGGCCGAGTAAGGCTGGGACGGATCCAGGATATCGATAAGGTGGTGGGGAACCCGCGCACGCTGCGCGGCGTCCGGCTTGGCGGTGCCGATGTCCATGCCCCGATACACCAGCGCCGAATCAACGCTGACGATCTCCGTCGGCAGGCGCCGGGCCAGCTCCAGGGACAGCCCGGTCTTGCCGGAGGCGGTGGGCCCCATCAGCAGCAGCACCGGCCCGGACGACATCAGCGCCCCCGCAGGAACAGGCGGTCGAGTTCGGCGAGGTCGATCTGAACCCAGGTAGGCCGACCGTGATTGCACTGCCCGGACAGCTCAGTCGCCTCCATATCCCTCAGCAGCGCGTCCATCTCCGGCAGGCTCAGACGGCGATTGGCCTTGATCGCCGCCTTGCAGGCCACATCGGCGAGGATGCGGTGCTGCGCATCCAGCGCCTCCCCCAGGTGGGTCTGCGATTCGCGCCGTTGATCGTCGTCGACCAGACCTCGCAGCAGCAGGCCGAAGTCCTCGCGCGCCAGCAAGGGCGGCACGGACCGAACGGCAATGGCCCCGGGGCCCGCGCGATCGATCTCGAAGCCGAAGCGCAAAAGCTCTTCGCGACGGGCCTCGAGCGCCTCGGCCTCGTCCTCGTGCAGGCTCACGATCTCGGGCGCCAGCAGCCGCTGGGCGGGGATGCCGCCCTCGCGCAGCTGGAGCTTGAGCCGCTCGTAGAGCACGCGCTCATGTCCGGCATGCGCGTCCACCAGAATCAGTCCCCGCGGCGACTGCGCCAGGATGTAGATCCCCAGCAACTGCGCGAGCGGCTGGCCCAGGGGCTGCTCCGAAACCGGTTGTGGCGAGGCTGGGGCGGTAACCGAGCCGCTGGTGTGGGACGCCGCAAACGGCGCAGGCCGACTCCAGCCCGGCAGCACCTCGGAAACGCCGGGAGTCGCGACCGGCGATGCCGCGTAGGCAAAGGCCCCCTGACGGAGCGGGTCGGGGGCAACAGCCGCCGTCGGCAAGGCGACCTGCGCGTGGTGATGATCCGGCTCTGGCCGGATGCGGCGCAGCGTCTGCTGGACGGCGCCGAAGAGGAAGTCATGCACGCGCCCCGCATCGCGGAAGCGCACCTCCGTCTTCTGTGGGTGCACATTGACGTCCACCTGCGCAGGATCAAGCTCCAGGTAGAGCACGTAGGCCGGATGGTGGGTCGAATGCATCACGTCGCCAAAGGCACGCCGCAGCGCGAAGCCCGGCAGACGATCACGAACCAGCCGGCCGTTGACGTAGAGATACTGGAGATCCGCCTGGTTGCGCGCGAAGCTGGGCAGGCCGAGCCAGCCATGCAGCCGCATGCCCAGGCGCTGCTCGTCAATGACGACGGACTGCGCCAGGAAGTCCTCGCCGCACAAGGTCCGCAGGCGCGCGCGCCGGCCATTCTCGTCACGCGCCGGCGCGAGGTCGAAGATCCGCCGCTGGTTGTGCCGCAGGCCGAAACCCAGGTCGTGACGTGCCAGGGCGAGACGCTGCACGGCCTGCTGCGCATGCCGGAACTCGGTGGCCTCGGACTTCAGGAACTTGCGGCGCGCCGGCGTGTTGAAGAACAGGTCCCGCACCTCGATGCGGGTCCCCGGCGGATGGGCCGCCGGGCGTGGCTCCGCGATCTCGAGCCGCCCTGCGCCGCTGAGCATCCAGGCCTGGGGGCTACCCGCAGTCCGCGAGCACAGGCTAAGGCGCGAAACCGACAGGATGCTGGGCAACGCCTCGCCACGAAAACCCAGCGTGGCGACCCTTTCGAGGTCCTCGAGGCCGCCGATCTTGCTCGTGGCATGGCGGGTGAGCGACAGCGCCAGTTCTTCCGGGGGGATCCCCCAGCCATCGTCGCGGACGCAGATCAGCCCCAGCCCTCCCTGCTCCAGCTCCACATCGATGCGCTGTGCGCCGGCATCGATGCTGTTCTCGACCAGTTCCTTGACCACCGCCGAGGGCCGCTCGACGACTTCGCCGGCAGCGATCTGGTTGATGAGGGGATCGGGCAGGACGTGGATGACTGGACGCGGCATCCGCGCAGTGTACCGTGCACCCGGCGCAAATCCGGCCCCGTGAAAAAGCGGAACCCGGGTGGCGGACAGCGCGCCCGGGCCCGATGCGGCGTGTCCCTACTGGGAAACGCCTTGGGTGAAACCGGTGTCGAGCAACTGGCCGCCCGGGCCGTCCGTGGCAACGGCCTTCTGCAGGTGGTTGTCCGCCTCGACCATCTGCTGCTTCGGTCGATAGCTCTGGAAGTATCCCTGGATACCCGCGAGGATCGAGTCGGCCAGCTTGTCCTGGTAGTCATCGCTTGCCAGGAGCTTTTCCTCGCGGGCGTTGGTGATGAATGCAGTCTCGACCAGCACGGAAGGGATGTCGGGCGCCTTCAGGACCGCAAAGCCAGCCTGCTGAACCTCGGACTTCTGCAGCGTGTTCACCTTGCCCATCGAACGCAGGATGCGCGACCCCACATCGAAGCTTGCCTCCATGGTGGCACTCTGCGAGAGATCGATCAGCACGGCCGCCAGCTCGTCATCCTTGCCATGCAGTTCCACGCCGCCGACCATGTCCGCGGCATTTTCCTTCTGCGCCAGCCAGCGGGCCTGCTCGCTGGTCGCGCCGCGACCCGACAGCACGTAGACGGCAGTGCCATGCATATCGCGCTTGTGGAAGGCGTTGCAATGCACCGACACGAACATGTCGGCCTGCGACTTCCGGGCGACATTCACTCGTTCGCGCAGACCCAGGTAGTAATCGCCATCGCGCGTCAGTACCGCCCGCATGCCGGGCTGGCGGTTGATCTGGCGGACCAGCTTGCGTGCCACCGAGAGCGCGACATCCTTCTCGAGCAGGCCGCTGCTGCCACGTGCGCCGGGATCTTCGCCGCCGTGACCGGCATCCACTGCAATGACAATGGGCTTGTCCTGGAGCCGCAACGCCGGATCCGGCGGCGGCGCAACCGGCGCCGAACGTGCCGAGCCCGAGAGGTCGACAACCAGTCGATGTCCGTACTCGTCGTTGGGCGCCAGCAGGAAGCTGCGTGAGGTGACGGATTCAGAGACTTCGAGCACGACCCGCAAGCCGCCGCTACGAGGGCCGCTGCGCACGCGCTGCACCAGACCCTTGCCCGCCACCTTGCCGATCTGCGCCGCGGCCTGCGGGTCCAGACCGGTGATGTCGATCACCACGCGCTCGGGATTCGAGAGCGCGAACACCTCGTGCTTGACCGCGGCATTCAGGTCGAACACCACGCGCGTCGATTCCGGGCCGTCCCACAGGCGCAACTCGCGCAACTCCGCGGCCTGCGCCAGGGGCGCAGCGCATAGCAGGAAAAGGGCGAGGAGGCGGCGCATCGTGGATGAATTGGAGAGGCTTTCCCTTGAGCGTGAGCAGAGAATAGCCTCGCCCGCCCGGGATTGCAACTTAATCTCCATGTCAAACATGGAGATAGGGGAATGTCTTAAAGTCTGTCCTGTATTTCTGCCTGCAACTGTGCTGCGTCTGGCGGCATCCCCGCTCCCGACCCCCACTGCAGGCGAGCCTTACGACCGCTGCCGCTCGTCTGGAGTTCGATGCGCAAGTCAGGCGGCGGCAACAAGCCCTCACCCCGCTCCGGCCACTCCACCAACCACAGTACGTCCGCGGGTGGAAAATCGCCGAGTCCAAGCTGCAGGAGTTCCTCAGGAGCCGCCAGGCGGTACAGGTCCATGTGCAGGACCTCCCCGCCCGACAGCGAGTACGGCTCCATCAGCGTGTAGGTGGGGCTGCGGACGGCGCCAACAACCCCCCGTGCCCGCAACAGGCCACGCGCCAGGCAGGTCTTCCCCGCGCCAAGGTCGCCAACCAGGTACACCACGCCGCCCCGCCCCAGCCGCTCGCCAAGGACGGCGCCCAGCGCCTCCGTTGCACGGGCGTCCGGCAGCTCCACATCGAGGATCACGGTCATGGATTAAGGACCACGCGCAAGGCATCGATCAGGTCGCTGGGCAGCAATCCCCGCTCACCCGCGAGGGCCGCACGATCACCCGCCAGCGCGTGCGCGAGCACTCCCCACCGAGCGGCATCGGTCGCGGAAGCCCCTTGGGCGCGCAGCGCCGCCACCACCCCAGTCAGTACATCACCGCTACCGCCGACAGCCATGCCCGGGTTGCCATGAGGGCAGAGCCAGGGCGTCTCGTCGCTGACCAGGCTGCCAGCCCCTTTGAGAACCACGACGGCGCCATAGCGGGCCTCAAGTTGCCGCAGCGATTGCAGGCGATCCCGCTGGACCTCTGCTGCGTTGGCCAGTGCCAGCAGGCGTGCGGCCTCTCCCGGATGGGGGGTGAGGATCGCCTCGTCGATGCGGCGCGGTACGCGTGCGAGCAGATTGAGCGCATCCGCATCCAGGACCCGGGGTTTGTCGCAGGCGATGACCGCCGCCCAGAGTTCCCGCGCCCAGGCATCCTCCCCCAGCCCCGGGCCGATGGCCACGACGTCTGCCCGGGCCAGCAGCGGCGCCAGTGCTGCAGCGTCCGCCACGCCGTGCGCCATGAGCTCCGGCTGGGCGGCCGCGAGGGCAACGGCATGTGCGGGACGGGTGGCGATGGTGACCAGTCCCGCACCGGCACGCAGCGCGGCCCGGCCTGCCAGGAGGATTGCGCCGGCCATGCCTTGATTGCCACCGACCAGGAGCACGTGTCCGGAATGCCCCTTGTGGGCGTTGCGCGCCCGGGGCCTGCGCGCCGGCTCCAGGTCCTCCGGCGCCAGGCAGCGGACACGCGGCGGGATCCCGGCCAGCAGCGTCGCGGGGATGCCCAGGTCCTCCTGCTCGATGTATCCGGCATGGTCGACGCCGGCGCCGGTCCGCAAGCCCAGCTTGCCGGCGATGAAGGTCAGGGTGACGCTGGCGCGCACCGCCACGCCCGGCACGTGTCCGGTGCTCGCATTCAGGCCCGAGGGCACGTCCACAGCCAGCACCGGTGTCCCGCTCGTGGCCTGCCGATTCACGGCCTCAATGGCGGCGCGAACGGCGCCATCGGGCGCACGGTTCAGCCCGATGCCGAGCAGGGCATCGACCCACAGATCGGCAACGGGAAGAGCCCCGGCGAAGCGCTGCAGCACGCCGCCTTCGGATCGCCAGTCGGCTGCCGCAGCCGCGGCATCGCCGGTCTCGGGCAGGTCGCCGACCGCGTACAACTCGACCTCGCGGCTGTCCGCCCGTAGCAGGCGGGCGAGTTCATAGCCGTCGCCGCCGTTATTGCCACGCCCGCAGAGAATGCCGATCCGCCGGGCTTGCGGCCAGCGCCGCCGGATGAGTTCGTGGCAGGCCGTGGCGGCCCTCTGCATCAGGATCCGACCGGGAATCCCCAGTTGCAGGCTCGCGCGTCGATCCAGGTCCCGGACCTGATCGGCGTCATACAATGCGGGCAATCGCGCAGACATGTGCACAGTATAGAAAGCAGCCGGTACGGATGAAGGATCTACCCGCCGAAACCACCGCGAAGCTCGCTGCGGAGATCCGTCTCTGGGCCCGCGAGCTGGGCTTCGCGGATGCCGGCATCGCCCACCTGCAGCTCGACGCCGACCTCGGGCACCTGCGCCGCTGGCTGGACGAGGGTCACCACGGCGGCATGGCCTTCATGGCACGCGACCTGGATCTGCGCGAGCACCCCGCCCGGCTGCGGCCGGGAACGCTCAGCGTGATCTCGGCGCGCCTGGACTACCGACCCGATGCCACCGCCGCCGATGCCGTGCTGAAGGACGGCGACAAGGCCTACATCTCGCGTTATGCCCTGGGCCGCGACTACCACCGCCTGATGCGCAGCCGCTTGCTCAAGCTGGGCGCCCGCATCGAGCAGGCGGTCGGCCCGCATGGCTACCGCGTGCTGACCGACAGCGCCCCGGCACTGGAGAAGGCGCTCGCCCGCAATGCCCGCCTGGGCTGGATCGGCAAGAACACGCTGCTGCTCAACCGCCATGCCGGCTCTTGGTTCTTCCTGGGGGAGATCTACACCGATCTGCCACTGCCACCCAGTGATGCCCCCATCCCGGCCGAGGAATGCGGCCGCTGCACGGCCTGCCTTCGCATCTGCCCGACGCAGGCGATAATCGCCCCCTATCGGCTCGATGCCCGACGGTGCATCTCCTACCTCACCATCGAGCACCACGGCAGCATCCCGCTGGAGCTGCGCCCTCTGATCGGCAACCGCATCTTTGGCTGCGACGATTGCCAGCTGGTGTGTCCCTGGAACCGCTATGCGCAGCGCACCGCGGAAGCCGACTTCGCGCCCCGTCACGGCCTGGATGCGGCGCAGCTGGTGGACCTGTTCGACTGGGACGAGACCGCCTGGCTGCGCAGGACCGAGGGCATGGCCCTGCGCCGTGCCGGCTACGGACGCTGGAAGCGCAACCTGGCCGTCGCGCTGGGCAATGCGCCAGGCAGCGAGGCCGTCCGCGAGGCCCTGTGCCGCCGACAGCACGATCCGGACGACAGTGTGCGCGAACATGTCGCCTGGGCGCTCGAACGGCAGCGCGCCTTGACGCAGTAATCGGCGTCCGACCTAGAACCCTGCCCTGCGCATCAGGGCCAGGGTCGAAGGATCCTGGAGCGCGGTCGACTGCACGTCGATCAGCTGGCCGGCCAGCTGTTTGCCCAGTTCGACGCCCCACTGGTCGAAGGAGTTGATGCCCCAGACCAGACCCTGGACGTAGGTGCGATGTTCGTAGAGCGCGAGCAGGGCACCCAGGTGGTAGGCATCGAGCTGGGGCAGCAGCAGCGTGTTGCTGGGCCGATTGCCCGGACAGACACGATGCGGGACCGCCGCCTCGAGCTCATCGCCTTGCAGGCCCTGGACTTCCAGCTCCGCTCTCACCTCGGCCGCCGTCTTGCCACGCATCAGCGCCGCCGACTGCGCCAGGCAGTTCGCCACCAGCTTGCGGTGCATGTCCGGATACGGATGCTGGACCGACAGCGGCAGGATGAAGTCGATCGCGTGAATCGTCGGGCCCTGGTGCAGCATCTGGAAGAATGCATGCTGCGCATTGGTGCCGACATGTCCCCAGAGCACCGGGGTCGTGTCGTAGTCGACGGCGCGACCGTCGCGGTCGACGCCCTTGCCGTTGGATTCCAGTTCCAGCTGCTGCGCCCAGCCGACCAGCCGCGACAGGCGCTGGGAGTACGGCACCAGCAGCTGCGACTCGCAACCAATGAAGTTGGTGTTCCAGATCGCCAGCAGGCCCAGCAGCACGGGCAGATTGCGCTCCAGAGGCGTCTCGCGGAAATGCAGGTCCATGCTCCGGGCACCCGCCAGCAGGGCATTGAAGCGTTCCGGACCGAGCGAGAGGATCGCGGTCAGGCCGACGGCACTCCACAGCGAGTAGCGGCCACCCACCCAATCCCAGATGCCGAAGGCATTGGCCGGATCGATGCCGAACTCGACGACCGCCGGCAGGTTGGTCGAGACCGCCACGAAATGCGCGGCCACCGCACGCGCGCCCAGAGCCGCCACCAGCCATTCGCGCGCATGACGGGCATTCACCAGGGTTTCCTGCGTGCCGAAGCTCTTGCTGACCACCACGAACAGCGTGGTCTCCGGTCGCAGGCGGCGCAGCAGGCTGTGGAGCTCGGCGCCGTCCATGTTGGCGATGAAATGCGGCGTCGGGCCATCGGCCTCGCCCGCCAAGGCCCCGCAGACCAGACGCGGCCCAAGGTCGGAGCCGCCGATGCCGATGTTCACGACGTCACGGATCGGCTCGCCAGTGGCGCCGCGCCAGTCGCCCTGCCGCACACGGCCGGCAAAGTCGTAGAGGCGCTGCCGCACCGATTCCACGTCGGCCATCACCGGACGACCCTGCTCGCGGAAGTCCGCCTCCACCGGCGCGCGCAAGGCGACGTGCAGGGCTGCCCGGTGCTCGGTCGGGTTGGTTTCCTCGCCACGGAACAGGCGCTCGATGCCGGCAGGAATGTTCCGCTGCCGGGCGAGTGCGATCAGAAGATCCAGCGTCCCGGGCTCGATGCGCTGCTTGGAATAGTCCAGATGCAGGCCCGCCGCCTCAGCGCTGAAGCGCTCGACACGACCGGGATCCCGCTCGAAGAGTTCGACGGTTCGCAGGTCGCGCAGCGCCACGGCATGTGACTGCAGTGCGGTCCAGGCCGGGGTTTGGATCAGGGCGGGCATGCTCAGGGGCAGGAGATTAGTTCCCTAGCGTAGCGACTTGTTCCGCCGAGGAAAACCTTCTTTCCGCATGAATCCGGTCAGGACATCGTCGGCCGGGCGCCTGACGCCGTCAGCGCCAGTGGTAGTTGAAGCTGATGCTGACCCGGTCCTGGTCGATCCGGCTCGCCGGTACCTCATGGCGCAACCAGCTCTCGAACAGGATCACCTGCCCCGCCTTGGCGGGATAGCTGATATGCGGCTGCAAGGCCGCCCGCGCGCCGGCACGCCGCGGCGGCGCCGCCATGAGGCGCGACAGGCGCGGGTCCTCGAACTTGAGTCCCGAACTGCCCCGGGGCGTCTGCACGTAGTAGGTCCCGCTGATCACCGCTTGGGGATGCAGGTGGAAGCTATGGGCACAACCGCGCGGCATGATGTTGAGCCAGCAGTCGGTCATCTCGAGCCGGCCACCCTGCAGGTTCCACTGCAGCGCCCGGGCATAGCGGCGCACGTGACGGTCAATCGCCTGGCGCAGGCCGTCGAAGGTCGAGGAGAATTGGTGCAGGCGATCCAGGGAGCCATAGCTGGTGTAACCCAGCGGATAGTTGGCGTCTGACCACTGCTGTCCGCCACCATCGTGCTCTCGGATGCGGTAGCACTCGTCGAGCAATTCCAAGTTAAACGCCCGCAGACCAGAGGCCTGCAGGCGTTCGCAGTAGATCAGCGTGGGGAACCACGCCTCGACCTTCCTCACGCCGGTCAGGCGGCCTGCACCGGAATCGTGTTGGCAGTCCGCACGACGCGGTTCTGCTCGTCGCAGTACACCAGACGCGGCTGGTGGACGCGCGCGGCATTGGCGTCCATCTGCGAGTAGGCGCAGATGATCACGCGATCGCCGACGCGCGCCTTGTGGGCCGCTGCGCCATTGACCGAAATGATGCCTGAGCCCGGCTCTGCCTTGATGGCGTAGGTCGTGAACCGTTCGCCGTTGGTGATGTTGTAGATCTGGATCTGCTCGAACTCGAGGATGTTGGCGAGTTCCAGGAGCTTGGAGTCGATCGCGCAGGAGCCGTCGTAATCGAGCTCGGCGTGGGTCACGCAGGCGCGGTGCAGCTTGCATTTCAGCATGTGCAGTTGCATGGCGTATGCCTCATCAGGGAGTGGGTGCCGGCGGCCCAAAAAGACATACGCGCGGCGACCTCGGGTCTGCGATTGGCGGGCGGCCCAATAAGACATACGCCCGTTGCTGGGTGGCTGCCATCACGCGTCCAGCCGCCTCAGCGAGGCGCGGACTGTAGCCCATTTTTTGCAGTGCATCAAACAATCGGCATATCGATATGCAGGTTGTCGATCAGGCGGGTCGCACCAAGATAGCTGGCGATCAGGATGACGTACTCTCGGTCGCTCGCGACCGGTTCCGACAGGTCTGCCCGTCGGATCTCCAAGTACTGGGTTCTGAAGCCTTTTTCGGCCAGCTGTGCCACCTGCTCGGCGGCCAGTTGCGGGTAGTCGCGACGGCCCGCACGCAGTCCGGAGGCCACCGCCTGCAGGGCCGCATGCACGGCGGGTGCCCGGCGCCGCTCGTCGGCCGACAGGTACTGGTTCCGGGACGACAGGGCCAGGCCGTCCGGCTCGCGCTCGGTGGCGATCCCGACGACCTCCACCGGCAGGTGCAGGTCCGTCGCCATGCGGCGGATCAGGAACAGCTGCTGGTAATCCTTCTGACCGAACAAGGCCAGGTCCGGTTGGACCAGGTTGAACAGCAGGTTGACCACCGTGGCCACGCCATCGAAATGCCCCGGGCGGAACTGGCCACAGAGGATGTCCGAGATGCCGGGAACATGCACGCAGGTCAGGCCCTCGCGCCCCCGCGGATACATCTCCTTCACCGACGGCGCGAACAGCAGGTCGCAGCCGGCGGCCTGCAGCCGCTCGCGATCCTGCTCCAGGGTGCGCGGATAGCGATCGAAGTCCTCGTTGGGACCAAACTGCAGCGGATTGACGAACACGCTGGCGACCACTCGCGGCGCCCGCTGACGCGCCTGGCGCACCAGTTCGAGGTGGCCGCGATGCAGGTTGCCCATGGTCGGCACGAAGGCCACACGCTCGCCCGCCTGCCGCCACGCGGCGACCTGCGCCCGCAACTCGGTAATGCCGTGGACCAGGCGCATCAGGTCGCGAAGCAGTGTTCGGGCGCCGGATAGGCGCCGGACTTGACCTCGCCGACATAGGCGCGGATCGCGCCTTCGATGTCGACGCCACCGGTCATGTAGTTCTTCACGAAGCGCGGCTTGCGGCCGAGGGTCACCGTCGGCGAGATGTTGAGGATGTCATGCAGCACCAGGATCTGCCCGTCCACGTCGTGTCCGGCGCCGATGCCGATCACCGGCACGGGGCTCGCCTCGGCAATGCGCCGTCCCAATTCGGCGGGGATGCATTCCAGAAGCAGCAGGTCGGCACCAGCCTCCGCCAGCACCCTGGCGTCCTGCATCATCGCCTCGGCCGCCGCCTCCTCGCGTCCCTGGACCTTGAAGGCTCCCATCTTGTGGATGAACTGCGGCTGCAGGCCCAGGTGGGCACAGACCGGAACCCCTCGGATCGACAGGTACTCCACGATGCTGGCCTGCTCGCGACCGCCCTCGAGCTTGACCATCTTGGCGCCACCCGCCTGCATCAGGCGCTGGCTGGCATCCAGCGCGCGCTCCAGGGTCGCGTACGACAGGAACGGCAGGTCGGCGACCAGGAAGGCGCGTTGCAAGTGGGGCGCGACGCAGCGGGAGTGATAGACGATGTCATCGACGGTCACGGGCGTGGTGGTCCCGCCGCCCTGGATCACCATCCCCAGCGAGTCGCCGATCAGGATCACATCGACGCCCGCGCGATCCTCCACCAGCGCGAAGCTCGCGTCGTAGCAGGTCAGGCAGGCAATCTTCTCGCCGGCGGCGCGCATGCGGCGCAACTCGGCGACGTTCACAGGTTTCTTGTTGTCCATGGCTCAGGATGTCCGGACGTTCGAGGCGCGCGACTATAACTAAAGCAGCGTCTTCAGTCCGTCCAGAGGGTAAGTCCGGTACGGTCGATGCGGGCCGCCAGTTCGTCGACCCGCCCCAGCCCCGGAAGATCGAGCTGCGGCGCAATCTCGGCCAGCGGTACCAGCACGAAGGAGCGCTGGGCGATGCCGGGATGAGGCAGGCAGAGATCGGGGTGCGTCATGGTCACCCTCTCGACATGCAGCAGGTCTAGGTCGAGCAGTCGCGGCCCCCACTTGGCAGCGCTGCGGGTGCGTCCGGCCTCGCGTTCGATGGCCAGCAGGTCCCTCATCAGATCAGTCGGTGAACGCGAACTGTCGAGCCTGCAGACAGCATTGCAGTAATCCGGCTGGTCTGCGGGTCCGAGCGGAGCGCTGCGATACAGGGAGGATTGCACAGGGACATCGCCCAGGCGTCGCAGCTGCCCCAGGGCCCAGCGCAACTGCTGCGCAGGAGCACCCAGGTTGGCGCCCAGGCCGATGTAGCAGCGCCGCATCACTCGGCCGCCGGCGGCGAACCTCCACGACGGCCGCGACCACCCCGACGACGGCGCTTGCGCTTGCGCGGGGCGTCCGACGCGGGCTCCGCAAGATCATCGACTTCCGGCGGTGGCGGCAGGGACTGGCCGTCCTCGGAGGCACCCTGAGCCTGCGTCCACCAGTCGGCAAGCGCCTGCGGCACCTCGCCGGCACTGGCGCGCACCAGCAGGAAGTCGTAGGCCGCCCGGAAGCGCGGATGGGTGATCAGGCGCTGGGCCCGGCCCCCGCGGTTCTGCTCCAGGCGCGGCTGCAGCGCCCAGATCTCGCGCATCGGCAGGGAGAAGCGCTTGGGGATCATCACGTTCGACTGCACCCGGGCGAGTGCGGCCTCCGAAGCCTGCGCAATCGCAGAATTCGGATGCTGCCCCTCGGCCTCGATCAGGCGGCGGGTCTCGCGGGCCACCGCAGGCCAGAGCAATGCAGCGTAGAGGAAGGCCGGGCTGGTCGACTGGTCCGCGGCAATGCGGGCCGCCGTGTTGGCCAGCGCCTGGGTCACGAAGGTGTGGGCACGCGCATCAGCGAAGGCGGCGTCCACCGGCGGCAGCAGGTGGGCCAGCAGGCCATGTGCGTGCAGGCTTTCGAGGTTGGCCACGCCATCGCGGCACTGCAGCAGCTTGACCACTTCGTCGAACAGCCGCGCTGCAGGAATCTCGCGCAGCAGCGGCGCAAGCCGGCGCAGCGGCTCGGCCGTGTACTTCTCGATCTTGAACCCGAGCTTGTTGGCGATGCGGACCGCACGCAGCATGCGCACCGGGTCCTCGCGGTAGCGCAACTCAGGCTCGCCGATCAAGCGCAGCAGCCGGTGCTTGAGGTCGTCCAGTCCACCCGCGAAGTCGACGATCGAGTAGTCGCGGATGTCGTAGTACATGGCGTTGACGGTGAAGTCACGCCGGAAGGCGTCCTCCTCCAGGGTGCCGTACTCGTTGTCCGACAGGATACGACCCGTCTCATCGCGCTCGTGGCTGTCGGTGATCGGCCCACGGAACGTGGTGACCTCCACGATCTCCTCGCCCCAGCGGACATGGCAGATCACGAAGCGGCGTCCCACCAGGCGACAGGAGCGGAAGACCTGGCGCACCTGCTCGGGCCGCGCGTTCGTGGCAATGTCGAAGTCCTTCGGCTCCAGGCCCGCCAGCAGGTCGCGGACGCCGCCGCCGACCACGTAGGCCTCGAAGCCGGCGTCCTTGAGCCCGTACAGGGTCCGCAGGGTGCCGTTGCTGAACTGCGAACGCGAGATGCTGTGCTGGTCGCGGGGAATGCGCTTGGGGGCGGACGAGGTCCGTTTGCGCGCTGCCTTGGATTTCGGCAGCAGAGTCTTGAGCCAATTCATTGGGCGCGTATAATACGCGGCCTCGCGCTGCACCCAAAGTTTCAATGCTCCTATCGTCTAGAGGCCTAGGACGGAGCCCTCTCAAGGCTTAAACCCGGGTTCGAATCCCGGTAGGAGCGCCAACCCGGAGAACCCCGCCCCGCGCGGGGTTTTCTTTTATCCGCCCTTCGCGGCGCTATGCTGCCCCCGCCATGAGTCCCCTGCCCGTCTCCCCTGCCCCCCTGGGCCGTCGCCTGGCCGCCGCGATCTACGACGGACTCCTGCTGCTGGCCCTGTGGATGGTCGCGCTGCTGGTGGACGTGGTCCTGCGTGACCTGCTGGGCCTGTCCCGGGAGTGGCATGCCTTGCGGGCCTATGTGTTCCTGATCGGCCTGGTGTTCTTCGGCTGGTTCTGGACCCATGGCGGCCAGACCCTGGGCATGCGCGCGTGGCGGCTGCGGCTTCGGACCTCCACCGACCGGGACATCGGCTGGCTGGCAGCCCTGGGGCGCTATGCCGCGATGATCGTCTGCTGGGGTGTGGTTCTGGCGCCGGCCTTCCTGCGCCTGCCCCGATTGGCGCAATGGCCGTCGGCGCCGATGGTCAGCGTCTGCGCGCTGGCGCTCGTCGCCGTGACCCTGCTGGCCTGGTACCTCGACGGCCGTCGGCGCATGCCGCAGGACTGGATCAGCGGCAGCGAGATGGTGTTGCTCCCGAAACCCTGAGGGCGCGGGCCTTGGGGTTCAGCGGGCGCGCTGCAGCCGCACCAGGGCCAGCAGCGCGAGTACGGCCGTCGGCAGGCCGGCAGCGGCCAGCGGCGGCCAGCCATAGAGCTGTCCGAGGCTGGCGCTGACCTCGTTGACGACATAAAACGCCAGGCCGACGAGGATGCCGATCAGCAGGCGCTGGCCAGCACCGCTGCCACGCTGCGAGCCCAGCACGAAGGGCACCGCGAACAGCATCATCGTCATCACGGTCAACGGCGCCATCAGCTTGCGCCAGAGCGACAGCCGGTAACTGCCGGCATCCAGTCCGTTGGCATCCAGGTAGCCGATCAGGCGCATCAGGCCGGGCGTGTTGAGGCTGCCGGCCTCCAGCACGAACAGCCGCAGGACCTCGGGCGTCAGCTGGCCCTCCCACTGCAGATCCGCCACCCGATCAGCCTCGATGCGGTCTTCCGTGAAGCGTGTGCGACTGACGCCATGCAGCCACCAGCGCTGGTCGCGGAACTCGGCCCGGTCTGCCCGTAGCAAGCCGTACAGACCCAGACCCGGCGTTAGCTGGTACAGCTCCAGGTTCTCCGCTTCGTTCTCCGAAAGCAGACGGCCGATATGGACCACGTCATCACCATCGCGCAGCCAGATCGGCCGCGTGGCGAGCCCGGCTGGCTCGCCCGAGCGCGCCTCCGACTTGTAGCGCTGTGCGGCGGCGGTCCCGGCCGGCGCCAGGACATCTCCCAGCAGGAGCGCCAGTCCGCCGAGCAGAAGGCCCGCGACCAGGGTGGCCTGGCCCAGGCGCAGCAGGGTGAATCCGGCAGCGCGCATGGCCGTCAGCTCG
Source organism: Solimonas sp. (assembly GCA_036275615.1). Taxonomy (GTDB): domain Bacteria; phylum Pseudomonadota; class Gammaproteobacteria; order Nevskiales; family Nevskiaceae; genus Solimonas. The sequence goes on from DASUDL010000005.1 coordinate 104,368, forward strand.
TTCTGGCTGGCCAATGCACCGAGCCCCATGAGCGTGCCCAGCAGCGCAATGATCGGCATCAGCGTGTACAGGCCCGCCGGCATCATCATGAGGCTGTAGTAGAGCAGTTCGGCCACCCCGAACCCGCCCTGGCCCGTCTCGTCCATCTCCGCCACGAAGCTGATGAAGGTATAGATGGCCACCAGCGCCAGACCGACGATGGCGGTGAAGCCGAGGATATGGGCCACCAGGTAGCGGGTGAGGCGATTCATGCCCGGGCCTCCTGTCGCCGCGGCCAGCGCAGCCGGTTCTGGCGCCGCAGGATCAGGGTCACGGCCAGGCCCAGCATCAGCGCATGCACCCACCACAGGCCCAGCTCCGGCGCCACCTTGCCCTTGGCAATCCAGGCTTGGCCCAGGCCCATCAGCTGCGAGTACACCAAGTAGGCGAGGATGCCCAGCACGAGCTTGCCGTAGCGGCCCTGCCTTGGCTGGATATGAGAGAGCGGTACCGCCAGCAGGGCCAGGATGAAGACCGAGATCGGCGCGGCAACCCGCCAGGCGAGTTCGGCCTGGTCGGCAATGTCTTCCGACCCCAGCAGTTCCGAGGTCGGCTGCAGCTTGCGCTTGCCACTGAAGTAGATGAACTCGGGCAGGTCGATGTAGGTCGTGAAGCTGCCGAACCGCATCACGTCGAAGGCCGCCGACCCGGGCTCGCCACGGAAGCGCCAGCCCTCGTGCAGCACGATGGTGCGCTGCCCGGTCTCCGGATCCGTGCTCTGCTCGCCGCGCTCGGCCGCCAGGAAGCTGGAACCATCACGTTCCTGCACCTGCGCCAGCACCGTGCCCAGCTGGCTGCCGTCGCCGGACAGGGACTCGGTGTAGACCACGGCGCGCCCGCCGCCAATCGACTTGAAGTGACCTTCCTCGAAGGGGTTGAACTGGATGAAGCGGGCCGCGTCCTTTACCAGGTAGTCCGCGGTGCGCCCTGCCCAGGGGCCGATCTGGAACGCCAGCGCGGCCGTCAGCACCGCCAGGCCGGCGCCCAGCACGAGGAAGGGCCGGTACAGCGCGCCCAGGCCAACGCCGCAGCCGGTCATGGCCGCCACCTCGGCGTCCTTGTAGAGCCGTCCGAGCGCCAGCATGATCGCCAGCAGCAGGGAGACGGGAATCAGGATCACCAGGTACTGCAGGCTGGACAGCGCCGCCACCTGGAACAGGAGTTCGCGTGGCAGCTCGCCAGCGGCTGCCTGCGCCAGAAACCGGGCAAAACGGGTCGACAGCATGATCGCGAGCAGGATCAGCGTGACGGCGGCCCAGGCGCCGCCGGCTTCGCGCAGCAGGTAACGGTCGAGAACGCCGCGGATCATGGCCGGGGAGGGATTCGAATCGGCCGACATTATGCCGGGTCCCCTCCGCCCGCGCCTCCCGGACGAGTTTTCATGTCGGAGCCGGGCAAGACTTCTCGCCCTCCCGGCCACTTTACGGCCAGGGCTCTTGGTCCTCCGCGGACGAGCCGCTAGAATCGCCCCCCTGGGTCAAACCCCGCCCGGCGGCTACGGAAGCCCGGCATTCCCCACCACGTGCATCCCCGCCCCGTCCGGCTGATTGCGCGCTTTGGGGGCCCGATCCGCGCCAGCACGAAAATTCGAGGAAGACATGGAATATTTTGTAAAAAGCGGTAACCCCGAGAAGCAGCGCGTCGCCTGCGTCGTTGTCGGCATCTTTGATCGTCGCAGCCCCAGCGAGGCCGCCGAGACGATTGACAAAGTCAGCGATGGCGCCATCGGCAGCGTGATGCGCCGCGGCGACATGGACGGCAAGGCCGGTACCACCCTGGTGTTGCACAACGTGCCCGGCACCTTCGCGGACCGCGTGCTGCTGGTGGGTCTCGGCAAGGAACGCTCCTTCGACGAGGCCGCCTTCCGCAAGGCCATTGCCGCGGCCGCACGTGCGCTGCGGGCCACCGGCGCCATCGATGCCGTGTCCTACCTGACCCACCTGCCGGTCAAGGGTCGCGACCTGCACTGGAACGTCGCCCAGGCGGCGACCATCACCGAGGATGCCTGGTACCGCTTCGACGAGTGCCGGGGCGAGAAGGCGCGCGAGGACCTGCCCACCTACAAGCTGGAGCGTTATACCTTCGACGTCCCGCGCCGCTCCGACCTCCCGGCCGGCGAACGGGGCCTGGCCGAGGCGCTGGCCACCGCCAAGGGCGTCGCGCTGGCCAAGAATCTCGGCAACCTGCCGGGCAACCTGTGCACGCCGACCTATCTCGCCGAGCAGGCGCAGAAGCTGGCCAAGCAGTACCCGGTCAAGACCAAGGTGCTGGAGCGTGCCGACATGGAGAAGCTGGGCATGGGCGCCCTGCTGTCCGTGGCCAGGGGCTCCAGTCAGCCACCGAAGCTGATCGTCATGGAATACCTGCATGGGCCCAAGGACGAGAAGCCCATCGCCCTGGTCGGCAAGGGCCTGACCTTCGACGCTGGCGGCATCTCGATCAAGCCCGCGGCGCAGATGGACGAGATGAAGTTCGACATGTGCGGCGGCGCCTCGGTGTTCGGCGCGCTGGTCGCGATTGCCGAGCTGAAGCTGCCGATCAACGTCGTCGGCGTGGTGCCGGCCACGGAGAACCTGATCAACGGCGAGGCCAGCAAGCCCGGCGATATCGTCACCAGCATGGCGGGCATCACCATCGAGGTCCTGAATACCGACGCCGAGGGCCGACTGATCCTCTGCGATGCGCTCAGCTACGTGGAGAAGTTCTACGAGCCGCAGGTCTGCGTGGACATGGCCACCCTCACCGGCGCCTGTGTCGTAGCCCTGGGCAATGTCGCCACCGGCCTGTTCAGCAACACCCCGGCCCTGGGTCGGGCCCTGCTGGCGGCAGGTGAACAGGTGGGTGACCGTGCCTGGGAACTGCCGCTGTGGCCGGAGTACGACGAGAACCTGCGCAGCGACTTCGCCGATGTCGCCAACATCGCGACCCGTGGCGGCCGCGAGGCCGGTGCCATCATCGGCGCCACCTTCCTGCACCGCTTCACCCGCAAGATGAAGTGGGCGCACCTCGACATCGCTGGCACGGCCTGGATCGGCAAGAAGTCCACCGGCCGACCGGTGCCGCTGCTCACGCAGTACCTGATCAACGTCGCCGCCAAGAAGGGCGAGGAATGAGCTGGCGGTCTCCCAGCGCATGACCCGCGTCGACTTCTACCTGCTGCCGGACGAGGCCGGGGCCGCCGCCGGACCGGTCATGACCGCCTGCAAGCTCTGCGACAAGGCCGTGGCGGCCGGACACCGCGTCTACGTGCATGTGCCGGACGCCACGCTGGCCGAGGATTTCGATGGCGCGCTGTGGAGCTTCCGCCAGGGCGGCTTCATCGCCCATGAGCGCTACACCGGGCAAGCGCCGGAGGAGCCGTTGCCGGCCGTGCTGATCGGCCATGTCGAACCGCCGGCCAGCCACCTCGGCGTGATGCTGAACCTCGGCCTGGACGTGCCCGACCACTTCAGCCGCTTCGAACGCGTGCTGGAGATCGTCGCCGGCGATCCCGAGGGCCGGGCGAAGTCGCGCGAGCGCTTCAAGTTCTATCGTGACCGCGGCTACGAGCTGAAAACCTACGAACAGACCGCCGAAGGCGGCTGGACCCTGCGCAACAAGTAAACCCGGCACGAGCTGCCGCGCGCGTTCCAAGAAGCCAGAACCATGGACAAGACTTTCGACCCCCAGAGCATCGAAGCCCGCTGGTGCCAGACCTGGGAACAGGGTGGCTACTACACGCCGGAGACCGTCGCCCAGCTCAGGGGCGTGGACCGCGCCAGCCTGCCGCCCTACAGCATCATGATCCCGCCGCCGAACGTCACCGGCACCCTGCACATGGGTCATGCCTTCCAGCATGCGGTGATGGATGCGCTGACGCGCTATCACCGCATGCTCGGCCACGACACCCTGTGGCTGCCCGGCACCGACCACGCCGGCATTGCCACGCAGATGGTGGTGGAACGCCAGCTGGCCGCCCAGGGCATCAAGCGCGTGGATCTCGGCCGCGAGAAGTTCCTCGAGAAGGTCTGGGAGTGGAAGGAGTACTCCGGCGGCACGATCACCCACCAGATCCGCCGCATGGGCAATTCCGTGGACTGGACGCGCGAGCGCTTCACCATGGACGAGCAGTGCAACGCGGCGGTGGCCGAGGAGTTCGTGCGCCTGCACGAGGACGGCCTGATCTACCGCGGCAAGCGCCTGGTGAACTGGGATCCGGTGCTGCTGACCGCCATCTCGGACCTGGAGGTCGAGAGCAAGGAGGAGAACGGCAAGCTCTGGCATTTCCGCTATCCGCTTGCTGACGGCTCCGGGCATCTGGTGGTCGCGACCACGCGCCCAGAGACCATGCTCGGCGACACCGCCGTGGCCGTGCATCCCGAGGACGAGCGCTACCGCCACCTCATCGGCCGCGCGGTGAAGCTGCCGCTGTGCAACCGCGAGATTCCGATCATCGGCGACGACTACGTCGACCGCGAGTTTGGCACCGGCGTGGTCAAGATCACGCCGGCGCACGACTTCAACGACTACGCCATGGGCCAGCGCCATGGCCTGCCGGTGCTGAACGTGTTCACGCCGACCGCCCACATCAACGAAGAGGCGCCGGCCGCCTATCGCGGACTGGACCGCTACGAGGCCCGCAAGCGGGTGGTCGAGGACCTGGAGAAGCTCGGTCTGGTCGAGGCCATCAAGGACCACAAGCTGATGGTGCCGCGCGGCGATCGCACCGGCGTCGTGGTCGAGCCCTTCCTCACTGACCAGTGGTTCGTGAACATGAAGGGCCTGGCCGAGCGCGCGCTCAAGGCCGTCAAGGACGGCCAGATGCGCTTCGTGCCCGAGAACTGGGTCAATACCTACGATCAGTGGCTGGAGAACATCCAGGACTGGTGCATCTCGCGCAATCTCTGGTGGGGCCACCGCATCCCCGCCTGGTACGACGCCGAGGGTAAGCCCTACGTCGGCCGCAGCGAGGCCGAGGTCCGCGCCAGACACGGCCTGCCCGCCAGCGTGACCCTGACGCAGGACGAGGACAGCTTCGACACCTGGTTCTCCTCAGCCCTGTGGCCATTCTCGACCCTGGGCTGGCCGGAGAAGACCCCGGACCTCGCCCGCTGGTATCCGAGCAGCGTGCTGGTCACCGGCTTCGACATCATCTTCTTCTGGGTCGCGCGCATGGCCATGATGGGCCTGCACTTCCTGGACGATGTGCCGTTCCGCGAGGTCTACATCACCGGCCTGGTGCGCGATGGCGAAGGCAACAAGATGTCCAAGTCCAAGGGCAATGTCCTGGACCCGCTGGATCTGGTTGATGGCATCTCGCTCGACGACCTGGTCAAGAAGCGCACGACCGGCCTGATGCAGCCGCAGATGGCGGCGAAGATCGAGGCCGCGACCCGTCGCCAGTTCCCGCAGGGCATCGAGCCCGTGGGCGTGGACGCGCTGCGCTTCACCTTCCTGGCCCTGGCTTCGACCGGCCGCGACATCCGCTTCGACGCCAGCCGTGCCTCGGGCTACCGCAATTTCTGCAACAAGATCTGGAATGCCGCGCGCTTCGTGCTGATGAACACGGAAGGCCAGGACTGCGGCCAGGACGAGTCCCTGCCCGTGACCCTGTCCGCCGCCGACCGCTGGGTGATCTCGCGCCTGCAGAAGCTGGAGGCGGAGGCGGCTGAGCATTTCCGCGCCTACCGCTTCGACCTGCTCTCGCAGAGCCTCTACCAGTTCATCTGGAATGAGTACTGCGACTGGTACCTCGAACTGTCCAAGCCTGCCCTGCAGTCGGGTGACGCTGCCGCGCAGCGCGGCACACGCCGGACCCTCGTGCGCGTGCTGGAGACGGCCCTGCGGCTGCTGCATCCGCTGATGCCCTTCATCACCGAGGAGGTGTGGCAGCGCATCGCGCCGCTGGCCGGCAAGCAGGGGCCGAGCATCATGCTGCAGCCCTATCCGGTCGCGCAGCCGGAAAAGATCGACGAAGCCGCGGAGGCCGATATCGAGTGGCTCAAGGCCTTCATCCTCGGGGTGCGCCAGATCCGAGGCGAGATGGACATCGCCCCGGGCAAGGTGCTGCCGCTGCTGCTGCAGAACGCCGCCACGGCCGACCGCCAGCGCGTCGAGCGCCTGCTGCCCAGCATCCAGTTCCTGGCTCGCGTCGAGGCCCCGCGCCTGCTCGCCGAGGGCGAGACGGCGCCGGAATCGGCCACGGCCCTGCTCGGCGGCATGAGCCTGCTGGTGCCGATGGCCGGGCTCATCGACAAGGATGCGGAACTCGGCCGCCTGGCCAAGCAGATCGCCAAGCTGGAGAAGGATCTGGCGGCCACCGAAACGCGCCTGGGCAATCCGAACTTCGGCAAGGCACCCGAGGCGGTCCAGCAGCAGACGCGGGCGCAGGCCGACAAGCAGCGGCAGGACTTGGCCGCCCTGAGGTCCCAGGAGCAGAGGATCCGCGCCCTCTGAGGGATCGGCAAAACGAAAAAGGCCCCGCAGGCGGGGCCTTTTTCATGGGCCTGCGCTCCCCTCCCGGCCTCAGCCGGCGCCGCGCTCGCGCACGACCTTCAGTTCCGGACGGCGGGAAACCAGCTCCTGGACCTTGCCGCCCAGCTGGGGTTGCTCAAGCTTCTTCACGCAGGCGTCGAGCATCTGCGCAATGAGGGTCTGGTTGCGGATCATCTCGATGCGCGGCCAGGTCGCACGCTCGCCCTCAAGCATGAAGCGCTTGATCGACTCCATGGTGGGATTCGCCGTGACGTTGGCGTAACGCCACAGGCTCACCTCCGGGAAGATGTTGATGTTGCCGCGGTACTCCTGGTCCAGCACCGAGGACGCGATGTCCAGGGAGCGGCGCAGGCCGGATGCCGGCAGGTTCTGGCGCACCAGGTCGACGATGCTCTTGGACTGGCCCCGCAGCGTGGAGAAGGCATAGTCGCGCGCGGCATTGGCCACGCCCTGGCTGCCTGGCTCCTTGCGCGACACGAAGGGCAGCACGTGCGGATTGGTCTGGCTGACAATGAAGTGGTTGACGTTGTGCAGCCGGCGCATGCGCAGGATCGGCAGGTCCGACTTGAGCGATCCGTCGTTCCAGCGCAGCAGCGGCATGTAGGGCACCCGCTCGCCCCGTTCGTCCTGCGTCATCAGCATGACCGGCGGGAACAGCACCGGTACCGCGCACGAGGCCAGCACCGCCTCGCGCAGGTACAGGTACGGGAAGGTCAGGTGGTTGAGCAGGCGCGGCGGCTGGTTCACGCCCGCCGGCGACACCGTGATGTTGATGGCGCGACCGGACAGCTGGTGGGCCTCCTCGAAGGTCATGTCCTTGACGTTCGCGGCGATGGCCTTGCGCAGTTGGTTCTGGTCCATGACCGCGCCGTTGCGCAGCATCTCGCGCACCGGCAGGACACGCCAGAAGGCGTAATACGCATTCTCCGGATCCAGCAGTTCCTCCACCTCGTCCGGGGCGCGCGAACCGATCGTCGCGCAGACCACGGAGCCGGCACTCGAACCGGACATGATCGGCGGCACCAGGCCCTCGCGGTACAGGGCCTTGACCACACCGACATGGAACAGGCCGAGCGTGGCACCGCCGGACAGCATCAGGGCCGAGCGGCCGTAGCCGAGCGCGAGGTCGTCGAAGAAGCGCTGCTTGGCGGCGTGCGGAAACTCGAGGCTCTCGAGGCCGCAGACGAACTCCAGCGCCGAAGCCACTTCGGTGACGTACTCGCGGACCAGGTTCTTGGTGCCGACGCGACAGGCGTCATAGAGCGCGGGATTGCCGAGATTGCCCAGGTTCCAGTGCAGGCCCTGGCGCAGGTGATGCAACAGCTTGGCAATCGCTCCCTCCTCGCGGTACTGCCGGATCTGCCGCAGGCGCGAGCGGATCAGGCGCCAGTCGTAGAGATCGCTGGTCTCGTCGGCCTTCCAGTCCTCCAGGCCGTCGCGCCGGTCGAGCTCGGATGCCGCCTCGCGCCAGGAGGTGTAGTCCGAGGCATGCTTCATGTCCTGGTGCAGTTCGCGGGTGTAGCGATCCATCGCAGCCTCTGGGCCGGGCTCCGGCCTCGATATCGATGTCCGGTATGGTCGGCGAGCGGCTGGCGGACCGCAACGACCCTGGTGGATTTTCCTAGCACCGCCGGCCGCCCGCGAGCCACCGCTCATCCGGCACGCAGGCCCCGGTTACACTGCCTTCCCGCCCTCACTCTCTTCCGGACGTCCCGCGCATGAGTTCGCCCCTGACGCAGGCCCTGCAGCAGCTGAACCAGATCATTCTCGGCAAGGAGCCCCAGCTCAAGCTCGCGATGGCCTGCCTGCTCGCGCGGGGCCACCTGCTGATCGAGGACATCCCCGGCATGGGCAAGACCACGCTCGCGCTCGCACTGGCACGCGTGCTGGGCCTGGACTTCCAGCGCGTGCAGTTCACCTCCGACCTGCTGCCGGCCGACATCCTCGGCGTGTCGGTGTACGAGACCGCGACCAGCTCATTTCGCTTTCACCCCGGCCCCATCTTCGCGCAGCTGGTCCTGGCCGACGAGGTGAACCGTGCCAGCCCCAAGACCCAGTCAGCGCTGCTGGAAGCCATGGAGGAACGACAGGTCACCGCCGAGGGTGAAACCCGCAAGCTGCCCGAGCCCTTCTTCGTGGTCGCCACCCAGAACCCGGCGCAGCAGATCGGCACCTTCCCCTTGCCCGAGTCGCAGCTGGATCGTTTCCTGATGCGCATCTCGATGGGCTATCCGCCGCCGGCGGCCGAAAAGGCCCTGCTGATGGAACGCGACCGTCGCGACCTGCTGCAGGACGTGCCCACCGTGTTGCCGCCTGCGGAACTCCTGCGCCTGCAGCAGCAGGTGCGCGAGGTGCGCACTGCCCCCGCCCTGCTCGACTACGTGCTGGCCCTGGTGCATCGCACCCGCGAACTGCCCGGCCTGCGCCAGGGGCTGTCGCCGCGCGCCGGCCTGGCCCTGCGCCGCGCCGCCCAGGCCTGGGCGCTGATGGAGAACCGCAGTGGCGTGCTGCCCGAGGACGTGCAGGCGGTGTTCTCCGCCGTGGTCGACCACCGACTGCTGCCAGCGGCCGAACGCGACGGCACGGCGATCAGCGCGGCCGAGATCCTGGCGCAGGTTGCCATTCCCTGAGGCGCGAGCCGGCAATGCGCCTCTGGCTGGTGTTCAAGATTCTCCTGCACCCGCTGCGCTGGGCGCAGGACCGCATCGATGCCTGGGTGATGGCGCGGGTCAAGCGCCAGACCGGGCCGATCGAGATCGGACGGCGGCGCGTCTATATCCTGCCGACGCGCTTCGGCTACACCTACGGCCTGATGCTGCTGGTGATGCTGCTCGGGTCGATGAACTACAGCAACAGCATGGCCTTTGCCCTGACCTTCCTGCTGGCGGGCCTGGGCCTGGTCTGCATGCACCACACCCACGCCAACCTCGTGAACCTCAGCCTGCGCAGCGGCCTGGTGTCGCCGGTGTTCGCCGGCGAGCTCGCTCATTTCGAGGTGCGGATCGACAATCCCTCCCTCCAGCCGCGCCTGTCCCTGGGCCTGTCCTGGCCCAAGCGCGAGGCAGACAGCGTCGTGACCGACGTTCCGCCGCAGGCGACCGGCATCCTGCGCCTCGCCCTGCCCGCCCCACAGCGCGGCTGGCTGCCGGCCCGGGTGTTCAGCGTGCACACCGAATTTCCGCTGGGCCTGTTCCATGCCTGGACCTGGGCGGAGCTCGACATGTCCTGCCTGGTCTTTCCGCATCCGGCTGCGCCGGGGCGCGAGCCACCCGGCAGCGCCGGCCATGGCGGCCTGTCGATCAGTACCCGCCAGGGCCAGGACGAGTTCGCCGGCCTGCGCGACTACCAGCGGGGCGACACTCCGCGCAGCATCCACTGGAAGAGCCTGCCCAAGCTGCAGACGCCCATGGTCAAGCAGTTCGCGGAAACACTCGAGCAGGATCTCTGGCTCGACTGGTCCGCCCTGCCGCAGCTCGACACCGAGGCACGCCTGTCGCAGCTCACGCGCTGGGTCCTGGATGCCGAGGCGGATCATCGCAACTACGGGCTGCGCCTCCCGGGCACCGTGCTGGCGCCGGCACGCGGCGATTCCCACCGCTTCCAGTGCCTGAAGGCGCTGGCGCTGTATTCCCGCTGAGTCCGCGATGAAGGAATACCTGCCACTTGCCACGCTGCTGCGCCTGCTCGCGGTGCTGGTGCTGGCCATGGCGCCGCACGTGCAGTATCTGCCGGTCTGGGAAACCCTGGTGATCGGCGCCCTCATCGGCTGGCGCGGCCTCTGCGCGCTGCGGCAATGGCCGATGCCGCCCGGCTGGCTGCGCCTGGCGCTGACCTTCGCCGGCTTTGTGGGCGTGTCCGTCTACTACGGCCGCATCAGCGGCCAGGTGCCGGGCGTCGCCCTGCTGTGCGTGATGACCGCCCTCAAGCTGCTGGAGCTGCGGGCGCGACGCGACGTGATGGTGATGCTGTTCCTGATGTACTTCCTGCTGCTCACGCATTTCCTGTTCTCGCAGGAACTGTGGACGGTGCTGTACCTGCTGGCGAGCACAGTGACTACCACTGCGCTGATGATCGAGTGCCAGCACCTCGGCGCGTTGCCGCCGCGCCAGACCCTGCGGCGCGCCGGCCGCATGGTGATGCAGGCCCTGCCCCTGATGCTGCTGATGTTCGTGCTGTTCCCGCGCATTCCCGGGCCGCTGTGGGGCCTGCCGGCCGATGCCGGCGCCGCGCGCAGCGGGCTGGCCGATTCGATGGCGCCGGGCGACATCTCCACGCTGATCCGCTCGGAGGAAGTGGCGTTCCGCGTGGCCTTCGACGCCACCCCGCCCGAGGCCAGTCGCCGCTACTGGCGCGGGCCGGTGTTCGACCGCTTCGACGGCCGCGCCTGGGAGAAGGCGCTGCCCACACAGCAGCCCATGGCCCGCGGACAGCTGCAGACCCGTGGCACGCCGCTGTCCTACCAGATCATGCTGGAGCCGCACCGCATGCCCTGGATGTTCGCCCTCGACATGCCTGACGCCGCGCGGCTCCCCTCGGGCAGCTTCCTGAGCATCGACGCCGAGCTGCAGTCGCCGCGCGCGATCAAGGAGCGCATCGAGTACCGGTTGGTCTCGCAACCGGACTACCGCCTCGACGTCCAGCTGGAAGACGTACTGCATCGCCGCAACCGGCGTCTGCCCGAGGGCTATAACCCGCGCACCGTCGCGCTGGCGCAATCCTGGCGGGCCCAGGGCCTGGACGACCGGGCCGTGGCGGAGAAGGCGCTGCAACTGTTCCGCGAGGAGGATTTCGTCTACACCCTGCAGCCGCCGACCCTCGGGCGCAACAGCGTCGACGAGTTCCTGTTCACGACCCGACGCGGCTTCTGTGAGCACTACTCCAGCGCTTTCGCGGTCCTGATGCGGGCGGCAGGCATTCCGGCCCGCATCGTCACCGGCTATGTGGGTGGCGAGCTCAACGAGCTGACTGGCCAGTACGTGGTGCGCCAGTCCGACGCCCATGCCTGGACCGAGATCTGGCTGGCCGAGCAAGGCTGGCTGCGCATCGATCCTACGGCCGCCGTGCCGCCGGAGCGCGTCGAGGCTGGCATCGCCGGTGCCGCCGCCGCACTGCAGGACCTCGGACAGAGCCTGTCGCTGCGCATTCGCATGAAGCATTACTTCGAACTGCGCTGGGACTGGGCCAACACGCACTGGAACCGCTGGGTGCTCGCCTATGGACCCGGCCTGCAGCAGGAGTTCCTGGCCCGGTTCGGCATCCGCGACTACCAGGGCATGGTGCTGGCGCTGACCATCCTGGGCTCGGCCATGCTCGGCCTGGTTGGCCTGGTGATGCTGCGCCAGTTCGCGCCCGCACGCAGCAACGACGCCGCCCTGCGCGCCTGGCAGAACCTGCAGCGCCGCCTGGGCAAGGCCGGTCTGCCCGCCCTGCCCGGCGAGGGGCCGCGCGACTACGTGCAGCGCCTGGCCGCGCAGCGCCCTGACCTGGCCCCCGCGCTGGAGCGCATCGCCGCGCTGTATCTTGCGCAGCGCTACCTCGCCGAACCCGACACCCGGCGCACGGCCGAACTGGACGCTGCGGTCCGCGCCCTCAAACCCTAGCAGCGCCCGGCCCTAGAGCCGGGCGCGGATCGCCCAGAGCGCCGGGAAGAACGGCCGGAACAGCGTGTTGCGCAGGTACTCGGCGCCCGAGGAACCGCCACTGCCGGGCTTGATGCCGATGGTGCGCTCGACCATCTTCACGTGACGGTAGCGCCATTCCTGCAGACCCTCGTCGAGATCGACGAGACGCTCGCAGACCTGCGCCGCCAGACCGCCCTGCCGGTACACCGTGATCAGCAGTTCCTGCACCGCCGCCTCGTCCGTCGCGTCGGGAATGGGGTGGCCGCCCCGGCCCAGATACGCGAGGAACAGCGAGAACAGGCCCGGGCGCTCGAACCAGGGCTGCAGCAAGCGGCGCCCGTGGCTGCCCTCGGGATGCGCCGCCAACACCTCGGCGCGCTTGTAGCCGAGCGCGAACTCCACGGCCCGGAACTGCGCCGACTGGAAGCCGCTGGAGGCCTCCAGCCGCGCTCGGAAGGCATTGAACGACAGGGGGGTCATGGTCTCAAGGATGTCGACCTGGCCGACCAGGGTCTTGAGTACCGTCAGCATGCGCTTGAGTGCCGCCAGGACCCGCGGCGTGTCGCCGTCCGGCAGCGCCTGCTGCAAGCCCTCCAGTTCATGCAGCAACTGCTTGAACCAGAGCTCATAGACCTGATGGATAATGATGAACAGGGTTTCGTCGTGTTCTTCCGACAGGGGCTGCTGCAGGGACAGCAGCTCCTCGATCCGCAGATAGCGGCTGTAGGTCAGCGATCGATCGGACATGCGGACCTCCGGGGAGAACCAGAGCATTACAGCATGAACCACCGACTCGAGATCGGCCCTTCGGTGCCGCGTCGTCGCAACCGTTTCCTCTACTGGCTGGGCGCCGGCATCCTGCGCGTTGCGGGTTGGCGCGTCGACGTGCGCCTGCCTGACATGCCCAAGTTCATCGTCATCGCCGCGCCGCACACTTCCAACTGGGATTTTGTGTTCGGCATGGCGGCGATCCTGCTGCTGCAGGTACGCATCGACTGGTTTGGCAAGCACAGCCTGTTCGAAGGCCCGCTGGCTGGCATGTTCCGCGCCCTCGGTGGGCATCCGGTGAACCGCAGCAGCGCCGGTGGCGTGGTCGGCCAGGCCGTGACCGCCTTCCGCGAGCGCGAGCAGCTGGTGCTGGCCCTGGCGCCGGAAGGTACGCGGTCGCGGCGCGAGCAGTGGAAACGAGGCTTCTATCACATGGCCCACGAGGCCAGTGTGCCGGTGGCGGTCGCCTACCTCGACTACGGCCGCCGCTGCGTAGGCATCGGCCCTGTGTTCCGGACCACGGGCGACTGGGCCACTGACATGCGCCCCGTGTTCGCGTTCTATCGCGGCATCACCCCCCGGCACCCCGACCACTTCGCGGTCGAGGATCTCTAGCCGGGGCGCCGGCCCTCAGGTGCGGGGTGCTGGCGGCTGCACCCGGGCCAGCAAGAAGCCGCCGGCAATGAAGAAGGCCAGCAGCGACAGGATGGCCAGGCGCGGATTGCCGCTGAAGTGTGCCGTCAGGCCAACCACGGTTGGGCCGAGGACGGCGGCAAATTTGCCCAGCATGTTGTAGAAGCCGAAATACTTGCCCGCCTGGTCGGGCGGGATCAGGCGGGCGTAGTAGGACCGCGACAGCGACTGGATGCCGCCATGTACGCAGCCGATGGCCGCAGCCATCAGGTAGAACTGCAGGGTGGTTTGCAGGAAGTAGGCCCAGCAGGTCACGCCGATGTAGATGGCCAGGGCCAGGAAGATCGCCCGGCGCGTGCCGAAGCGTTCACCCAGCCAGCCGAAGAACAGGGCTGCCGGGAAGCCGATGAACTGCACCAGCAGCAGGGCCACGATCAGGCTGTCGGCCGGAAACCCCAGCTTCATGCCGAAGTCGACCGCCATGACGATGATCGTGTCGACACCGTCGATGTAGAGCCAGTACGCCAGCAGGAACATCCACACCGGCCGCATACCACGCAACTCGCGGAAGGTGGTCCGCAACTCCGCCCATCCCGCGACCCCGGGCACCGGCTCGCCTTCCGGCACATGGCGGAACAGGGGCAGCGAGAACAGCAGCCACCAGGCCGCCACCATCACGAAGGCCACGCGCGTGGCCATGGCCGCGTCCGGCAGGCCGAAGAGTCCGGGCTTGAGCGCCATGGCCACGTTGAGCGCGAACAGCAGGCCGCCACCGAGATAGCCCAGGCCGTAGCCGAGGGCGGAGACGCGGTCCATCTCCGCCGGTTTGGCGACACGCACCAGCAGCGCGTCGTAGAAGGACATGCCCCCGAAGAAGCCGATGCGCCCGATGACGGACAGCACGATCGCCCAGATCCAGTCACCCTGCGCCACCAGGTACAGCGCCGCCGTCGACAGCACGCCGGCGAGCGTGAACGCGGCCAGGAGGGGCTTCTTGGCGGCGCGGCGGTCCGCGATCGCGCCCAGCCAGGGCGACAGCAGCATCACCGCCAGGCTCGCCGCGGTCGAGGTCAGGCCCTGGTAAAGCGTCTGCGTCTGCGGCGCGACACCCACCGCCCAGTACTGGTTGAAGAAGATGGGAAAGAAGCCAGCCAGCACCGTGGTGGCAAAGGCGGAGTTGGCCCAGTCATAGAGGGCCCAGGACCATTGCGCCCTGCGTTCCGGACGCATGCGATCTACAGGTCCAGCCCGAGCACAAAGGCATCCTCGCGGCCGTCATGGGCCGGATAGTAGGCCTTGCGCAGGCCCAGCTCGCGGAAGCCGAAGCCGGCGTAGAGCGCGCGGCCGGCATCATTGGAGCGACGCACCTCCAGCAGCATCAGGCTGGCGCCACCGGCCCGCGCCATCATCAGCAGGTGCTTCATCAGGAAGCGCGCCAGACCGCGGCGCTGATGCGCGGGGGCCACGCAGAGATTGAGGATGTGGGCCTCGCCGGCGGCGAGACTCATCACCGCATAGGCGAGCAGCTGGCCCTCGCCGTCACTCACCACCCAGGCGCTGTAGCCGACCCGCAGGCAGTCGGCAAAGATGCCCTCGGTCCACGGGAACGCGTAGGCCTCGCGCTCGATCGCCATCACCTGTGCGAGCTGCGTGGCATCCATCGCCTGCAGGCGCCAGGCCTCCTGAAGCTGGGCGCTCAAGCCTTGTCCAGCAGCTGGCGATGGATCTTCTTGAGATCATCCCAGCTCTTGGCCTTCTCGCGCGGACTGCGCAGCAGGTAGGCCGGATGATAGGTGACGAACACCGGCGTGCGATCCGGGCCGTACTGGTAGAGAGGGCCCCGCAACCGCGACAGCGGCGCGTCGGTATTGAGCAGACGCTGTGCCGCAATCCGGCCCAGCGCCACGATCAGGCGCGGCTTCACCAGTTCGATCTGGCGGTCGAGATATGGCCGGCAGGCCTCGACCTCATCGGGCTCGGGATCGCGGTTGCCCGGTGGGCGGCACTTCACGACATTGGCGATGAACACGTTGTCGCGCCGCGAGCGACCGATCGCCTTGAGCATCTCGTCGAGCAGCTTGCCGGCACGGCCGACGAAGGGCTCGCCCTGGGCATCCTCGTCGGCGCCAGGCCCCTCACCCACGACCATCAGCGGCGCATCCTCGACGCCCACGCCGAACACGGTGTTGGTGCGCGTGGCGCACAGCTTGCAGCGCGGGCAGTCCTTGACCAGGGCGCGCAATCCGGCCCAGTCGTTTGGCACCGGCATCGCCGGCGTGGCCGGCGTGGCCGGAGCCTGATCTGCGGCCACCGGCGTAGGCGCCACCGTTGCTGGTGGACGGGCCGGCGCGGCTGCCGGGCGGGCCGCGCTGCGGGGCGCCGGCTCGGCAATCCGGTAGGGTTCCGCCGCGGGCTCGGACGCGGCTGCCGGCTCGGGAAGCGAGTCCCGGGGACGGTAGCGGTCCACGCCCAAGGCCTTGAGGTACTTCGTGCGGCGCGCCTGGCTCATGCCGCGATTGTAGAGGAGCCGCCGCGTGGCGGCTCCCCCGCCCGTCTCAGGCGACGCGCTGCGGCCGTGCCGGAGCCCGCTCCGCCAGGGCCCGGTTCAGGCCCGAGAGGATGGCCTTGAGCGAGGCGGTCACGATGTTGGAATCGCGCCCGACGCCGAACAAGGTACGGCCCTGGCCCAGCTTGAGCTCGATGTAGGTCACGGCCGCAGCGTCGGCACCCGCGCCGATCGCGTGCTCGTGGTAGTCGAGCACGGAAATCTTCTCGCCCACCAGCGTCGACAGGCCGGCAATGAAGGCGTCGATCGGGCCATTGCCGCGACCCTGCATCTTCTGCGGGCGGCCCTCGACGCTGATCTCGGTACCCAGCTCCACCTGCTCGCGCGTGGAATCCTCCACCAGGTGATGGGCGAGATAGCCATAGGGCTGGGTCGCCTCCAGGTATTCGCTACGGAAGATGTTCCAGATGTCCTCGGCGCGCACTTCCTTGCCCGACTGGTCGGTCACCCCCTGCACGACCGAGCTGAACTCGATCTGCAGGCGGCGCGGCAGCACCAGGCCGTACTCGTGCTCGAGCAGGTAGGCGATGCCACCCTTGCCCGACTGCGAGTTCACGCGGATCACCGCCTCGTACGAACGCCCGAGGTCCATCGGGTCGATCGGCAGGTAGGGCATCTCCCAGAGGTCGCCGTCCTTGCGGGCCGAGAACGCCTTCTTGATCGCGTCCTGGTGGGAGCCGGAGAACGAGGTGTAGACCAGATCGCCCACGTAGGGATGGCGCGGATGCACCGGAATCTGGTTGCAGTACTCGACCGTGCGCCGGACCTCGTCGATGTCGGAGAAATCCAGGCCCGGATGCAAGCCCTGGCTGTACATGTTCAGGGCGAGGTTGACGACATCGACGTTGCCGGTGCGCTCGCCATTGCCGAACAGGCAGCCCTCGATGCGGTCGGCGCCGGCCATCAGCGCGAACTCGCCCGCCGCGGTGCCGGTACCGCGGTCATTGTGCGGGTGGATCGACAGGACGATCGCCTCGCGCCGCGCCAGGTTGCGGTGCATCCACTCGACCATGTCCGCGAAGATGTTGGGCGTCGAGTGCTCCACCGTCGATGGCAGGTTGATGATGCAGGGTTTCTCCTTCGTCGGCCGCCAGACCTCGGTCACCGCATCGACGATGCGCTTGGAGAACTCCAGCTCGGCGCCGGAGAACATCTCGGGGGAATACTGGAATACCCAGTCGGTCTCCGGCTGCCGGGCCGCCAGTTCCTTGATCAGGACGGCGTGCTGCACCGCCAGCTCGGCGATGACCTGGTCCTGACTCATGTTGAACACCACGCGCCGCATCACCGGCGCCACGGCGTTGTAGTAGTGCAGCACGGCCCGGCGCGCGCCCTTGAGCGACTCGAAGGTGCGGCGGATCAGCGGCTCACGCGCCTGGGTCAGCACCTGGATGGTCACATCGTCCGGAATGCGCTTCTCCTCGATCAGGCAGCGCACGAAGTCGAAGTCGGTCTGCGAGGCCGAGGGGAAGCCCACCTCGATCTCCTTGAAGCCGATCCGCACCAGGGCCTCGAACAGCCGCAGCTTGCGCTCACGGTTCATCGGCTCGATCAGGGCCTGGTTGCCGTCACGCAGGTCGACGCTGCACCAGGCGGGTACGCGCGTGATCTGCGCGTCCGGCCAGCGACGGTCGGTGAGACGCACCGGGGGGAAGGCGCGATACTTCTTGGATGGGTCTTTCAGCATGGTCATGGCGGCATTCCTGGCCAGTCCAGCCGCTCGCGGGCCGGGGCCGGCGCGGGGGGCTGGGGATTCAAGGGATTCGGGTCGGTTTGCATGGTTTTGGCCCCATGCCGGCGCGGTCTCGTGGTCTGCCTTACGGCAGAAGGAGCAGACCGGTGAGCAGCGGCAGGCCGCGGCGGGGAGCCGCAGGCATCGGAACCACAGGGCCGTTGCAGGAACGCATGCACCGCATTATGCGCGAGGGTCCGGCCTGCCGACAATGCCGTCAGGCGGCCCGAGGCGCCCGGTAGCGACGCCAAAGTACCGCCGCCGGGCCGGACAGGGCATAGGCCAGGAAGCCGAGGAACAGGATGCGCGGCGGGTCCGTCATCATCAGGGCGAAGACCCCGACGACGGCGGCAAACGACAGGAAGCGCATCCGGCCGGTGAGGTTCAGCTTCTTGAAGCTGTTGTAGCGGATGCTGGACACCATCGACAGGGCGGTCAGCAGGGTCAGCGGCGCGGCCAGCCAGAGCACGTCGTCACCGGAGAACGGGACCTTGCCGGACACCCAGGCAAACAGCGAGTGGCTGTCGTCGACACAGCTCCAGACAAAGAAGGTCACCACGGCCGCAGCCGCCGGGCTGGGCACACCGAAGAAATCCTTGTTCGAACTGGCAATGGCCGCCAGGACGTTGAAGCGTGCCAGACGCAGCGCCGCACAGGCGGTATAGGTGAAGGCGATCACCCAGCCCAGCTTGCCGCCGAGCCACTTGTAGTCGGCCAGGTAGTGCAGCGAGAAGGCATAGACCAGGATGGCCGGGGCGACACCAAAGGCCACCATGTCGCAGAGCGAGTCGTACTCCTTGCCGAAGTCGCTCTGGGTGTTGGTCAGGCGGGCGATGCGGCCATCCAGGCCGTCCGCCACCATCGCCACCAGGATGCCGATGGCGGCGGCCTCGAAGCGGCCGGACATCGCCATCATGATCGCGTAGAAGCCACCGAACAGGGTGCCGGTCGTGAACAGGTTGGGCAGCAGGTAGATGCCCTTGCGCCGCTTGCCCACCGGCTTGTTCTCGTCCATGCCCTGCCCGCTCCGGAAGTTTCCGGCATCTTAGCGATGCCCCCCGCAAAACATAAGGGCGCCCGAAGGCGCCCTCATGACACGAACCTGCAGACCGATCAGTTCTTGCTCTTGTCGACCAGCTTGTTCTTGCCGATCCAGGGCATCATCGCGCGCAGCTTGGCGCCCGTGACCTCGATGGGATGCGCGGCATTGAGGCGGCGCATCGCCGTCATCTCCGGGTAGCCCAGCTTGCCTTCCGACACGAAGGCCTTGGCGTACTTGCCGGTCTGGATGTCGAGCAGGGCCTGCTTCATGGCCTTGCGCGACTCCTCGTTGATGACCTTGGGGCCGGTCACGTACTCACCGTACTCGGCGTTGTTCGAAATCGAGTAGTTCATGGTCGCGATGCCACCCTCGTACATCAGGTCGACGATCAGCTTGAGCTCGTGCAGGCACTCGAAATAGGCCATTTCCGGCTCGTAGCCGGCGTCGACCAGGGTCTCGAAGCCCGCCTTGACCAGCTCGACGGCGCCGCCGCAGAGCACGGCCTGCTCACCGAACAGGTCGGTCTCGCACTCGTCCTTGAAGGTCGTCTCGATGATGCCCGAGCGACCGCCGCCGATGGCCGAGGCGTAGGACAGGGCCACCTTCTTGGCGCTGCCGCTGGCGTCCTGGTGCACGGCGATGAGGTCGGGAATGCCGCCGCCCTTGGTGTACTCGTTGCGGACCGTGTGGCCCGGGGCCTTCGGGGCGACCATGATCACGTCGAGGTCGGCGCGCGGAACGACCTGGTTGAAGTGGATCGCGAAGCCGTGCGCGAAGGCCAGCGTGGCGCCCTTCTTGATGTTCGGCTCGATCTCGTTCTTGTACAGCTCGGACTGGAACTCGTCCGGCGTCAGGATCATGACCAGGTCCGCCCAGGCACAGGCATCCGCCACGTTCTTGACCTTGAGGCCGCCGGCCTCAACCTTCTTGGCGGTGGCCGAGCCGGGGCGCAGCGCCACGACGACATCGACGCCGCTGTCCTTGAGGTTCAGCGCGTGGGCATGGCCCTGCGAGCCGTAGCCGACGATCGCGACCTTCTTGGACTGGATGATGGAAAGGTCTGCGTCCTTGTCGTAATAGACGTTGATGCTCACGGCGGGAACTCCAGGTCAGCGTTGAAACACGCCACGTCCGGCCTCGGGACGGGGCACAGGGGAAATCAGGCGGCGATTGCCGGCGCGCGGCCGCGCTCCATGGCGGCCACCCCGGAGCGCACCAGCTCCAGGATCGTGGCGAGCTTGCCCACTTCCTGGACGAAGCCGTCGATCTCGGCAGCGGTGCCAGCGAGCTGCAGCATGCGGGTGTTCTCGCTTTCGTCGAGGATGGTCGCGCGATGGCGGCGGGCGCATTCGATCACGCTGCGTGCCGAGGCCATGCCGACCTCGACCTTGAGCATCAGCAACTCGCATTCGAGGTGGTCGGTGCTCGACAGGTCGCTGATCTCGACCACGTCCACCAGCTTGCGGGCCTGCTTGACGATCTGCTCGATCACGCCATCCGAGCCCGAGGTGACCAGGCATAGACGCGAGACCAGCGGATCATGGGTGGGCGCAACCGACAGGGAGTCGATGTTGTAGCCACGGGCGGCGAACATGTTGGCCACGCGGGCCAGCGCTCCGGCCTCGTTCTGCAGCAGGATCGAGATGATGTGACGCATAGGGGTGCGCACCTTAGCTTTGCTGCACTGCGAAATCAAGCTAAGATCGCGCCCCCGTTTGAACTTTTCGGCGCCCCCCGCCCCGAGCCATGACCCTCGCGACCGCCTCCCCGTCTCATCCTCTCGCCGGCAAGATCCTGAGTGGTGCGGAAACGGTCGTACAGATCCTGGCGGACGAGGGTGTCGGTGTGGTGTTCGGCTACTCGGGTGGCGCCATCCTGCCCACTTACGACGCCATCTTCCGCTACAACCGCGAGCATGCGCCGGCCAGCGGCCCGGACCCCATGCCGCTGATCGTGCCGGCCAACGAACAGGCGGCCGGTTTCATGGCGGCCGGCTACTCCCGCGCCTCGGGCAAGGTCGGCGTGTGCATGGTCACCAGCGGCCCCGGCGCCACCAATACGGTCACGCCGGTGCGCGACTGCATGGCCGATTCGATCCCCATGGTGGTGATCTGCGGTCAGGTGCCGACGGCCGCCGTGGGGACTGATGCGTTCCAGGAGGCGCCGATCAGCGCCATCATGGGCGCCGCCGCCAAGCACGTGTTCCTGGTCACCGACCCTCGCAAGCTCGAGGCGACGGTGCGCACCGCCTTCGAGATCGCCCGCACCGGCCGCCCCGGCCCGGTCGTGGTCGACATTCCCAAGGACGTCCAGAACTGGACCGGCCCCTTCAAGGGCGACGGCGTCCTGCCCATCCCCGGTTACCGCGCACGCCTGAAGGCGGTGCACGACAACACCGTCACCGAGGAGTCCGCAGCGCGCTTCCACGAGATGCTGCGCCAGGCGAAGCGCCCCCTGATCTACGCCGGCGGTGGCGTCATCCACGGCGAAGCCTCGCAGGCCCTGCGCGAGTTCGCGGCCGGATTTGGCATCCCGGTGACCACCACGCTCATGGGCATCGGTGCGGCCGACACCACCGATCCGCTGTGCCTGCAGATGCTCGGCATGCACGGCACCGCTTTTGCCAACTACGCCACCGACGACTGCGACTTCCTGATTGCCGTCGGCGCGCGCTTCGACGACCGCGTGGCCGGCGTGCCAGCCAAGTTCGCGCGCAGCGCCAAGTGGATCGCACACCTGGACATCGACCCGTCCGAGATCAACAAGGTCAAGCGGGTGCACTGGCACCACGTGGGCGAGCTCAAGGCCACACTGCAGACTCTGCGTGAGCATGTGCAGCGTCAGGGCTTCCGGCCGGACTACGCCGACTGGCATGCCCATATCGCCGCGCTGAAGCAGAAGCACGCGATGAATTACGAGCGCGGCGGCAGCCACATCCAGCCGCACGCGGTCATCGAGGAACTCAACCGCCTGACGAAGGGCGAGGCCATCGTCGCCACCGGCGTCGGCCAGCACCAGATGTGGGCGGCGCAGTACTTTGACTTCAAGCAGCCCCGCCTGTGGCTGACCTCGGGCTCGATGGGGACGATGGGCTTCGGCCTGCCGGCCGCCATCGGCGCGCAGTTTGCGGCCCCCGAGAAGATCGTGATCGACATCGACGGCGATGCCAGCATCCGCATGAACCTCGGCGAGCTGGAAACCGTCACGACCTACAACCTGCCGGTCAAGGTAGTGGTGCTGAACAACTTCGGCGACGGCATGGTCAAGCAGTGGCAGCGTCTGTTCTTCGACAGCCGCTATGCCGGCTCCGACAAGAGCCTGCACCAGAAGGACTTCATCAAGGCTGCCGAGGCCGACGGCTACAAGTTCGCACGCCGCGTCGAGAAGAAGGAAGATCTCGCCCGCGTCGTGAAGGAATTCATCGACTTCAAGGGCCCGGCCTTCCTCGAGGTGATCATCGACCCCATGGCCTCGGTCTATCCGATGGTCGGTCCGGGCATGGCCTACGAGCAGATGATCACCGGCGACTGGATCCCCTCGCGCACCCCGGCATCCGCCGGCGCCAGCGAAGACGTCAAGAACACGCAGATGTTCTGAAGGGCGGCTGTGCACCCCGTCGCGGCGGGCGGGGCGCTGCCGGCCGGTGCCCCGGCCACGCGTTGGATCCGGGATGTCGCCCACGAAAAAGGCCAGGCAGCGAGCCCGGCCTTCTGGACACGTGGTGGAGCGGAGGAGGATCGAACTCCCGACCTCTGCATTGCGAACGCAGCGCTCTCCCAGCTGAGCTACCGCCCCACGCGAGGACGCGTATTCTACTGATCGGCGCCTAAAACGCCAGTACGCGGGGACCTGCCCCGCGGCTCCTTCCGCCAACCTGGAGTCGACATGCGCTCTCCCGACCCTCGCCTGCCCTGCATCGCCGGCCTGGCCCTGATCGCTCTCCTGCCAACAGCGGCACTGGCCGCTCGCCCCGTCGAGGCGCCCCGCTATCGTGACGGCGAGGTGCTGGTGCGCTATCACGACCCGGCCCAGGCCAGCGCCCTCAAGGCACGCCTCGGCCTGGTCACGGAGAAGCGCCTGTCGACGGGCCGCGTGGAACTGCTGCGGCTGCCGGCGATCACCGACACCACCCAAGCCCTGGCCCTGCTCCGCGCCGATCCGGCCGTGGCGCTGGCCGAGCCCAACTTCCTGCGCCGCCCCCTGGAGACCGTGCCCAACGATCCGCTGTTCGGCGAGCAGTGGGGCCTGCGCAGCACGGGCCAGCTCAATTTCGCCACCAGCGATCCGGCCCTGGCCAGCATTCCTGGTGCCGACATGGATCTGGCGCGTGCCTGGGACGCCGACAATGACGGAGTGGCTGACCGCGTCGGCGACGGCAGCATGAAGGTGGCCATCCTCGACACGGCCTTTGAGGTGGCGCACGAGGATCTCGCCGCCAACTTCATCCCCGGCCGGGACACGGCCCGTGGTGACAACAACGTGGGCCCCGATGCTGCCGGCATGCAGACCCACGGCACGCTCGTGGCGGGGGCGCTCGGGGCCGTCGGCAACAACGGCATCGGTGTCGCCGGCGTGGTCTGGAACGTGGACTTGCTGCCGATCAAGATCTCCCGGATCGTCGATGGCGTCGAAGAGCTCGACAACGCTGCCATCCTTGCCGGCTACGAGCATGCGGCTGCTCAGGGCGCACGCGTGATCAATGCCAGCTACGGTGGTGCCGACTTCTCGCAGCTGGAGCTGGATGCGATCCGTGAGCTCGCCGATGCCGACATCCTGCTAGTCGCCTCGGCCGGCAATGACGACTCGAATACCGACGACGCGGTGGCCATCTATCCGGCCAACTACGACGCCGACAACGTGGTGGCCGTCGCCGCCACCAACCGCCAGGACAACGTCGCCAGCTTCAGCCAGTACGGCCCCATCAGCGTGGACCTGGGCGCGCCGGGACTGCAGATCGTCACCACCGACAGTGGCAACAGCTACAACTTCAGTGCCGGGAATCGCGCCAGTTCCGGGGTGAGCGGAACCTCGTTCTCCGCACCCTACGTGGCCGGCATTGCCGCCCTGCTGCGCATGGAGTTCCCCGCGGCCGGCTTTCGCGAGATCAAGGCGCGCCTGATCGAAGGTGCTGAGCGGGTGGGCAGCGAGGGCGCCGTCGCCACGCTCACCGCCGCGGGCCGTGCCAACGCGGCCGACAGCCTGGACCTTTCGCCGCGGCCCTCGGTGGTCATCCACAGCCGTCGTCTGCTCGACGACAACCAGCGCCTGGACCCCGGCGAGACGGTTGAACTGGAACTCACGCTCGACAATCTCTGGCTGACGGCGACCGGTCTGCAGGCGCAATTGGTGTCCGGCGACCCGGCCGTGAGCGTCCAGGCGCCCACCAGCCACACGCTCGCCACGCTCGCCGGCAACGGCGGCCGCGCCACCGTGCGCTACGGCCTGCAGGTCGGTGCAGCGCCTGCGGCCTATCGCCGCATCCCGCTGACGCTGATCCTGAACACCCCTGCAGGCTACCAGGCCCAGCGCAGCCTGCTGCTGGAACTGGCAAGGCTCGACAACGGCACCCCGGTCACGGCTCGTCTCTCCACCGGTCTGTACGACGATTTCCACACCTACCACTTCCGCCTCGACAGCCTGCCCGCCGGTCATGACCGACTGCTGCTGCGCTCGCGCGCCGGCAACGGCGTGGACATCGACCTGCTGGTCAAGCGTGGCAGTGCCCCGCAATACCTGATCACGCTCCGGGCCGATGCCGAGGAGCAGGTGTTCTTCAGCAATGCCGATGCCGTGGGTGGCGACGAGGACGGTAACGAAGACGTCTGCATCCGCCAGCCGACGCTGGGCACCTACTACGTCACCGTGGTCAATTACTCGGCACTGGAGAACACCGACTACAGCCTCGAGGCGGTGACGCAGGGCGGATCCCTGGCCTGCGCCGCCAGCAGCGTATCGGGCGGTGGCGGCGGTGGTGCGCCGGCACCGGCCGGTCTACTGCTCCTGCTTTCCGCAGCGCTGCTGCGGTCGCTGCAAGGCTATCGCCGCACCCCTCTTCCCGGCTGCAAAAAAGCCTGATAAAAAACCGGCGCCAGCAGACGTGCACAGCCTCCGCCGGAGGCCAGCCTGAGGACCCCATGCCGCGCAAGCCGAAAAAGCAGCCGCCGCCGAACGACGCCGCCAAGAGCTACGACGAGTTCGCCGACGAATCGGAAGCCGGGGATGAGGACGCCGCCACCGCCGATACGGCCACGCGCCTGGCCAACAGCCGGCTGCGCGACTGGCGCGACGTCGAGAAGCTCAAGGAAGAGCGCGCACTGCGTCGCTTGATCGACGACGATCTCGATTTCGACGGCCCGCGCCTGCGTCGGCGCTAGGCCTCCCGCCCGCTCAGCGTTCGGGGCCATGCGGCCGCAGTTGCGCGGCCAGCAGGGAGAAGGCTCCCTGCACATCGTCGCAGACCTGGAACAGATCCAGGTCCTCGGGAGAGATCAGGCCGCGTGCCACCAGGCGGCGAAAGTCGACCACGCCATCCCAGAACTCGCGCCCGTAGAGCACGATCGGCATCGGCTGCGAGCGGCCGGTCTGCGTCAGGGTCAGCAGTTCGAACAGCTCGTCCAGCGTGCCGAAGCCGCCCGGGAAGAACACCGCCCCTCGAGCCAGCTTCACCAGCCAGAACTTGCGCATGAAGAAGTAGTGGAACTCGAAGGCCCGCACGTCATCGACGTAGGGGTTGAGATGTTGCTCGAAGGGTAAGGAGATGTTCAGGCCGGCATTGAGGGCGCGGTCCACCCGGGCGCCGCCCTCGTGTGCCGCCTGCATGATGCCCGGGCCGCCACCGGTGCAGAGGTGATAGCGCTCCCCTGGCGGATGCGTGGCCAAGGTCCAGGCCGCCAGGCGCTCTCCGAGCGCAGCGGCCTCGGCGTAATAGTCACGGCCCTGGGCGTCGAGGCCCGGTTGCAGTCGCGCCGAACCGAAGAAGGCCACCGTGTTCTGCAGGCCCAGGCTCAGGAAGCGGGCCTGCGGCTCCAGGTACTCGCAGAGGATGCGCACGGTACGCGCCTCCTCGCTCATCAGGAATTCCGGGTTCTTGTACGCCTTGTTCATGACGGGCTCCGGTCGTCCCGCCATTCTGCCAGTGCCCGCCGCTGCTCCTCAGCCGGCCAGCGGCTGGCCGTCGGCGTTCACCCAGATCACCGGGTCGCTCTCATGCGGGAAGCGGGCCGCCGACATGCGCGCAATCGCCTGCTGCAGCTCGGGAGCCGGGTCGATGGCCGCCGAGCGGCCATCAATCAGATCGGTTGCGAAGGCGGTGGCGCGCAGGCGGAAATAGCGCTCGTCCATGTAGTGCGCGAACAGCACCAGATTCTGGCTGGGGTAGTAGGCCCGGACCCTCATCCAGTGCCGTTTCTGCTCACCACTGTCCCAGACCGTGAACCAGGCACCGGGAATCAGGACGATCGACAGCAGGCCCGCGAGCTCGCGCTCGGGGGACAGCGGAGCAGCCGCGGACTCGCTGGCGGGCGCCGTGCGCGTCGCCGCCAGCGTCGACAGCAGCGTGCTGGTCGCCTTGCCCTTGACCACCAGGTCGGGCGGCGGCGTGAAGGTCTGGGAGGCTTGTTCGGCACGCTCCAGGTAGGCCTGGAGCAGGCCGGAGATGATCTCCTGCAGCTTGTCCTCGGCAAAGCCGATGCTGGTCAGGCGCCGCGAGATCGCCGCGACCACTTCGGCCTCCTCGGCCGCCCGCTCCTGGGCAGAGGCGGCACCGACGCCGTCCAGGCTGCGCAGCACCCGCTCGAGCAGGCCCATGGTCTGGGTCCAGGACTCCCCCTCGACGCCGCTGCGGATGAAGTCCAGGCACAGCAGCGGACCGAAGCCGGCCAGCATGAGGCGCATCACCCCGGAGGGCAGCTTGCGCTCGCCGATGCGGACGCGCACCTCGTGGGCCACGATGCGGCGCACCCGCTCCAGGCGGGAGCGGTTCTGCTGCTGGCGCTGCTCGTCCTGCTCGCGCAGGAAGTCCCCGGCCGTGCGCTCGTCAACCGGCCGGGCCTGGCCGTTGCGCAGCTTCGACGGATCGAGCTGGAAGGCCTGGACGGTGGCCTCGACCAGGCCCTGGAGATCATCGAGCATGCGCGGCGCCGGCGCCGACTCGACCGAGCTGAACTGCACCAGCATTTCGAACAGGTCGTTGGCGACGCGGCGCGCGGGATGCTGCGGGTCGCTGAAGAACTTCGGGTCGGCCAGGGCCGCCTTCATGATCGGCATCTGCAGGCGCGACAGCGCCGGCTTCATGCGGTCGTTGAGACGCGGATCGCGGTAGTAGCCATCGAACATGCGGGCCACGAGCGCAACGTTCTCCGGCGGCAGCCAGGCCGGGGCCTGGGCCGGACGCTTGCCTTGTGCGTAGGCGCCAAGGATCTGCGAGACGTCCTGCGCCAGCAGGGCATCGGTATAGGAGGCTCCTGCCGGCAATGCCCCCGGGATGAGCGGCGGCATGCCCTGGGCCGCGGCGCCAAAGCCCGCGGCGGCGGTCATCGGGTAGCCGCCCCCCGGGAACGACGGCAGGCCGGACGGCAGCCCCGGCAACGGGGCTGCGCCCCAGGGACCGCTGGGCACCGGACCGCCGAAAGCGGGAATGCCCTGCGCCTGCAGGGCCCGGTCGCCGAGGTAACTGGCGAACACCGAGGCATCGAGGCCCGCCGCCCAGGCCGGGGGGGGCGAGGACGCGTCGGCGGCCATCGGGGACGTGCCGGACGGCATCCCGGCAACCGGAGGGGGCGTCGGCACGGCGCCAGGCTTGGGCTTGCGTGGTTCGGGGGGCGCCGTCGGCTCGATGCCGTGGACCGCGAGCAGCTGGTTGGCCCCCACGAACACTTCCGACAAGCGTCCGACCACCACGCGGTCGAACAGCTTGTAGATCACCAGCTTGATCGGGAAATCGACGCTGACCTCGCGCATCGAGGTCTGGAAGGCGCGGATGATCCGCCCCGGCGACATCGCCTCGGCGGTGACTTCGCCACCCGACAGGTCGGCCAGGCGCGTGAGGCGGCGCTGCAGCTCGACCAGCTCGTGGGAATGCAGGGTGGCCGCCTTGGTCTCCATGTTGCTGACGGCAAGCCGCTCCTCGAGTGCATCGCCGTCCTGGAGCGACCACTTCGACATGTCGTCGAGATCGGCTCCCGCGGAGGAACCGCTGCCGTCGGTGGGAATCTGGCCGAGGGCGTGCTGCAGGGCCTCCTCGAAGGCCTTGAGGATGCGGCTGCGCTGCACGCGGATGATCCGCATGGTGTCGAGATACAGGCGCTGCTCGTCTCCGACCCGGGCCTTCTCGGCCGAATCGAACAGGATGTCATCCGCCTTCTCGAACATCTGGCGCAGCTGCTCGCCCAGGAGCGAGGCCGCCATCTGGTGCAGGGCGGATACGATCGGGTTGGAGGGCTGCCCCCCCTCGCCCGCTTCGGCTGCGGCCGTCTGCGCCTGCGGATTGGCGCGCTCAGTCGCGGACATCACCATGGCTTCCGTATTGAGAACTGGACGCTGGGCTTCCGGATCCCCGGAACCGGTGCCGTGCGTCATGTAGGCACTTTATGGGGCGGCCTGTGCGCAAGTGCACATTTCCGCCATACGGCCGACTTTGCCGGATATTCGTGCGTCCCGCCAGCGGGAAATCGGGCTCAGGCGCGACGCGCGTGACGCTGGGCGTGCGCCAGCAGGAACTCCATCTGATCCGCGAGGATGCGACGGTTCGACAGGATCAGGTATTCCGCTCGATTCGGGGTGTACGGGACCGCCAGTAGCCGCATCCCGGCCTCCTCGGGGGTGCGGTCGTCCTTGCGCTGGTTGCAGTGGCGACAGGCGGTGACGCAGTTCTCCCAGGCCGAGCGCCCGCCCCGGGACGCCGGGATGATGTGATCCCGGGTCAGGAGATGGGCACCGAACTGGCGCCCGCAGTAGAGGCAGAGATTGCGGTCGCGCTGGAACAGGGTGCGGTTGGTCAGCAGCGGCACCCCCCGAATGTGCCGGCGCGACTGGTCGGTAACGGCAATGATGGAGCCGATCTCGATCCTTGATTCGCAGCCAGTACGGGCGTTGAGCCCGCCCCGGATCAGGAAGCGACGCTCCCCGGCCTCCCAGCGGACCCGCTCGCGCGCGTACAGGGTCACCGCCACGTGCCAGTGGATCCAGGACACCGGCAGGCCGCCGGCATCCACCTTCAGAATCGCAGGAATGCTCTCCGTGTCCATCCGCGGACCCCTGAAACGAGGGTTCGACCGGCCGGGCGCCAACTCGCGTCACCCCCGGCAGGCGATGATGACTGGACATTATCTCGCCAGGGCGGAAACCGGCAAGCCCGGTCGCCGGGCGAGGCGCGAACCCCTCAGTAGGCGTTGCGGTCGCGCAGGATGATGACCAGGGTCATCAGGATGATCTTGATGTCGAGCCAGAGGGACCAGCGACGGATGTAGTCGAGGTCGTAGCGGATGCGGTCCTCCATGCGGCCCAGTTCCGCGGTCTCGCCGCGGCAACCGTGGACCTGGGCCCAGCCGGTCAGCCCCGGCTTCACCTTGTGCCGCATCATGTAGCGCTTGACTGACTTGCGGTAGTACTCGTTGTGCGCCACCGAGTGCGGCCGCGGTCCGACCAGGCTCATCTGGCCCAGCATCACGTTGAGCAGCTGCGGCAGTTCGTCCATCGACGTGCGACGCAGCAGGCGCCCGACCCGCGTCACCCGCGGATCGTTGCGCGACACCTGGCGCAGCTCCGCCTCGCGATCTTCCACGATCATGGTGCGGAATTTGTAGACCTCGAAGCTCTGCCCGTGCAGGCCGTAGCGCCGCTGCCGGTAGAGCACCGGCCCCGGGGAATCGAGCTTGATGGCCACGGCGATCAGCAGCAGCAGCGGGCTCAGCACAACCATGGCCAGGAAGGCCGCAACGGTGTCGAGCAGCTGCTTGAAGATGCCGTCCACCCCGTAAAGCGGCGTCTCGGCGATCCGCAGGGCCGGCACGCCCTCCACCTCCGACAGCTCGGCATCGAGCAGCTCATACAGCGCCATCTGCGGAATCACGTAGACCGAGGCCGTGGTATCGCCCAGCTCGTCGACCAGCGAGGCGGCGCGGGCGACACCGCCGTCCGGCAGCATCACGAACACCACCTCGATGCCGTGGTTCTGCACGTAATTGACCAGGTTCTCGACATCGCCCAGATGACGCACGCCGCTCCCGGGCTCGGACGGCGACGGCGCCCGGCGATCGTCGAAGTAGCCGCGCAGCTCGTAGAGCGGTGACCGCTGGAGCTTGGCAGCCAGCACGGCGGACGAGGGATCGGCCAGTGCCAGCACCGCCGAACGACGGACGAGCGACTGCGGCACGAAGCGCAGCGCGACGGCCCGCGACAGGGTGTTGAGCCCTAGCAGCGCCAGCGGGGTGGTCACGGTCCATACCGAGAACACCACCCGCGAGAAGTAGTTGGAGACCTTGGCCAGGTAGGCCACGATCAGCAGCAGGCCGACGATGACCAGCCAGTGCGACAGGGCCGCCGTGCCGATCGAGTGGCGCCGGCCCATGTTCCACTGGGCCGTCAGGTCGTGACGCCCGAGCAGCAGAAACGAGAACGTGGCAGCCAGCACGGCGAGCACCTGGTACGGCCCGGAGAACTCCACATCGTAGGCCCAGGCAATCAGCCAGAGGTTGGCGACCACCACGATGGCGCAGAGGAGACCCTGCATCGCCGAGGGGCTGCCGGCGCTACGGGGCATGATGTCGGGCAACACCTTCACGGCGTCCTCGGTTGGCGGCGTCCACACGGCTCTTCGATCCCCCGGTTGCAGCGGGAACCGGCTCGATGCCCCCCGCACAAGCCAGCTCCTCTGGCGACATCCCGAGTGCTCTGTCCGGATCTTACCGCTGCGCGGAGTCCGGAAGGCGACGGGTCTGCTCCGGACCTTAGTGGATGCCTGCCGCTCGCACTACGGCAAATTTCCTACAGAATCCCGTGGGATACCCGATCAGCACCTTGAAAGCACCGGGCGACGACCGCATTGCTCCCCACAGCAATTCGCAACATCCCACGAGGACCCACCCCGATGCGCATGGACAAGCTGACCAGCCGCTTCCAGCAGGCCCTGGCCGAGGCCCAGAGCCTGGCGGTCGGCCGCGACCACGCGGCGATCGAGCCCCTGCACCTGCTCTCGGCCCTGATCGCGCAGGAGGGCGGCTCCACCCTGCCCCTGCTGCAGGCGGCCGGCGTCAATGTCGACCTGCTGCGCAGCCGCCTCGCGCAGGCGCTGGACCAATTGCCGCGCCTGGCCCAGGCCACCGGCGACATGAACGCCTCGGCCGACCTGGCGCGCCTGCTGAATCTCACCGACAAGCTGGCCCAGCAGAAGAAGGACCCCTACATCTCCACTGAGCTGTTCGTGCTCGCCGCCAGCGAGGACAAGGGGCCGCTGGGCGAGGCCCTGCGCGCCGCCGGCGCTCGCAAGGAGCTGCTCGAGCAGGCGATCGCCCGCGTGCGCGGGGGCCAGAAGGTGGATTCACCCAACGCCGAGGACCAGCGCCAGGCGCTGGAGAAATACACGGTCGATCTCACCGAGCGCGCCCGCGCCGGAAAGCTCGACCCGGTCATCGGCCGCGACGAGGAGATCCGCCGCGTCATCCAGGTGCTCTCGCGCCGCACCAAGAACAATCCGGCCCTGATCGGCGAGCCCGGTGTGGGCAAGACGGCCATCGTCGAGGGCCTCGCCCAGCGCATCGTCAATGGCGAGGTCCCGGAATCGCTCAAGGACAAGCGACTGCTCACCCTCGATCTCGGCAGCCTGATTGCCGGCGCCAAGTTCCGCGGCGAATTCGAGGAACGCCTCAAGGCCGTGCTGACCGACCTGGCCAAGCAGGAGGGCAACATCATCCTGTTCATCGACGAGATCCACACCCTGGTCGGGGCCGGCAAGGCCGATGGCGCCATGGATGCCGGCAACATGCTGAAGCCAGCGCTGGCCCGCGGCGAGCTGCACTGCGTCGGCGCCACCACCCTCGACGAGTACCGCAAATACATCGAGAAGGATGCGGCGCTGGAGCGGCGCTTCCAGAAGGTGCTGGTGGGTGAGCCGAGCGTGGAAGACACCATCGCCATCCTGCGCGGACTCAAGGAGCGCTACGAGGTACACCATGGCGTCGACATCACCGACGGCGCCCTGATCGCGGCAGCCAAGCTGTCGCACCGCTACATCACCGACCGCAATCTGCCCGACAAGGCCATCGACCTGGTCGATGAGGCAGCCTCTCGTATCCGTATCGAGATCGATTCCAAGCCCGAGGCGCTCGACCGCCTGCACCGGCGCCTGATCCAGCTCAAGATCGAGCGCGAGGCGCTCAAGAAGGAGGACGACGAGGGCGCCAAGCGCTCGCTGGCCGAATTGGAGAAGACCATTGCCGGCCTGGAGCGCGAGTACTCCGACCTCGAGGAGAAGTGGAAGGCCGAGAAGGCGACGGTGGCCGGCAGTGCCGGCGTCAAGGAGGAACTCGAGCGCGCCCGACAGGATCTGGAAGCCGCGCGCCGCGCCGGTGACCTGCAGCGCATGGCCGAGCTTCAGTATGGCCGCATCCCGGAGCTGGAGAAGCGGCACGCCCAGGCCGGCCAGAGCGGCGACGCGCCCAAGAAGTTCGAGCTGCTGCGCAACAGCGTCAGCGAGGACGAGATCGCCGAGGTGGTCGGTCGCTGGACGGGCATCCCGGTCAGCAAGCTGCTCGAGGGTGAGCGCGAGAAGCTGCTGCGCATGGAAGACGCCCTGCACGAACGCGTGGTCTCGCAGGACGAGGCCATCGCCGCCGTGTCGAACGCCATCCGTCGCTCGCGCGCCGGCCTGTCCGACCCCAACCGGCCGATCGGCTCCTTCCTGTTCCTGGGCCCCACCGGCGTCGGCAAGACCGAGCTGTGCAAGGCCCTGGCCGGCTTCCTGTTCGACACGGAGGAGGCCATGGTCCGCATCGACATGTCGGAGTTCATGGAACGCCACTCGGTCTCGCGCCTGATCGGCGCACCGCCGGGCTACGTTGGCTACGACGAGGGCGGCTATCTCACCGAGGCGGTGCGGCGCCGGCCCTACTCCGTGATCCTGCTCGACGAAGTGGAGAAGGCGCACCCGGAGGTGTTCAACGTCCTGTTGCAGGTGCTCGACGATGGCCGCCTCACCGACGGCCAGGGCCGCACCGTGGACTTCCGCAATACCGTCGTGGTGATGACCTCCAACCTCGGCTCGCAGCTCATCCAGGAAATGATGAGCAAGGACGCCGCCAGCCGCGAGGACTACGGCGCGATCAAGGAGGCGGTCATGGCCGTGGTCGGCCAGCACTTCCGTCCCGAGTTCATCAACCGCATCGACGAGGCCGTGGTCTTCCACCCCCTGGGTTCGGCGCAGATCCGGCAGATCGCCCGCATCCAGACGCGCCACCTGGTGAAGCGCCTGGCCGAGCGCGGCATCACCCTGGAGTTCAGCGACGAGGCGCTCGACCGCCTGGCCGAGGTTGGCTTCGACCCGGTCTACGGCGCCCGCCCGCTCAAGCGGGCGGTGCAGGCCCAGGTCGAGAACCCCCTGGCCCGGCAGATCCTCGACGGGCAGTTCGCCGCCGGCGATCGCGTTCAGGTCGGCCTGGAGCAGGGGCAGCTGAGCTTCGTCCGCGGCTGAACCCCGAGCCCCACCGGCCCTTCGCCCGCCGGTGGGGTTTCAGCATCCGGGTAACCGGTGCAGCCTCAGCGGCTTGCCGGTATGATGATAACGATTCTTATCTGCATGCCTGCCTGCCCATGCGCCTGCCCGAGTTGCCGCACGACACCCCCGCCACGGTGCTGGAGGTCGAGAACGCCGCTGCCGTCGATCCCATCGCCGGACGCCTGCGCGAACTCGGCTTCGTCGCCGGCGAGGCCGTGCGCGTGATTGCCCGTGGCCCCTTCGGTCACGATCCCCTGCTGGTGCAGATCGGCTACACCCGCTTTGCCCTGCGCCGCGCCGAGGCGGCCCGCATCCGCGTGGCCACCACATGAACAGCCCGGCTGCCTCCGCCCTGCGCATCGCCCTGGTCGGCAATCCCAACTGCGGCAAGACTGCCCTGTTCAACCGCCTGACCGGCAGCCGCCAGAAGGTGGCCAACTACGCCGGCGTGACCGTGGAGCGCAAGGAAGGCCGCTTCGTCACGACCGGCGGCCGTCTGGTCCAGGTGCTGGACCTGCCGGGCGCCTACAGCCTGGCCGCCACCAGCCCGGACGAGGCCGTGACGCGCGACGTGATCACCGGCCAGCTCGCCGGCGAGGCCCTGCCCGACCTGCTGGTCTGCGTGGTCGACGCGACCAATCTGCGCCTGCACCTGCGCTTCGTGCTGGAACTTCAGCGCCTGGGCCGACCGATGGTGCTGGCCCTGAACATGTGCGACGCCGCGGCCCGCCGCGGCATCCGCATCGACCTGGAACGCCTGCGCGGCCTGCTGGGCATCCCGGTGGTGGAAACCGTGGCCGTACACCGCCGTGGTGCCCGTGCCCTGGTCGAGCAGCTCGACCGGCAGCTGCCTCCGGTGGCGCCCGCGCCGGCCACCGACCTGCATGCCGAGACCAGCCGCATCCTGCGCGAGGCGGTGAGCGTGCCGCGGCGCACCGCGCAGATCGACGATGCGATCGACCGCTGGGCCCTCCATCCCGTGCTCGGCCTGGCATTCCTGTCCGTGCTGCTGTTCTTCATGTTCCAGGCCGTGTTCTCCTGGGCCGAACCGCTGATGGGCGGCATCGAGACGGCGACGGCCTGGCTCGGCGAGCAGCTCTCGGCCAGCCTGCCCGAGGGCCTGCTGCGCAGCCTGCTGGTCGACGGCATCGTCGCCGGCCTGGGCGGCGTCATCGTCTTCCTGCCGCAGATCCTGATCCTGTTCCTGTTCATCCTGCTGCTGGAGGAATCCGGCTACCTGCCGCGCGCCGCCTTCCTGCTCGACCGCCTCATGGTCGGCGCCGGCCTCACCGGCCGCAGTTTCATCCCGCTGCTGTCGAGCTTCGCCTGCGCCATCCCGGGCATCATGGCCACCCGCACCATCCAGGACCCGCGCGACCGCCTGGCCACGATCCTCGTCGCGCCCTTGATGACCTGCTCGGCCCGCCTGCCGATCTACGCCCTGCTGATTGCCGCCTTCATTCCGCAGCA
Source organism: Solimonas sp. (assembly GCA_036275615.1). Classification (GTDB taxonomy): domain Bacteria; phylum Pseudomonadota; class Gammaproteobacteria; order Nevskiales; family Nevskiaceae; genus Solimonas. The sequence continues at coordinate 139,420 of DASUDL010000005.1, forward strand.
GACGGTCTGGGGCTGGTTCAACCTGCAGGGTCTGGTGCTGTTCGCACTCTATGCCGCCGGCATCGCCAGTGCCCTGGCCGTGGCCTATGTCATGAAGTGGCTGCGCCGTGACCGTGCCGAGCACGCCTTGCTGCTGGAGCTGCCGAGCTACCGTCTGCCCAATCCGACCGACGTGGCCCTGGGCCTGTGGGAGCGCGCAACCATCTTCCTCAAGCGCGTCGGCGGCATCATCCTCTCGCTGACCGTGCTGCTCTGGTTCCTGTCGAGCTTTCCGGCCGCACCCGCGGGCGCTGTCGGCCCGGCGATCGACCACAGCTTTGCCGGCATGATCGGTCACTGGATGCAGCCGCTGTTCGCACCCGTGGGCTTCAACTGGCAGATCTGCATCGCCCTGATCCCGGGCCTGGCGGCGCGCGAAGTGGCGGTGAGCGCCCTGGCCACGGTCTATGCGCTCTCGGCCACGGCCGAGGACGCCGCGGGCCAGCTGATCCCGCTGATCTCCAGCGAATGGTCACTGGCCACGGCCCTGTCCCTGCTGGCCTGGTACATCTACGCGCCACAGTGCCTGTCCACCTTGGCCGTGATCCGTCGCGAGACCAATTCCTGGCGCGTGGTGGCCCTCAGTGCCGGTTACCTGTTCGCACTGGCCTACCTGGCTTCCTTCGTCACCTACCAGCTGGCACGGAGCCTGTCGTGAACGGCTACGCCTGGCTCGAGGTCGCCGTGGTCAGCGGGCTGGTGGGTTTCAGCCTGTGGCGACTGCTGCGCCCCCTGACCCGGCGCCGTGCAAGCGCCGCCGCGGGCGACTGCGGCAGTGCCCCCGGCAGCGCCTGCAGCCGCTGCGGTCAGTGCGCTGCCGGCACGACCCAGGCCGCGACCGAGCAGCCGATCCGCCTGCATCGCTGAGCACCGCCCGGAGCGGCGATAATGCCGCCCCCGCCGCCGCGCCCTCGCCCGCCTTCCGCTGCTCATGACGTTCTCTGCCCCCCAGCACAGCGCCGATACCGCCGTCGCCGCGCTCGCCGCCGCACGCCGGGCCTCCCGGCATCCCGGACTGGTCGTGGTGCTGGCCGCCAACGAGCAGCAGGCCTACCGCCTCGAGGAGGAACTGCGCTTCTTCCTGCCGACGGACCTGCCCCTGCTGCACCTGCCAGACGCCGAGGTGCTGCCCTACGATCAGTTCTCGCCGCACCAGGAAATCCTCTCGCAACGCATCGCCGCGCTGCATCGCCTGCCGCAGCTGCAGCGCGGGCTCCTGCTGACCACGGCCGACCAGCTCATCCAGCGCCTCCCGCCGCGCCAGTGGCTGGACAGCCGCGCGTTCCAGCTCGCGGTCGGAGAACGCCTGGATCTCATCGCCTTCCGTGAACGTCTGGTGGCCGCCGGCTACCAGTCGGTCTCGGAGGTGCAGGCCCAGGGCGAATTCGCCGTTCGGGGCGCCCTGCTCGACCTGTTCCCGATGGGGTCGGAAACGGCCTACCGCATCGATCTCTTCGATGAGGAGATCGAAACCATCCGCAGCTTCGATCCCGAAACCCAGCGCAGCCAGGACAAGGTCGGGGCGATCCGACTGCTGCCGGCGCGCGAGTTCCCGACCGACAAGGACGGCATCGAAACCTTTCGCCGCCGCTACCGGGAGTACTTTCCCGGCGATCCGGCCCGCTCGCGGATCTATGCCGAGGTGAGCAAGCGCTTGATGCCCGGTGGCATCGAGTCCTGGCTGCCGCTGTTCTTCGCCGGCACCGCCGGCCTCGCCGACTACCTGCCCGACGACGCCCTGGTGCTGCCGCTGGCCGACCTGGATGCGGCCCTGGCGGAGGACTGGCGACAGATCGAGGAGCGCTACGAGCGCTACCACGGCGACATCGAGCGACCGTTGCTGCGCCCTGCCGACCTGTTCTTCAAGCCCGATACCGCGCTGGCCCGGATCGCGGGACGTCCCCAGGAGCGGCCCTCGCTGGCTGCAGCCGCCCTGCCCGGAGGAGCCGAGGCGCTGCGCGCGCACCTCGCCCACACAGCCGACCGGGTGCTGTTCGTGGCGGAGTCGGCAGGACGACGCGAGGCCCTGCTCGGCTGGCTCAAGCCCCTGGGCATCCAGCCACGCGAGCATGCGCACTGGCCCGAGTTCTTCGCCGAAGGCAAGCGCTACGGCATCGTGCTCGGACCGCTGCAGGACTCGTTCCGCCTCGTCGAAGAGGGTGTCTCCGTCATCAGCGAGACCCAGGTCTTCGGCCTGCGTGCGCCCGCGCAGCAGGCGCGGCGCAAGGCCAAGGTCCGCGATCCCGAGACGGTGCTGCGCGACCTGTCGAGCCTGCTGCCGGGCTCACCGGTCGTCCATGTGCAGCATGGCGTCGGACGCTACCTGGGCCTGCAGAAGCTGGACGCCGGCGGTATCGAGGCGGAGTACCTGGTGCTGGAGTACGCCAACAACGGCAAGCTGTACGTACCGGTGGCCTCGCTCAACCTCATCCACCGCTACACCGGCTCCGAGGCCGAGACCGCCCCCCTGCACAGCCTGGGCTCGGAGCGCTGGGCCAAGGCGCAGGCCAAGGCCCGCGAAAAGGCCCACGACGTGGCCGCAGAGCTGCTCCAGGTCCAGGCGCGGCGCATGGCCAAGCCGGGCCTGAAGCTCGAGTTCGATGAGGCCGACTACCTGCGCTTCTGCGAGGGTTTCCCGTTCACTCCGACACCTGACCAGCACAAGGCGATCGAAGCGGTTCTGGACGATCTGCGCAGCGAGCGCACCATGGATCGGGTCGTCTGCGGCGACGTCGGGTTCGGCAAGACCGAGGTCGCCCTGCGCGGAGCCTTCGTCGCTGCCCGCGGCGGGCGTCAGGTCTGCATGCTGGCGCCGACGACCCTGCTCGTGGAGCAGCACGCCAAGAACTTCGCCGACCGCTTCGCGGGCTGGCCGATCCGGGTCGTGGCCCTCTCACGCATGCGCACGAGCAAGGAGCAGAACGCGCTGCTCAAGGAGCTGGCCGAGGGCAAGGTGGATGTGGTGATCGGCACCCACCGCCTGCTGCAGGACGACGTGCGCTTCAAGGACCTGGGCCTCGTGATCGTCGACGAGGAGCACCGATTCGGCGTCCGTCACAAGGAACGCCTGAAGAATCTGCGCGCCGAGGTCGACCTGCTCACGCTGACCGCGACGCCGATCCCGCGCACGCTGAACATGAGCCTGTCCGGCCTGCGCGAGCTGTCGATCATCGCCACGCCACCGCCGTCGCGTATCGCAATCAAGACCTTCGTCTCCGAGTGGAACAACGCACTGGTGTACGAGGCCTGCTTGCGCGAACTGCGTCGTGGCGGCCAGGTCTACATCCTGCACAACGAGGTGGCCGACATCGCCGCCTTCGCGCAGAAGATCCAGGAGCTGGTTCCTGAGGCGCGCGTGCGCCACGCGCACGGCCAGATGCGCGAACGCGAACTCGAGCAGGTGATGCTCGACTTCTACCACCAGCGCTTCAACATTCTGGTGTGCACCACGATCATCGAGTCGGGCATCGACGTGCCGACTGCCAACACCATCCTGATCGACCGGGCCGACCAGCTGGGTCTGGCCCAGCTGCACCAGCTGCGCGGCCGCGTCGGCCGCAGCCACCACCGTGCCTACGCCTACCTGCTGGTGCCGAGCCGCCGTGCGCTGACTGCCGAGGCCGAGAAGCGCCTGACCGCGATCGAGACCCTGGGTGACCTGGGCTCGGGCTTCGCCCTGGCCACGCACGATCTGGAGATCCGCGGCGCCGGCGAACTGCTCGGCGAGGACCAGACCGGGCAGATCGAGGAAGTGGGCTTCACGATGTATGCCGAATTGCTCGGCCGCGCCGTGAAGGCGATCAAGACCGGCAAGCTCGACGACACGCCCTTCGGGCAGAGCGACTGCGAGGTCGACCTGGGCACCGCGGCGCTCATCCCGGACGCCTACATTCCGGACGTGCACACGCGCCTCACGCTCTACAAGCGCATCGCCGAGGCGCGGGACGAACTGTCGCTCGACGAACTCAAGGTCGAGATGATCGACCGCTTTGGCCTGCTGCCGGAGGCCTGCGAGCGGCTGTTCGATGCCGCCGCGCTGCGGGTGCAGGCCCAGGAACTGGGTATCGTCCGGCTGCGCGCCGGAGCCCGCACCCTCACGCTCGATTTTGGCGAGCAGCCGCGCATCGAGCCGATCCGCCTGATCAAGCTGATCCAGACGCAACCCAAGGTCTACAAGCTCGAAGGCCAGAAGCGCCTGCATTGCCAGGGCAACTTCGAGTCACCTGCCATCCGTGCACCCCAGGCCCGGCAGCTCTTGGCTACACTGGCGGGACGCTGATGAACATGACGGCCATCCGGGACGAGGACATGCAGGGACGCAAGGCCGGTAACAGACCGTGGCGATGGGCGCTGCTGGCGCTGACGCTTGCGCTCAGCCTGCCGGCCCAGGCGGAGAGCTACCGCATGGACCTGATCGTCTTCCTGGACCGCAACGCCCCTGGCGAGGCCGGCCGCCGCGCGACCCTGCCGTCCTCGGCCACGGCGATCGCCCTGGACAATATCGCGGCCCTGCAGGGTGCGGGCATCCGGCTGCTGCCGGAATCCGACTTCGCGCTCGAGGAGTCCTGGCAGCGCCTGCGCAATTCCAAGCGCTTCCAGCCCTTGCTGCGCCTGGCCTGGATCCAGAAGGATCCCCCGGGCGAGCGGGGCCCTGCACTGCGCCTGCGCCTCGGCCAGCAGCAAAGCCTCACCGACACCGACGGCGGCGCCTTCCTGATCGCGCCGGTCGAAGGCAGCGTGGCCCTGCTGCTCAACCGCTACCTGATGCTGGACGCGGACCTCGCCTATACCCAGCCCAATGGCAGCAGTTATCGCCTGCGCGAACGTCGCCGCATGAAGCGTGACGAACTGCATCACCTGGACAGCCCGCGCCTCGGCATCATCGCCAAGGTCGCCAAGGCGGCGTCCACCGGAGGCACCCCATGAAGTCCTGGACCCTTCCCGCCAGTCTCGGCCTGGTGCTCGTGCTGTCGGCCTGCGAGGGCACGCGTGTGCCGCTGGGCGAGCTGCGCATGCCCATGCCTACCCTGCCCGCTCCCGAGGCCTGCGGCCCGCGTGGCGCCGCAAGCACCCCGCGCCTGAAGCTGCCGCGCACCGAAGCGCCGCTGCGCAGCGGTACCAGCGACGGCCAGCCGGCCGATTTCGCACAGGTCCACACGGTGAACCAGGCCCTGCAGAACGCTGGAGTGTGGACCGATTTCGAGGAAGGCTGGTCGCTGCTGTCCCTGCAGCTGCGCTCCGACGGCGCCCGCAGCATCGCCGTGCGACTGCGCGAGGCAAAACTTCCGAAGCAGACCGAGATCTGGCTGTGTGGCGGCGACGCGCGCTCGCGCCAGGGGCCGTATCGGGAGGCCAGCGCTGGCGAGCTCTGGACGCCAGTCGTTCCGGGTGCCGAGGCCCAGGTCCAGGTCTGGCTGCCCACGGCTCTCAAAGGCGAGTTCCAGGCCCTGCTGGCCGACGTCTACGGCGGCTACCCCTGAGTACCCCTCCGCTGCGCAACGCCGTCGTCACTGGCGGCACCGGCGCCATCGGCAGCCAGATCTGCCGCCACCTGCTGCGCAGCGGCCACCGCGTGGTCGCCCTCGGCCACCCAGCAGAGGCCGACCGCCTCGATGCATGGCAAGCCGGATTTGAAGCCGAGGGCCTGAGCGCCCGCGCTGAACTGGCGGACCTCGCCGATCCTGCCGCTGCCGCCAAGGCCATGGCCGCCGCCAGGGACCACTTGGGTCCGATCGACGTGCTGGTAAATGCCGCCGGCATCACCCGCGACGCCCGCTTCGCGAAAATGAACCTGGAGCAATGGCGCGCGGTGCTGGCGTCGAACCTCGACAGCGTGTTCCATTGCAGCAAGGCCGTGTTCGAGGAGATGTGCGCGCGCCGCTACGGCCGCATCGTCAACATCGCCTCGGTGAACGGCCAGAAGGGGCAGTTCGGACAGGCCAACTACTCGGCGTCCAAGGCGGGAATGCACGGCTTCACCATGGCGCTGGCCCAGGAAGGCGCGCGCTACAACGTCACCGTCAACACGGTATCGCCCGGCTACATCCAGACACCGATGACGGCGGCCATCAAGCCGGAAGCGCTGGCCGGCATCGTGGCCCAGATCCCGGTCGGCCGGCTGGGCGATGCCGCCGACATTGCACGAACGGTCACCTTCCTGTGCGCCGAAGAGGCCGGCTACATCACCGGCGCAAACCTCCCGGTCAACGGCGGCCTGTACATGTCGGCCTGAGCGCCGCCCGGGACTAGGGCTGAAGCACCGGCAGGGTCTTGCCGAGGATGCCCCGCACCTTGGCCATGCCCGACTCGATCGACTGGTGGATCTCGGCGTGGATGTCGCCCAGGCCCATCACCCCGGCGGCCCAGTTCACCGACACCGCGAGGCAGGCGTAGTCCAGGCCCAGCTCGCGGGCCAGCGCGGCCTCGGGCATGCCGGTCATGCCGACCATGTCGCAGCCGTCGCGGGCCAGGCGGCGAATCTCGGCCGGGGATTCCAGACGCGGGCCCTGGGTGACGCCCAGCACGCCCTCGCCGGCCAGCGTGATGCCAGCCGCGGCGGCGCCTTCGATCAGGGCCTGGCGCAGGCGCGGCGGATACGGCTGGGTGAAATCGGCGTGGTGCAGTTCCGAACCCGGTCGCCCATCGGAATAGGTGTGCTCGCGGCCATAGGTGTAGTCGATCAGATCGACCGGCACGGCGACCTCACCCGGCGCAAACCACCGGGCGATGCCGCCCACGGCAGCGATGGCGACCACCGACTTCACGCCAGCCTCGCGCAGGGCCCAGAGATTGGCGCGGTAGTTGATGGCGTGCGGCGGGACCTTGTGGCCCTCGCCGTGGCGCGCCAGGAAGATCGCGCGGGTGCCGTAGACGCGCCCTTGCAGCAGTGGCGCGCTCGGCGCGCCCCAGGGCGTGGCGGTCTCGATGCGGCGCTCGATCTCCAGGCCCGGCCACTGGTTCATGCCGGTGCCACCGATCACTGCAATGCTGGTCATCACATCCCCTTGACGGCGTAGATGGCGGGCAGCTGCCGCCAATGTTCCTGATAGTCCATGCCACAGCCGAAGACATAGCGGTCCTCGACCGCGAGGCCGATGTACTCGGCGTGCGCGCCGGCGACACGACGCTCATGCCGCTTCTCCACCAGTACCGCCACCTTCAGCGAGGCCGGCGCGAACTCGGCCAGCGCCTTGCGGATCGCCAGCAGGGTGTGGCCCTCGTCGAGGATGTCGTCGATCACCAGCACATGGCGGCCGGCGATGCGCGCGGCATCAGGCTGGCGCTTCCAGACCAGACCACCGCCCTGCGTGGCACCGCGGTAGCGGGTCGCGTGCAGGTAGTCGATCTCCAGCGGAAAGTGCATCAGCTCGGTGAGCCAGCCGGTGGCCTGCAGGCCGCCGGTCATCACACAGAGCACCAGCGGATTGAGGGCCTGGTAGTCGGTGGAGATGGTCGCGGCCAGGCGCATGGTGGCGGCGCGGACGGCGGCGGCATCCTGCAGGCAATCGGCCTCGTCGAGGACCTGCTGGGCGTGTTGCGGGGTAGCGGCCATGGCGGATCCTGTCAGCGCGCGGGCTGACCGTAGAGTTTCTTGAGGCGGTCGGACGAGGCCTTCTTCGGCTTCAGGTCCTTGAGGGCATCCAGCAGCGCGACGACGGTCGGACGGTCGTTGCAGACCGGCAGCATGTCGCAGCCCGCGGCCAGGGCCTGGCGCGCGCGCTCCTCCATGGAGCCGACGACCGCGGCACCGCCCATCGACAGGTCGTCGCAGAACAGGGCGCCCTTGAAGCCGAGCTGCTGGCGCAGGATCTCACCGATCCACTTCGGTGACAGCGAGGCCGGGGTCTGGTCGACCGCCGTGTAGCGCACGTGCGCCATCATCAGCGACTCGATGCCGTCGGTGATCAGGGCCTCGAAGGGCTTGAGCTCGCTGGCGCGGATCTCCCTCTCCGGGCGCCGGTCGATGGGCAACTCGAGATGCGAGTCGGCGACCACGGCGCCATGGCCGGGAAAGTGCTTGCCGGTGGCGGCGCGACCGGCGGCATTGAGGCCCGCGCGGAAGGCACGGGCCAGCTCGACGATGACCTCGCAGCGATCCGAGAAGGCGCGGTCGCCGATCACCGTGCTCAGGCCATGGTCAATGTCCAGCACCGGCGCGAAGCACAGGTCGATGCCGAAGGCCGCCAGCTCGCGGCCGATGGTCTCGCCCTGCAGGCGCGCCTCGTCGAGTGCCTTGCGGGGATCCTCGCAGTGCAGCTGACCCAGGCTGCGCATCGCCGGGATGCGGCTGAAGCCGACCCGGAAGCGCTGCACGCGCCCGCCCTCGTGGTCCACGGCCAGCAGCAGGCGCTGGCGCGGCAGGGCCAGGATGTCGTCGCACAGGGCCTTGAGCTGCTCGGGATCTCGGTAGTTGCGCGTAAAAAGGATCAGGCCACCCACCAGCGGGTGGCACAGCAGCTCGCGGTCCTCCGCGCTCAGCTCCTGCCCGGCCACATCCACCATCAGCGGGCCGAGCATCCGGGTCTTGGTCTTATTCGTGGAGGTCAACGTCGGTTCCTGGAGGGATCAGATCGAAGAGCGCGATGATGTCGTCGTCGCTCAGGCGGATGCAGCCATGCGAGGCAGGCGTGCCCAGTTCCGCGACGGACGGCGTGCCATGCAGGTAGATGTAGCGGCGAAAGGTATCGACGCAGCCGAGGCGGTTGCGGCCGCGCTCGCAGCCCGACAGCCAGAGGATGCGCGACGTGATCCAGTCACGGCCCGGATGCTGTGCCAGCAGCTGCGGCGTCCAGATCTCGCCGGTCCAGCGGCGCGCACGCAGCACGGCGCCACGCGGCAGGCCGGCGCCGATGCGCGCGCGCACGCGGTGGGGCCCGCGCGGCGTGCAGCCCGAGCCCTGGATCTCGCCCGGGCCATTGGCTGCGGTGGAGACCGGAAACGCGCAGCGCACCTGCCCTGCATCATGCAGGCGCAGGCGCTGGGCGGAGAGGTCGATCTCAAGGCGCATCCGTCCAGGTCCGGTAGGGATGCAGGGCGAGGTGGTGGTTGTAGTAACGGCGGTCGTCGGTGAGCTCGCGCCCCAGCCAGGCCGGGCGGGCAAACACCTGGTCCTCGCTCGCCAGCTCGACCTCGGCCACGACCAGGCCCGCGTTGTCGCCGAGGAACTCGTCGACCTCCCAGATGAGCCCGTCGCGCTCGATGTAATGGCGGATCTTCTCGACGCGTCCCACGCACAGGGTCTCGAGGATGCGGCGGCATTCGTCCGGCGGCATCGGGTACTCGTACTCGTCGCGCGCCGCACCCACCACCGCCGCCTTGATGTTGAGCCGGGCCGCGTCGCCTTCAAGGCGGACCCGCACCGAAGCGCGTCCGCCCTCGCCGGCCAGGTAGCCCTGGCGCATCTCCAGCGAGCGTGCGACCTCGCTACGCCAGTCCTGGCCCAGCACCGCGAACTTGCGTTCGATCTCCAGGGCCATCTCAGCGTCCCCGCACGAACAGCGCCATGCTTTCCACATGGCTGGTATGGGGGAACATGTCCATGACGCCGGCGCGCAGCAGACGGTAGCCATGCTCATGCACCAGGGTCGCGGCATCGCGCGCCAAGGTGCCGGGATGACAGGAGACGTAGACGATGCGCTCCGGCTGGCGCTTGGCGACCACCGGCAGGATCTCCTTGGCGCCGGCGCGCGGCGGATCGAGCAGGACCTTGTCGAAGGCCGGCTGCAGCCAGGCGACATCGGCCTCGGTCTTGAACAGGTCGGCCTTCTCGAAGCGGATCGGCAGGCCATTGCGCTCGGCATTCTCGCGGGCGCGCCGCACCAGGCCGTCCTCGCCCTCGGCGGCGATCACCTGCGCGCCGCGGCGGGCCAGCGGCAGCGAGAAGTTGCCCAGGCCGCAGAACAGTTCCAGCACGCGCTCGCCGGGCTGCAGATCCAGCCAGTCCAGCGCCTGGTTGACGGTCTTCTGGCTGATACTGCCGTTGACCTGGATGAAGTCGGTGGGCTCGAAGCGCAGGCTCAGGGCCGAACCGTCGGGCGAGTACTGCAGCGGCCGCGCCGTCCCCAGGGGACGGATGCTGTCGGGGCCACCGGTCTGCAGGTAGAGATCGACATCGTGCTCGGCAGCGAAGGCCGCGAGCCGTTCGCGGTCGGCCTCGGCCGGGGCCTCGAGGATGCGCACCACCAGCGCCACCTGGTCGGCGCAGGCCACCTCGATCTGCGGCACCGCACGGCGCAGGTCCAGCGACTCGATCAGGCCCGCCAGGGCGCGCAGCTTCAGGCCGACGCGCGGATCGAGCACCTGGCAGCTCTCCAGCGTGGCCAGCAGCGAGCTTTCGCGCTCGCGGAAGCCCACCAGCGCCCCACCCTTCTTGGGCACGAACTTGGCCCCGAGGCGCGCGCGGCGACGGTAGCCCCAGACCTCGCCGGTGATCGGCGCGGCGATCTCCTCGGGCACCAGCTTGCCGATGCGCTGCAACTGGTCCAGCAGCTGCTTCTGCTTGAACTGGATCTGCTGCGCCGGCGCCAGGTGCTGCATGGAGCAGCCGCCGCACAGGCCGAAATGGGCGCAGCCCGGCGTGACCCGGTCCGGGCTGGCCTTCTCGACCGCCACGCACTGGCCTTCGTCCAGATCGCGGGAGACGCGCACATAGCGGAAGCGGACGGTCTCGCCCGGCAGGGCGTCGGCGATGAAGGTGGCCTTGCCGTTGACCCGCGCCACGCCGCGGCCCTCGTGGTCCAGGTCGAGAATCTCGGCGACATGCTCGCCGGCCGGCAGCTTCTTCTGGCGGTGGGCCATCAACCGGCCCAGCCTTCGAGGAACTCGCCCCAGTGGGCGGCCTCGCTGGATTCCAGGAACTGGCGCACGCGCTCCTCTTCGGCCGTGTGCTCCTCGTGGCTCAGGCGACCGCGCATCAGTTCGAAGCGCAGGTAGACCAGCCAGGTGTTGAGCACGTCGGTCTCGCAGTAGGCGCGGATGTCGGCCAGGCGTCCGGCGCGGAAGGCGTCGAACACCTTCGAGCCGTCCATGCCGAGCTTGCCGGGAAAGCCGAGCAGGATCGCCAGCTCGTGCAGGGGGGCATTCTGGCGGCCGCTGTACAGCGCCAGCACGTCCATGAGATCGGTATGGCGGAACTGGTAGCGCGCCAGGTAGTTGTCCCACTTGGCCTCGCGATCGAGGTGTCCGGTATCCCAGTAGCGCGGCGCCACGCAGCCGTGGATCAGGGCGCGGTAGTGCAGGACCGGCAGGTCGAAGCCCCCGCCGTTCCAGGACACCAGGATCGGCCGGAACTTCTCGACGATGTCGTAGAAGCGCTGGATCAGCTCACCTTCCTCCGAGGTCTCGTCGCCGAGCGAGGCGACCTTGAAGCTGTCCTTGTGGCGCATGGCGACCGAGATCGCCACCACGCGCTGCAGGTGGCCTGGCATGAAGTCGCTGCCCTTGTCGGCACGGCGCAGGGTCTGCATGGCCACGGCAGCATCGGCGTCGGGCAGGTTCTCCAGACCCTGGATACGGCGCCAGCCGTCCACGTCGGGGACGGTCTCGATATCGAACACCAGGATGGGATCGCGCAGGGCAGTCATGCTTCGATCCTCAGGACGGGAACACGCCGGTGGAGATGTAGCGGTCGCCGCGGTCGCAGACAATGCTGACGATGGTCGCATTCTCGACTTCGCGGCAGAGCTGCAGCGCGGCCCACAAGGCGCCGCCCGAGCTGGGGCCACAGAACAGGCCCTCCCGGCGGCCGACCTCGCGCATGGTGTCCTCGGCGCTGGCGGCGCTGACTTCGATGATGCGGTCGACCCTCTGGCGGTCGTAGATCGTCGGCAGGTAGGCCTCCGGCCACTTGCGGATACCGGGAATGGAGGACGCGCCGTCGGGCTGGACGCCGACGATCTGCACGCCCGGATCCTGTTCCTTGAAGTAGCGCGAGCAGCCCATGATGGTCCCGGTCGTCCCCATGGAGGACACGAAATGCGTGATCCGGCCGCCGGTGGCCTGCCAGATCTCGGGCGCGGTGCCCTCGTAGTGGGCGCGCGGGTTGTCGGGATTGCCGAACTGGTCCAGGACCTTGCCCTTGCCCTCGGCCTGCAGCTTGAGCGCCAGGTCGCGGGCGCCCTCCATGCCGGCCTGCTGGCTCACCAGCCGCAGTTCCGCACCGAAGGCCTTCATCACGGCGCGCCGTTCCACCGACAGGTGCTCGGGCATGATCAGCAGCATGCGGTAACCCTTCACCGCCGCGGCCATGGCCAGGGCGATGCCGGTGTTGCCGCTGGTCGCCTCGATCAGCACGTCGCCCGGACGGATCTCGCCCCGCTCCTCGGCGCGGCGGATCATGGAATAGGCGGGACGATCCTTCACCGAGCCGGCGGGGTTGTTGCCTTCCAGCTTGACCAGGAGCGTGTTGTTGCCGATCCCCGGGAGGCGCCGAAGCTGGGCGAGCGGGGTATTGCCGATAGAATCGGCCAGGGTGGGATAGGTCATCGTTGAATTTTACCCGTGGGCGGCGGGCAAAAGCGTGTACGAACCCCAAGAACAGACGCGGATTCCCGGGCTGGGCCTGCTGGCAGTGATCGCCAGCCTGATCCTGGCCCTGGTGGTCGTGCTGTTCGTCGCCCACCTGATGCCCCCCTGGCTGCGGGCCCTGCTGGCCCTGGTGCTGGGCGCCGGCGCCCTGTCGCTCTGCGCCCTGCTGGTCCGCCGACTGCGCGACGGCGCCGGTGAGCTGCTGCAGGGCGTCCGCAAGCTGGCGACCGGGCGGGTGGAAACCCGCCTGCCGCGCGACCTGCCCGCCCTCTACGGCCAGCTGGCCGAGCCGCTCAATCGCATCGCCCAGCAGCTGGCCGAGGACCGCAACCGCCTGGAGGCCCGCATCACCGACGCCAGCGCCCGACTGCGCCAGGAGCGCGACCAGCTCGACGCCCAGCTGCGGCAGCTGCGCGCCTCGGCCGGCCAGGCCCAGGACGAGGCGCGCGCCCAGAGCGAGCTGCTCTCCAGCCTGTCGCACGAGCTGCGCACGCCGCTGACCGCCATCCTCGGCTATGCCGACCTGCTGCGACGCTCCGGCCTCAACCCCGAGCAGGGCCAGCAGCTCGATACGCTCGACAAGTCGGCCCGCACCCTGCTGGCGATGATCAACGACCTGCTCGACTGGAGCCGCATCGAGGCCGGCCGCCTGCGCCTGCACGAGGAAGGCTTCGACCTGCACGACTGCGTCGAGGACACGGTGGCCCTGCTGGCGCCGCTGGCCTACGACAAGGACCTGGAGCTGGTCCGCATCATCTACCACGATGTCCCGCGCCAGCTGCGCGGCGACCCGCAGCGCCTGCGCCAGATCCTGACCAACCTGCTGTCGAACGCCATCAAGTTCACCGAGGCCGGCGAAGTGGTGGTGCGGGTGATGCACGAGCGCGACGAGGGCGGGCGCAGCTGGCTGCGCTTCGCCGTCACCGATACCGGCGTCGGCATCGCCCCCGACCAGCAGGCGCGGCTGTTCCAGCCGTTCCGGCAGGTGGGACGTGCCGGCAGCGGCAGCGGCCTGGGCCTGTCCATCACCCGCAAGCTCTGCGAGCTGATGGGCGGCGAGATCTCCCTGCAGAGCGCCCCGGGCCAGGGCTCGACCTTCGGCGTGCTGCTGCCCTTCAAGCTGATCGCCGAGGCCGAGTCGGCCCCGACCAGCGACGCGCGCCTGGCCGAGCGCCGCGTCTGGCTGCAGGAATCGCATGCCATGGCCCGGCTCGCCCTGGTGCACTGGCTGGAATTCTGGGGCCTGCGCGTGCAGCCCTTCACCGCCGCCGGCGTGCTGGCCGGGGCCCTGCGCAACGCCTCGCCGGCCAGCCGTCCGGACGCCGTGATCCTGGGGCTCAAGCCGCGTGAACTGGTCGACGCCGATGTGCTCGCGGCGCTGTCGGCCTGCAAGGGAGGATCGCCGCCCCTGCTCGCCCTGGTGGCCTCGGCGGCTCTGCCCGTGCACGAGGCCGTGCGCCAGGCCGGCGCCGCGGCCTGCCTGCCCAAGTCGGTCGGCCGGCAGCGCCTGCACGAGGAACTGCTGCGCCTGCTCACCGAGAACGCGGCCGGCGCCGAGCCGCCGCTGCAGGGCCGCCGCGCCGTCATCGCCGACAACAACCGCCCCAACCGCGCCTACATCGCCACGCTCTGTCGCCACCTGGGCCTGAGCATCCGCGAGGCCGACGATGGCGCCGAGGCACTTGCCCTGTGGCGCCAGCACAAGCCCGAGATCGTCCTGCTCGATGCGCGCATGCCGGTGATGGACGGCCCCTCCTGCGCCCGCGCGATCCGCGCCGAGGAGCAGGCCGCCGGCGTCAACGGCCAGGCCAGCCGCATCCTGGCCGTGTCGGCCTACCTGGAGATCGAGGAGCGACGGGAATTCCTCGATGCTGGCGCCGACGAGATCCTGCTCAAGCCCTTCGACGAGACCCAGCTCCTGCGCGCCCTGGCGCCGCTGGCCGGCGCCCCGCCCGCGCGCCAGGCCGCCCGCCTGGCCGCCGATCCGGAGCTGCTGGAACTGCTGCGCGAGGAACTGCCGCAGCAGTTCGCGGACCTGGAGAAGACCATGGGCACCGGCGACCTGCCGGCGGCCCGCGACGCCGCCCACACCCTGCGCGGCACCGCCGCGTTCTATCACCTGGCCCGCCTGCGCCAGACCACGGCGGCCCTGGAAGACGGCCTCAAGGGCATGGAGAAGCTGGCACCGGGCGGCCTGCCGCGCGACCTGGAGAACGTGCGGCGCGCGGTGCAGGAAACGCTGGATGCCCTGTAGCGACCTCCGGCAAGCCGCGCCGGAACCGGAGCGCTCTCAGCCGGGCTTGCGCTCCAGGATCACGTAGGCCCCTGCCAGCCCATCCTCGTCGGTGAGCGAGACATGCGTCGCGCCCACGCCCTCGCGGCGCAGGCGGGCCTGCATGGCGCGACTGAAGATCAGGCGCGGCCGGCCGTTGGCCTCGCGCACCACGCCCACTTCCTTGAAGCCGATACCGGAGAAGCCGGTACCCAGGGCCTTCACGCAGGCCTCCTTC
>DASUDL010000006.1:0-10995 GCA_036275615.1 Solimonas sp.
TCGACGCCCACGCCGGGCGGGATCAGGTTGAGCACGCCGTCGAGCACGCGCACGCGCACCGGACCTTTCGGCGCGGAGAGCCGCGCGCTGCGCACCAGGCCCAGGCCGGCGGCGGTGAACCACTCGTACTCGAAGGCCAGCCGGCCCGAGGGATGGTCGTCGCGAAAGCGGATGCGCGTGCCGGACAGGTTCTTCCACACCGAGCAGTGCCCTGCGGAGCGGTCGAACGCGCGCACGAAGGGTTGCCACAGCACCGGGGCGCCGCCGTCCTCGATCCAGACCCAGGTGCGCGGCCCGGTGTGCTCGCCGCGCAGGTGGATCTTGTCGACCGTCTCGTAGGGCAGGAAGGCCCCCTCCGCGTCGCGCCGGCCGGCCGTGAGCGAGCCGGCGGTCGACACATAGGCCCAGAGGTCGCTGTCGCCGGCCAGCGCCATGAAGAACGGCGGCATCCGGTCGACCCCGTCGATGCGGTACCAGGTCTCGCCGCCTTCGGTGACGAAGCCGCCGCGCGGGGCCGTGGAGTCCGCAGCGCGCGCCGCGGTCTGCCGAACATCGCGAAACGGTACTTCAGGCGCAATCAAGCTGGCAGGGGGGAAGACGGACATCGGCGTGAATGTGGCGGACAAAGCCTGCTCTATCCGGCGAACCCATTGCCGGGAGTTGCGCACCATGCCGAACGCGGGATGAAAGCGCTTTCACGATTATGGCGGCGCCATTCACTGCCCGGACCCTGGTATTAACCCTGCCGACACGCACGATCGATCCGCAAGCCCGCCCGATCAGCTGGCATTTGTTTGTGCACTGCAGCAGATGTGGCGCCATTTCGACAGGCTTTCCGCTCATAGGGTCATCCCTCTGTTGCCAAGTGACGTCTGAAGCGATAGTTGCTGAAAGCGCTTTCATGCCTGTGGTGCAGTTTTGCGTCGAAAACTGAAAGCGCCTTCACCTGAATCACCGCGCCGTCGAGGCGAGATCCCGCCCCTCCAGGAGAACCGCATGCACCGAAACGCACGTCCCACCGCCCCGCGCCTCCGGCCGACCCCCACAGCTGTCGCTTGCGCCGCCCTGCTGTGCTCGCTGAGCTCGCAGGCCCAACAGGCCGATCCCCCCAAGAAGGACGACGCGCAACCGACGCAATCGATCACGGTCACCGGCATCCGCCAAAGTTTGGAGACCTCGGTCAACCTGAAGCGCAATGCGTTTGGCTTGGTGGACGGGATCGTGGCCGAGGACATCGGCAAGTTCCCGGACACCAACCTGGCGGAGTCGCTGAGCCGCGTCAGCGGCGTGTCGGTCCAGCGCAGCAACGGTGAAGGCACCCGCATCACGGTGCGCGGCATGGGTCCGGATCAGAACCTGGTGCTGCTCAACGGCCGCCAGATGCCCACCAGCTTCATCGGCGACGGTGGCACTCCGAATTCGCGCTCGTTCGACTTCTCCAACCTGGCGTCCGATGGCATTGCCGCGCTGGAGGTGTACAAGACCAGCCGCGCCAGCAGCCCCACGGGCGGCATGGGCGCCACCATCAACGTGCGCACCCAGCGCCCCCTCGACATCAAGGAAACCATTGCCCAGGTGGGCGTGAAGCTGGTGAACGACCAGACGGCGACACGCCTGCCCAGCGAAGAGCGCGGCAAGCGCGCCACGCCGGAAGTCAACGCGATCTACAGCACGCAATCGGCGGATGGCACCTTCGGCATCGCGCTGGTGGGCACCTACCAAGAGCGCGATTCCGGCTACGCGCAGGCGTTGTCCCCGGACGGCTGGCGCTCCTTCCCGGGCATCGTCAACAACAACTGGGGTGGTGCGGGCCGCCAGGAGTGGGGCGGTCTGCCGGCTGCCGGCGGAGAGGTTCTGAACCGCCCAGCCATCGACTCCGTCTACAGCGTTCCGCAATCCATCAAGTACCAGTTCGTCGGCATCCACCGCGAGCGCCTGAACGGCCAGGCCACCGTGCAGGTCAAGCCCTCGAAGGACCTGGTCGCGACGCTGGATTTCGTGATGTCCGAGCAGAAGTTCCGGCAGCGCCGCAACGACATCTCAGCCTGGTTCAACTTCGGCGGCCAGTTCGGTGAATACACGTCGGGTTCGCCCACCGCGCCCATCATCTACGGCGAGCATATGAGCGGCGCGGACGTGGCGTCGCAGGTTGCGCGCGTCACGACCAAGAACAAGAACCAGCAGGTTGGCCTGAACCTGAAGTGGAAGGCCAGCAACGCGCTGAACTTCGACTTCGACGCGCACCACTCGACCGCGACTTCGGGCGCTGACGACCCGCTGGGCACCACCGCGACGATCGGTACGGCCTCATTCAACCGGGGCGACACCTCGGTGGACTACAGCAAGAAGTTCCCGGTGCTGATGATGCCGACCGTCACGATGGACCCGGCCCTGCAACAACTGACCGGCTCGGTGTTCAGCAACAGCTATCAACGCAACGAGGTCAACCAGTTCCAGGCGAACGGGAAGTGGAAGATCGACGGCGACAGCAGCCTGGACTTCGGTGTGGGGTACACCGAAGTGAAGAACCGCTCGGCCTTCTCCAACGTTCAGAGCAACACCTGGGGTGGCGGCGTTGGCGGCCCGGGCGCCTTGGACGACAACCTGTTCCGCCTGGACCAGATCAGCAAGTACTTCCCGAGCATTCCGGGCTCGAACGACCCACGCCTGTTCAACAACATATTCATCTACAACTTCGAGAAGTTGCGCGACGCCGCCATCGCGGTTCAACTCAACGATTCGCTGATGAAGGCTGCGGCCGGCTTCACGAACGATTACCGCACCACGGAAAAGTCGAAGTCCATCTACGGCCAGTACAACATCGCGTGGGAGGCGGGCGTGCCGATGGACTTGTCGGCCGGCCTTCGCTACGAGCGCACCAGCGTCACTTCGCCCAGCATCGAATCCTTGCCGACGGGGGTTCAATGGGTGAGCAACAACGAGTTGCCGATCAGCCTGGATGCCAATCGCAGCGTGTCGCGCTCGGGCAGCTACAGCTACGCGCTGCCCTCCATCGACTGGAGCGCTGATCTGACCATGGATACCAAGCTGCGCGCCAGCTACGGCAAGACGATCGGTCGTCCGGGGTGGGCTGCCATTCAGGGCGGGCGGTCGATCGATTCCTTGGGGCGCATCAGCGGCGGCGTGGGCTCGCAGGGGAACCCTGATCTGAAGCCCTTGCAGTCGGCCAACTGGGACTTGTCTCTCGAGCACTACTACGCCAAGAGCAGCTACGCGGCGGTGAGCTTCTTCCGCAAGTCCATCAAGGACTACAACTCGGGAGCCACCTCCAACGAGACGATCGCAGGCGTCCACACCCCGATCGGTGGCGCGTACTACCAGCAGGCGCTGCAAGCGGGCGGCTGCCTGCCGACGGACGTCCAATGCATCCGCGACTACATCTTCACGACGTTTGCCGGTCAGCCAGGCGTGGATGCAGTCAACGGGATCATCACCGGGCTGCCGACGGACCCGCTGATGCCGTTCGCGATTTCCACCTACGCCAACAACAAACGCAAGAGCAAGATCAACGGCATCGAGTTCAACGTTCAGCATATTTTTGGCAACACCGGGTTCGGGATCTCGGCCAACTACACGAAGGTGCGCTCCAACCTCAGCTACAACAATAATCAGGTCGGGCCGCAAATGGACGTGCTCCCGGGCATGGGGAACTCGGGCAACCTCGTGGGCTTCTACGAGACCGCCGACTTCAGCGCTCGGTTGGCCTACAACTGGCGCGGCAAGTTCCTGGTGGCCAACTACCCGGGCAGCGATTCGAACCAGGCGCAACCCGAGTATGTTCAGCCCTACGGTCAGCTTGACTTGAGCGTGGGCTACAACTACGACAAGCACTTGCGCGTGCAGTTCGAAGCCATCAACTTGACGGATGCGTATGTGAGAACGTACCAGCGCACCGAGAACCAGATTGGATCGGTAACCCAACTGGGCCGTCGCTACATCATCGGCGCGCGCTACAAGTTCTGAGGAACGCGCCGCTCGCGGCGCATGCCCCGGAACGACCCCAAAGGGCCGGCTTTGTCCGGCCCTTTTCTTCAGCGGTTTTAATCGGGGTTCTGGCGAGCTTTTTGAGGAAGCCAACGTGAACGATCGCGTGCAACGCGTCGTGGTGCTGGGCGGCGGCTCGGCCGGCTGGCTGGTGGCTGGCCGCTTGGCGGCGGAGCACCCGGGGCTGCAGATCACCTTGATCGAGTCCAGCGAAGTCCCCGTCATCGGCGTCGGGGAAGGCACCTGGCCGTCGATGCGGGACACCCTGCGCCGCATCGGCCTCTCCGAGGCCGAGTTCGTGAGGCGCTGCCAGGTGTCGTTCAAGCAGGGCTCGCGCTTCGACCGGTGGCTGCGCGGCGACACCGGCGCCGCAGGCGACCGTTATTACCACCCCTTCATGCTTCCGGTTGGCCACGGCGACGTGGACCTTGTGGCGGCGTGGCTGGCAGCTCCGAATCCGCGTCCGTTTGCCGATGCGGTCAGCCCATCGGTGCAGGTCTGCGAGGCGGGCCGGGGTCCCAAGCAATTGCAGACGCCGGCATTCGGCGCCGTGGCGAACTACGCCTATCACTTCGACGCCGGCCTCTTCGGCCAGATGCTTCGCGAGCACGCCACGCAGCACCTCGGCGTGCGCCACCTCGTCGACCATGTGGATGCCGTGGCCTCGACGGAAAACGGCGACATCGCCGCCCTGCAAACACGGCGTCACGGAGCGGTCACCGGCGACCTCTTCATCGACTGCTCCGGCCTGCAGGCGCGACTCATCGGGGAGCACTTCGGCGTGCCGCTGAAGAGCGAGCGCGACGTTCTGTTCAACGATGCCGCCCTGCCTGTGCAAGTGCCGTACGCCCGCCCCGACGCTCCGTTGGCCACCTGCACCATTGCCACGGCCTGGGCCAAGGGCTGGATCTGGGACATCGGTCTGCCCTCGCGGCGGGGCGTGGGCTGCGTGTTCTCGCGCGCACACGCCACCGAGGACGAAGCGCAAGCTGCCTTGCAGGCCTACCTGGAGGCCACCGGCGCGCCCAGCGAGCGGCCGGCGCCCCGACTCATTCGGTACGACCCCGGCTACCGCGAGCAGTTCTGGGTGCGCAACTGCGTGGCCATCGGCCTGTCGTCCGGATTCATCGAGCCGCTCGAGGCGTCGGCGCTGGCGCTGGTGGAGTTGTCGGTGCAGCGTCTGTGCGACGAACTGCCCCTGAATCCGGCCAGCATGCCCGCCGTGGCGCGCCGCTTCAACGACGACTTCCGCTACCGCTGGGCCCGCGTCATCGATTTCTTGAAATTGCATTACGCGCTCACCCAGCGCGACGACAGCCCCTACTGGCGCGCCCACCGCGACCCTGCGTCCTGGCCGGAGCGCCTGCGCGAGTTGCTGGCCATGTGGCGGCTTCGCGCACCGGCACGGCACGATTTCGGTCGCATCGACGAGGTGTTCCCCGACGCGAGCTACCAGTACGTGCTGTACGGCATGGGTTTCCGCCCTGACATCCCGCCCCCGCCGGCTGCAAAACTGCAGGCTGCCGAAGCCTGCTTCGAGGAGGCCGCCCGCCTGGCCCGCCGCTTCGTCACGGCGCTGCCGGGCCATCGCAGCCTCATCGAACATCTCCAAAAGACCCCGATATGACCCGCCCCACCCTGCTCGACAACGTCACCCACCGCCACTTGCGCGTCCACACCGAGCGCTCGGCGTTGCGTGGCGACGCCTGCCAATTTGCCCTGGCCCTGCCGGCGGAATTCCGCCAGTTGCAGGCTCACTTCCCCATCGTCTTCCAGCTGGTTGACGGCGACGCCGGCTTCCAGCCCATCGCCCTGTTCGGGTTGGAGGAAGGGCAGAACCTGTTCCTGGTTGACGACGGATGGGAGGCCACCGTCATGCCGATGGCCATGCAACGCGATCCGTTCCTGATTGGCCATTCGCCCGACGGCAGCCTGCAACTGCACATCGACCTCGACAGCCCGCGCATCGTGCACCGCGACGAGGGCGAGGTGGGCACCGCCCTGTTCCTGGAGCATGGCGGCTTCAGCGAGTACCTCGATCACATCGTGCAGCTGATGGAACACCTGCACGCACACGCGTCGCACTTGCCGGCCTTCATCCGCGCCCTCACCGATCACCAGCTGCTCGAACCGTTCGTGATCGACCTGGAAACTCCGGGCGGCGATCCGATCCGCCTGAGCGGGCTCTACACCGTCAACGAGGATCGACTGCTGAGCCTGTCCGGCGCGACCCTCGAAACGCTGGCGCGGGCGGGACACCTGACGCCCATGTTCATGCAGATCGCCTCCCTGGCTCAACTGCCGGTGCTCGCGCATCGCGCCTACCGCCGCTGAGGCTCGCCATGCGCGCCGTGCCCGCCTGGAACGGTTCCATCGACCCCACCGCCCTGCCGGAGGACCTGCTCACGGCGGAGCGCCCCTACGTCGTGCGCGGTGCCTTTGCGCACTGGCCGGTCGTGCAAGCCGCGCGGCAGTCCGACGAGGCCCTGGCGCGGTACCTGGCGAGCCTTTACAACGGCGTTCATATTGGCCTGTTCCATCTGCCGCCGGCCGCCAAGGGACGGGTGTTTTACGCCGACGACACGCTGCGCGGATTCAACTTCACCCGTCACACGGCCACGCTGAATCATGTGCTCGCCGGTCTGCTGGACGTGAAGACTGCACCGGAGCCCCCCGGGCTCTACATCGGTTCGACGACGGTGGAGGCCGTGCTGCCCCGCTTTCGCGAGGACCATGCACTCGGCCTCGGCGATCGCGACCCCTTGGTCAGCCTGTGGCTCGGCAACCGCACGCGCATCGCCGCCCACTACGACCTGCCGGACAACCTCGCCGTGGTCGCCGCCGGCCGGCGACGCTTCACCCTGTTCCCGCCGGAGCAGATGCCCAACCTGTACATGGGCCCGCTGGACCCCACGCCGGCCGGCCAGGCCATCAGCCTGGTCGACTTCGCGCGCCCCGACCTGGCACGCTTCCCGCGCTTCTCCGAGGCGTGGGACGCAGGCGAGCAGGTCGAAATGGAGCCGGGCGACGCGCTCTTCATCCCCAGCATGTGGTTCCACCACGTCGAGGGGCTGGCGCCGGTCAACCTCCTCATCAACGCGTGGTGGCGGCAGACCCCCGAGTACATGGACTCCCCGCTCAGCACGCTGCGCCTGGCGCTGATGACCTTGCGCGACCTGCCGGCCAAAGAGAAACGCATCTGGGAGCATCACTTCCGGCACTTCATTTGGGGCGCGGACCCAAGCACTTGGGCGCACATTCCAGAAACCGCCCGAGGGCTGCTCGGCCCCATCGACGAAGCCCTGTCGCGCCAGGCCCGCGCACAACTCCTGAATCAACTGAAACGATGAATACCGCCCTGAAGCCCTTCAACCGCGTCGTCATCGCCGGCGGCGGTACCGCCGGCTGGATGATGGCCGCGCTGATGAGCAAGCTGCTCGGCAAGCAGCTCGACATCAAGCTCGTGGAGTCCGAGGAGATCGGCACCGTGGGCGTGGGCGAGGCCACCATCCCGGCCCTGCACACGTTTCACAACCTGCTCGGCCTCAACGAAGCCGAGTTCATGGCGGCGACCAACGCGACCTTCAAGCTGGGCATCAAGTTCGAGGGCTGGAAGGCCGTCGGCGAGGACTACTTCCACTCCTTCGGCAGCACCGGCAACGACCACTGGAGCGCCGGCTTCCAGCACTTCTGGCTCAAGGGCCGCGCCGCCGGCCTGTCCCGCACCTACACCGACTACAACCCCGAGACGGTGGCCGCCTACGCCAACCGCTTCGCGCACGTGCCCAACCAGGCGCTGAACTACGCCTACCACCTGGATGCCGGTCGCTACGCCAAGTTCCTGCGCGCCATGAGCGAGGCCTCGGGCGTCCAGCGCATCGAGGGCAAGATCCGCCGCGTGCTCAAGCACGATGTCGACGCCGGCGCCGCCCGTGCCGGCGACATCGCCGCGCTGGAGTTGGAGGACGGCAGCCGCATCGATGGGGACCTGTTCATCGACTGCACCGGCTTTCGCTCGCTGCTGCTGGGCGAGGCCCTGGGCGTGGGCTATGAGGATTGGTCCTACTGGCTGCCCTGCGATCGCGCCGTGGCCGTGCAGACGGCCTCGGTGCGCGAGGCCTGGCCCTACACACGGTCGATTGCCCACCCGTTCGGCTGGCAATGGCGCATCCCGCTGCAGCACCGCGTGGGCAACGGCCTCGTCTACAGCAGCAAGGAGCTCAGCGACGCCGACGCGCCCGAGGTGCTGAAGAAGAACGTGGAGGGCGAGCTGCTCATCCAGCCGCGCGTCATCAAGTTCCTGCCCGGTCAGCGTCACAAGGTGTGGGAGCGCAACTGTGTGGCCGTGGGCCTGGCCAGCGGCTTCGTGGAGCCCCTGGAATCCACCAGCATCCACCTCATCCAGCGGCACGCCATCCGCCTGATGCAGCTCTTCCCGTCCGGCGGCATCCGCCAGTCCGACGTGGACGAGTTCAACCTCCAGTCCAAGCGCGACCTGGAGCACATCCGCGACTTCATCGTGCTGCACTATCACGTCAACGCACGCACCGACTCCGCGCTGTGGCGGCACGTGCGCGAGATGGACATCCTGCCCTCGCTGCGGCACCGCATCGCGCTGTTCCGCGAGACTGCCAGAGTCTTCCGCCCGAGCGACGAATTGTTCGCCGAGAACTCCTGGATCCAGGTCATGATGGGCCAGGGCATCATGCCCGCGAGCTACCACCCGGTGGCCGACCTGATGGGCCCGGAGGAACTGCAGCGCTTCCTGCGCGACATTCAGGTCAGGGTGAGTCGCTCGGTCGCCGGCCTGTCGTCGCATCAGCGCTACGTCGAACAGCTTTGCGCCCCGTACCGGGCGGGCTCGGCCATGGAGACGACGCGGGCGCCGACCTAGCTCGCGCGCAGGCGCCCTCGGCTCAGCGCTGGAGCCGCCGCACGGATTCGCGCGGCACCAGCTGCAGCGGCGGCAGCGTGAAGTCCGGCGCCTCGCCGCGCAGCAGCTGCAGCATCGCGCCCGCCGCCATGAAGCCCATGTCGTAGACCGGCTGGCGCACGGTGGTCAGCGGCGGGATCGTGAAGCGCGCAGGAGCCAGATCATCGAAGCCGACGAGCGACACGTCGTCGGGCACCCGGACGTTGCGCCGGTACAGGCCCAGCGCGGCGCCGATCGCCGTCTGGTCGTTGGCCGCGAAGATGGCGGTGAAGGGCACCCGCGCGTCGAGCAGGCGGTTCACGGCCAGCAGGCCGCCGGACTCGGTGTAGTCGCCCGGCATCACCAGGGCCGGATCGAAGTCGATGCCGGCCTGCGCCAGCGCCGCCCTGTAGCCAGCCTCGCGATCCAGCGCGTCTTCGTGGTGGGGTTCGCCGGCAATGAACGCGATGCGGGTGTGGCCGCACTCGATGAGGTGCTGCACGGCCATCAGGCCGCCGAGCTTGTTGTCGAAACTCAGGCTGTAGACGCCGGGCCCGCGCAGGTCGCGGCCGACCACCACCATCGGCACCATCTTGGCCACCGCCTTCAGCGCGCGGTTGGGCATGCGGCCGGCCAGCACGATCAGGCCGTCGACACGCCGCGCCAGCAGCGCCTCCATCGCCTTTCGTTCCTCGGCCTCCTGCCAGTGGCCGCTGACGAAGATGGGGATGTAGCCGGCGGCTTCGAGCTGGTCCTCGATGCCATGCACGGCCTCGCCATAGAACGGGCTGCTGATGGTCTGCGTGACGACGCCGATGCTCAGCGTGCGGCCGCCGGCCAGGCCGCGGGCCACCGGGTTGGGGCGGAAGCCCAGACGCTCGATGGCCTGGTCGACGGCCTGTTTCTTGGCCTCGCTCACGCTGGCCGTGCCGTTGAGGATGCGAGACACCGTGCTCGGCGACACCCCCGCGGCCTGCGCCACCATCTCCAGCGTGACGACGCCATGGCCGTTCGATGCGGTGCTGGTCGACGGCTGGCGTTTACGGCGGGGCGGGTTCGGGCTCATGCGGTGGACAGTTCAGGGCCAGGGACAGCCCATGGCGAGTGTAGGGTCTGGCCCGACAGGCCAGGCGATCTCAAGCGCCCAGCTGCCGCTCCTCGGAGGTCGAGGCGAAGCTGAACATGCCGGCGCGCGCCAGTCGCGCGAACTCGGCTTCGATGATCTCCTTGAGCGCGAGCTGGGGCGAGCTGTCCAGGCTCTCGATGCGCGTGGCCAGCACCAGCAGGCGGTTCAGCTGCACGCCCGAGATCTCGGAGATCACCACGCCCTGGGCCGCGGCCGGCTCCTTGAAGACCGAGATCGGCATCAGCGTGGCCCAGGGGCCGCGCAGCACGAGTTCGCGGATCGAGTCGACCGAGTCGATCTCGGCCCGCAGCTGCAGGCGCGCGCCCAACGGCAGCAGCTGGCGGTCGACCAGCGTGCGGTGCAACGTGGTCATCAGCAGCGGCAGGCCGGCGAGCTGGCGCACCGAGACCACCGGGTCGATCTTGAGCGAAGGGTGCGAGACCAGCGCGAAGGGTTCGCCCAGCAGCGGATAGAGCGACAGCGGCCGCCCGGGCTCGGGATTCGTGACGATGGCCATGTCGATCACGCCGCGCTCCAGCCAGTCGAGCAGCGCGGGCGTGAAGGCCTCGCGTGCGCGCAGCTCGCTGCCGGCGACCGCGCGCAGCGTGTTCTCGAACAGCCCCGGCAGCAGCACGCGCGTGAGCGTGGGCGACGCACCCAGCACCACGGCGGCGTTCTGGTCGGAGTTGCGGCTGGCCAGCAGCCGGCGCACGCGTGCGGCCTCGGCCAGCATGCGCTGGGCCGATTCGTAGAGCGTCACGCCGGCCGGCGTGAGCCGCACGCCGCGCGGCAGGCGCAGCAGCAGCTGCACGCCGAGGTCGGCCTCCAGCTCGCGCAGCTGCCGGGTCAGCGCGGGCTGCGCCACGTTCACCGCGGCGGCCGCGGCGGTGAGGCTGCCGGCATCGGCGATGGCCACGAAGTAGCGCAGGGCGCGCAGGTTCATGCGGGTTTG
>DASUDL010000007.1:0-12181 GCA_036275615.1 Solimonas sp.
CTCGATGTCGGCTCATCTCATCCTGGGGCTGTAGTCGGTCCCAAGGGTCCGGCTGTTCGCCGGTTAAAGAGGTACGCGAGCTGGGTTCAGAACGTCGTGAGACAGTTCGGTCCCTATCTGCCGTGGGCGTTCGAGATTTGAAGGGAGTTCACCTTAGTACGAGAGGACCGGGTGGAACGTACCTCTGGTGTTCCAGTTGTCACGCCAGTGGCATCGCTGGGTAGCTATGTACGGACGGGATAACCGCTGAAAGCATCTAAGCGGGAAGCCCACCTTAAGATGAGATCTCGCGAGGCTTTAAGCCTCCTAAAGAGCCCTTGTAGACTACAAGGTTGATAGGCGCGATGTGGAAGTGCAGTAATGCATGTAGCTAACGCGTACTAATTGCTCGTGTGACTTGACCATATAACGCTCAAGCATTTTTGACCGTTAAGTAGCTGAGGCATTGGGATCAATGCCTAGAAGTGTTCACTACAAACCAAATTCGATGAGGCGTTCGCAAGGACGACTCATCAGCCAGTTTCCCTGGCGGCCATAGCGAGTTGGAACCACCCGTTCCCATCCCGAACACGGAAGTGAAACGACTCAGCGCCGATGATAGTGTGGCAGCTGCCATGTGAGAGTAGGACACTGCCAGGGTCTTAAAAAAGAGAAACCCCGAAGCTTCGGCTTCGGGGTTTTTTCTTGAAATTCGAGATGGATTGCGAAAGACGCACGCCTTGACGTGCATCGCAACCGAAGTTTTAATACGCGGCCTCGCGTCGAGGCCAGGTAGCTCAGTCGGTAGAGCAGGGGATTGAAAATCCCCGTGTCGGCGGTTCGATTCCGTCCCTGGCCACCATTTGCAGCAATGAAAAACCGCCTCTCACTGAGGCGGTTTTTTTGTTTCGATCGGCTGATAGCCCGTCTGCGTGAGTTCACCACCAAAGAAGAATCGCTCCAGCTCCTCGGCGAGCTGGCGGCGGGCCGAGGCATCGGCCAGCGAAAGCCGGTACTCATTGATCAGACGGGTCTGATGGGCCAGCCACTGTTGCCAGGCCTGCTGCGAAACCTGCTCATAGATGCGCTGACCGAGCGGGCCAGGTAGCGGGGGGCGCGCGAGACCCGGTGCATCGATGTCCAGCTTGATGCAGTGAACGATGCGGCTCATGGACGAGAGGGACTCCTAGACTTCAGTAGTTTGGCGATCGGCGCAGGCAGGCCCAACTGGTGCAGCCCTGCGGTTTCCACCCAGCGCCAGTGTCCGGGATCGGCCAGACCGCTGTCCATGCTGACCTGCATCTCGAGGGGCAGCAGTTCGAGATCAAAGTGCGTGAAGGCATGGTGCACGACTGGCATCTCAGTAGTTGCATCCGTGCGCAGCTGCCGGGACTGGACCCAGTCTGACGGCGAAAGCTCTTCGGCCAGCAGCGGTGGGCACCAAAGGCCGCCCCAGATCCCCGTTGGTGGACGACGCTCGAGGAGCAGTTCACCTGCCCGGTTTCTCAGGAGCAGCAGATGCGCTCGCCGCCGCGGACGCTCCCGCCGCGGCTTGGCAGCGGGATAGCGCGTCACCGTGTTCTGGATCCGGGCCTGGCAGTCCGCGGCCACCGGACAGCGCTCGCAGGCAGGCCGCCGGCTGGTGCAGAGGGTGGCGCCCAGATCCATCAGCCCCTGGCTGTAGTCGGCAAGGCGATCTGTGGGCAAGCGCGCTTCAGCCAGGGCCCAGAGTTGCCGCTGTACGGCGGGTTCGCCGGGCCAACCGGAGATCGCGGCATGCCGCGCAAAGACGCGGCGCACATTGCCGTCGAGGATCGGGTGACGATCACCGAAAGCCTGCGACAGGATGGCGCCTGCCGTGGACCGGCCAATGCCAGGCAGCGCCATTACCGCTGCAGATGAGCGCGGAAACTCACCGCCATGCTGTGCCATCAGCGCCTGCGCGCAGCGGTGCAGGTTGCGGGCGCGGGCGTAGTAGCCCAGGCCGGCCCAGTGTGCGAGTACGTCGTCGATCGGGGCCTCGGCCAGTGAGCGCAGATCCGGGAAGCGCGCGAGAAAGCGCTGGAAGTACGGAATGACCGTGGCCACCTGCGTCTGCTGCAGCATGATCTCCGACAGCCAGACCCGGTAGGGCTCGCGCGGGTGCTGCCACGGCAGGTCATGGCGACCATGCATGTCGAACCACCCCAGCACCCGCCCGGCAAAATCCTCAGACATCAACGGGATCCGGTCCGGAAGCGCCTTCAAGGCGAGGGAGCGGGTGCCGGCGCCGGCTCCTGAGCCGGCACCGACGTGGGCTCCTGGGCAGGCTTCTTCTTTTTGCCAAACAGCAGCTCGCCAAGCTTGTCATTCACCTTCTGCTTGAGCTCATCCTCGCGGCCCTTGAGCTCCTGCCGGATGGACTCGGTCGCCTTTTGCTTGAGAGCGTTGTCGAGATCCAGCTTGTACTTTGGCGCGTAGAGGCTGCCGGTGAGCTTGATCGGGATGGTCAGGCCCTTGAGCTGCTCCAGGCCCTTGCCGCCCTGGCCTTGGCTGGTTTCAACCACGGTCGGCTTGGCCAGATAGTTGATCGTCTCGTTGACGAGATCGATCTCGCCCGAGCCCGCCAGGCGGAACAGTGGACTCGACGCCGCCAGGTCATCCGTCCTCAGGATGCCGTTGACGATACGGGCGGTCACGGCAATCGCCGCGAAGTCGGTCTCCTTGATGGCCTTGTCCTGGTAGTTCAAGTTACCGGCCAGCAGGGCCTGGCCCTTGCGCAGCACCTCGCCGAGGTTGAAGCCGCGGACGGCGCCGTTCTCGACACGCAGCGCCACATTGCCATCAAGGGTGCGCCGCAGATCGCCGACAGTCTGGCCCTCGCCGCCGACGTCGAGGGTCACGCTGCCCAGGCCACTGAGATACTCCTTGCCGAGTAAATCCTTGAGGAAGGGCGCAAAGCTCAGCGCCGTTAGCTGGGTCTTGAGGGCGTAGCTTGGGGTCTTGCCCGGCGTCATGCGGTTGCCGAACTGCAGCTTGCCGCCATACAGCTGGGCACTGATCTCCTGCTGCTTCGCGGCGCTGACGCCGCTGCCCGTCAGGCGCAGGCGCACATCGCTCAGCTTCACGCCGTTGAGCTTGAGGTTGGCGATATCAAAGGTGCCGTTGGCATTGAGTTTCTGGAGCAGCTCGTTGGGCAGGCGGATGTCATTGAGCCCCGCTCCCGGCTTTGCGGCGGCCTGCTTCTGCTCGGTGGCGGTCTTGGGCGGCAGGTAGCGGTCGGCGTCGAGGCTGTCGCCCTTGAGCGCGAACTCCAGCGCCTGGGTCGCGAAGTCCTTGATCGCGAGCGAGCCGCGGATCTGGGTCTCGTCCAGGCGAATCTGCAGGTTGCGCAGTGCGGCTGCCTTGAAGCCGCCGCTGTAGTCGGCCTGCAGGCTGGCGGACGAGAGCGCCTTGGGGTCGGCCGTCTTGGGCGCACCTCCCAGGATCGCCAGCACCTCACGCGGGCTGAACGGCGCCAGGCGCAGCGGACCGCTGAGCTGCGGCGCGTCACCATCGAGACCTTGGCCCTGGATGTCCGCGCTAAGGGCGAGGCCCAAGACCTTCAGCTGCAAGCCCTTCAGCGACAGTTCGCCCCCGGCCTTGCGGTAGGACAGACCCGTGTCGAGCTGGACGGCTTGCTTGCCGCCCGGCACGCTCTTGCCGGCCACGGTCCCCTCGAGGGACAGGCGCTCTGCGCTGAATACCTGCTGGTCCAGCTCTGCGTGCAGGCTGGTCCTCAGCGTGGTGTCGATATCAAGATCGAAGCCCTGCGCCTTGAGCTGGAGCACCAGATTCTCGATCAGGAGTGGGGTCTGGTCGCCCGGCGCGGTGATCAGGCCCTCGAAGGCGATCTCCGCGGTGGCCTTGGGCGCATCGGAGGACAGCCGGAAGCCAAGGTTTGCCTCCACTGGCTCGCCGCCGCGGATGGCGCCCGTTGCCAGCTGTAGAGCTTCGATGCGGTAGCTCTTGCCGGCCTGTGCGTCCCGGTAGCTGAGGGCGGCATCCTCGATCTCGATGCCGCCGATCTGGTCCAGCGAGAACTTCGCGCGCTCGCCGTCGTCGGGCGATTCGGGCTCCTCCGGCTTGTTCTTCTGTGCCTCGACCAAGTCGTCCCAGTTGCTGCGGCCCTCAGCGTTGCGCGCAAGGTTGGCGCGCAGTCCGATCAGCCTCAGCGTGCTGACCTCGATGCGCTGATCCATCAGCAGCGGCAGCAGCTTGACGCCGACCGACAGCTCGCCCACCTGCGCGAATGGCTCTTCTCCGAATCCCGGGGCATTGCTCAGGCGGGCTTCGCGGATCGACAGGCGCAGCCAGGGGAAGACCTTGAGGCTCAGCTCGCCGAGCGCGAAGTCGCGGCCGGTCTCCTTCTTCACGACTTCCGCAATCTGCGCGCGATGGTCATTCGGATCGAACATCAGCGGCAGGGCGACGGCGAGACCCAGGATCAGCAACAGCACGCCGCCGATCACGGAGAGGACGATCTTCAGGGGCTTGGCCATGGTGCAAGGGACGGCGAGAGGGTCGGGCGATCAGTGTAAGTGCCGGAGGCTGGATCGTGAATGAATACCGGCAGAATACCCATGACATCCCCGAGGCCCGTCCGTAAAGTCGCCAGCGCGATCAGAACGCTCCGGGGAATCTCCATACATGATGTCCGTGCTCAGGTTGGTGAGTCTGGCGCTGCTGTCATCCGTCGGTCCGCAGGCCTGGGCCGAAGCGACCGCGCTCAGCCCGATCCAGGTCACGGCAGGTCGCGACGAGACCGCGGCCGCCCGCGTGCCGCAGGCGATGACCGTGCTGCTGCCGGAACAGATCGAATCCCAGGTGCCGCAGACCTGGACGGATCTGCTGCGTGGTACGCCGGGTGTGTTCCTGCAATCTTCGGGGCCGGGCCAGGGCATCATCATCGTGCGTGGCCTGAAGGGCTCGGAAGTGCTCCACCTCGTCGATGGCATGCGGCTCAACAACAGTTTCTTCCGCAACTCGCCCAGCCAGTACATCGCCCTGGTCGATCCTTACAACATCGCCCGGGTGGAGCTGCAGCGCGGCCCGGCGGCGACGATGTATGGCTCGGATGCGATGGGCGGCGTGGTGCAGGTGCTGACGCCGGAGGAGCGCTTCGAGGGCGACGATTGGGAGGTCCGCGCGCAGACCCGCCTGCAGTACGGCAGCGCCGACCTCGGCCGGGTGGCGCGCGTATCGGCTGCGACAGGCAACCGCACGCTGTCCTTCAGCGGCGGCTTCAGCTTCATGGACTTCGGCGAGCGCGACCTGGGCGACGGGGGGCGGGAGGACCTCACCGACTACCTGGCGCGTGGCTACGACAGCAAGCTGCTGTGGGCGCCCTCGGCGGAACACGAATTCATGCTTAGCGGCCAGTACTTCGAGTACCCGGACCTGCCGCGCTACTTCGAGGTGGTCGGCGGACCGGGCGGTGCCGGCAACAGCGTGCAGGCGAACTTCCGCCCGAATGATCGCCGCTTCCTGCACGCCCGCTATCGCCACCTTGGTGCCTTCGGTCCGGTCGAGGGGTTGCAGATTCACGTGGCCCGGCAGGTCATTAATGACGATCGTTTCCGCCAGCCCAACGGCAGCCGTACCGAGTCCGAGCAGAATCGCAGCACGCTCGACGGTCTGACCCTGCATGCCACGACCACGCTTACGCCTGCTGCGCGCCTGCGCTACGGCCTTGAGGTCTACCAGGACCGGGTCGACAGCGCCAAGACCCGGACAGCGATTGCCACCGCTGTCACCACGCGGGACCTCAGCACCTTCCCGGATGGCTCCCGCCAGGACAGCCTGGGCGTCTACAGCGTGGCCGACTGGCACGTGCTGCCGGCCTGGCAGCTGGAGGCCGGTCTGCGCTACAGCCGGGTCCATACTGATCTGGCCGCCACCCCGGCGAGCGCGGCCGCTGAAATCGACGACGACGGTTTGACCGGACACCTGGGCTCGCTGTTGCGCCTGACGCCGAAGCTGGGCTGGACGCTCAACCTGGCCCGCGGCTTCCGCGCGCCGAACATCTTTGACCTGGGCACGCTGGGGCCACGTCCGGGCTCCAGTCCCCAGCAGGTCAATGTGCCGAATCCGGATCTGCGGGCGGAGTCGATCGACTCCCTCGACACGGGCCTGCGCTGGACCGACGATGGCCTGTCGCTGGAGGTGGTGGCCTGGATGGCGCGCTACAAGGACCGCATCGAGCCGCGCGAGCCGACCGGCAACACCGTGCCGGACGGCCAGTTTGGCTGTACGACGGCGGTGGGTTGCCTCGAAGTGCAAAGCCGCAATATTTCCGAGGCGGAATACTGGGGTGTCGAGTCCGGTATCCGGTGGCGCTTGGGCCTTGCGGACCTGTACGCCGTCCTGAACTGGACCTACGGCCAGGAATCGCGCGGCGGCACCCCGGAGACGCCGGCCAACCGCGTGCCGCCGTTCAATGGCCAGGTGGGCGCCAGCCTGGCCCTGCCGGCCGCGATCAGCGTCGAGCCTTACCTGCTGTTCGCGGACGACCAGCAACGCCTCGATGGCGACGACCGGGGCGACGTCCGCATCGATCCGCAGGGCACGCCGGGCTGGGCCAGCCTGAACCTGCGCCTTGCCTGGCAGGCACTCCCGGGGCTGCGCCTGCAGGCCGAAGGCCGCAACCTGCTCGACAAGGCATACCGCGAGCACGGCTCCGGCGTGGATGCGGCCGGTGCCGGCCTGGTGCTGAGCCTGTCGGGGAAGTGGGGCCGCTAGCCCCCGCCGATCGCCTGCACGACGAGGACCCGGTCCCCGTCGACCAGGGCGGTCCCGGCGTGCCGCGAGCGCGGCAGGATCTCGCCGTTGAGCTCCACGGCGACCCGGCGGTCGCCCAGGCCCAGTTGCTCCAGCAGCTCGCGCACGCTGCAGGGGGCGGGGAGGCTACGCGCTTGGTCATTGACGATCAGGTTCATGCTGCGGGCGCCTTGGCGCTTGCTCTACAATGGGGCCCTGCCGGGCGGGTGTAGTTCAATGGTAGAACTGCAGCTTCCCAAGCTGCTAGCGTGGGTTCGATTCCCATCACCCGCTCCACTTCTTTTCCCGGCCCCCGGCAGCCGACCCAAAGACCCACAGCCATGGCAGCCGAAGACCCTCTGCTGATCGCCGGGCGGGCCTATCGCTCGCGCCTCCTGGTCGGCACCGGCAAGTACAAGGATCACGACGAGAACCGCCGCGCGGTGGAGGCCAGCGGTGCGGAGATTGTCACCGTCGCGGTGCGCCGCGTGAATATCGGGCAGAACCCGGGCGAGCCCAACCTGCTGGATGTGATCCCGCCCTCGAAGTACACGATCCTGCCGAATACGGCGGGCTGTTACACGGCGGAGGACGCCGTGCGCACCTGCCGCCTGGCGCGCGAGCTGCTCGATGGCCACGACCTGGTGAAGCTGGAGGTGCTGGGCGATCCGCGCACCCTGTACCCGGACGTGCCGGCGACGATCGAGGCGGCCCGGGTGCTGGTAAGGGACGGCTTCAAGGTCATGGTCTACACCAGCGACGATCCCATCCTCTGCAAGCGTCTCGAGGAACTCGGCTGCGTCGCCGTGATGCCGCTGGCCGCACCGATCGGCTCGGGCCTGGGCATCCAGAACAAGTACAACATCCTCAGCATCGTCGAGAACGCGAAGGTGCCGATCCTGGTCGACGCCGGCGTCGGCACGGCCTCGGATGCGGCGATCGCGATGGAACTGGGCTGCGACGGCGTGCTGATGAACACGGCGATCGCCGAGGCGAAGGACCCGGTGCTCATGGCCAGCGCCATGCGCAAGGCGATCGAGGCCGGTCGCGAGGCTTTCCGCGCCGGGCGCATGCCCCGCCGCCGTTACGCCAGCGCGTCCTCGCCGGTCGACGGACTGCCGTACTGAACGCCCTGCGGTGAGCCTGTACACGCCGAACAGCTTCCGCTGGGATGACCGGGCGGCCGTGGCCGCCCTGATCGATGCGCATCCCTTCGCCCTGCTGCTCACGGTGACAGACGGCTGCGAGCCCGCGGTCACCCATCTCCCGCTGCTGCGCGACGGCGACTGCTTGGTCGGACACATGGCTCGCGCCAATCCGCATTGGCAGCAGTTCGCGGCCGGGCGCACGCTGGCCGTGTTCCAGGGCCCTCACGCCTACGTCTCACCGCGCTGGTATGTCGAGCCGGCGGAGCAGGTGCCCACCTGGAATTTCGCCGCCGTGCACCTCAGCGGCCGGATCGAGGTCCTGACGCCTACCGAGGCCGGAGAGGCGGTGCGCGTGTTGACCCGTCGCTTCGATCCGGGCTTCGTGCCGGCGCCCGGCCGGGTCGAGCAGCTGCTGGGGGGCATCGTCGCCTTCCGCCTGCACATCGAGCGGGTCGAGGCCAAGAACAAGATGAACCAGAACAAGACCGCAGCCGATCGCGCCGGCGTCATCGCCGGCCTGCGCGCCACGGGTCGCCCGGAAGATGCGGCGGTCGCCGCCTGGATGCAGGGCCATGACTGAACCGGATGAGGGCGTGCCCTACCTGCGCCAGGTGCGCTCCTTCGTGCGGCGTGAGGGCCGCATGACCGAGGCGCAGCAACGCGCCATGGCGCAGCTCTGGCCGCGCTATGGCCTGGAGCGGCCGGCCGGCCCCGTTGATCCGGCGGCCCTGTTCGGCCGCGACGCCCGGCGGATCTTCGAGATCGGCTTCGGCATGGGCGACTACCTGCTGAGCCGAGTGACGGCGGAGCCGCAGCACGACTTCTTCGGCGTCGAAGTACACCGTCCCGGCGTCGGGCGTCTGCTGAATGGTGCCGCGGCTGCAGGCGCCAGCAACCTGCGGGTCGCCAGCGAAGATGCCGTCGAGGTGCTGCGTGACTGGCTGCCGCCCGCCAGTCTGGATGAGGTGGTGATCCAGTTTCCCGACCCTTGGCACAAGAAGCGCCACCACAAGCGGCGCCTGGTCCAGCCCGATTTCGCGCGGCTCGTGGTCAGCCGCTTGCGGCCCGGCGGCCTGCTGCAGCTGGCCACGGACTGGGAGAACTATGCCGAGCACATGCTGGAGGTGCTCAACGCCACGCCGGGCCTGCACAACCTGGCCGCGGATGGCCGTTATGTGCCCCGGCCGGAGACACGGCTGCGCACCAAGTTCGAGCGCCGCGGCGAGCGCCTGGGGCACGCAGTCTTCGACCTGGCGTTCCGCTGCGTCACGCCCTGAGGGGCGGCCCCGCCTCTTGTCTGTCACCGGGAACCCGGTAACCTCGATCCGGCATGTCCCTTCGTCATCCCATCATCGGCGTCACCGGCTCCAGCGGCGCGGGCACCAGCACCGCGCTCAAGGCCTTCGAGCGCCTGTTCGCCGAGCTGGCGCTCAGGCCGGCGTGGGTCGAGGGGGATGCCTTCCACGCCTACGACCGAGAGCAACTGCGCCGCACGCTGGAGCGCGCCCGCATTCGCGGCGAGAACTTCTCGTTGTTCGGCCCGGCCGGCAACCTGTTGGAGCGTCTCGAAGCCCTGCTGCGCGAGTACGGGGAGCGGGGCGTGGGCATCACGCGCCGTTACCTGCATACCGAGGCCGAGGCCGCGGACGCACGCCAGGCACCCGGCACCTTCACCCCCTGGGAGCGGCTGCCGCGGGGCACCGACCTGCTTTTCTACGAAGGCCTGCACGGCGGTTATGTCGGCGAAGAAGTGAACATCGCCCGGCACATGGACCTGCTGATCGGCGTGGTGCCGGTCATCAACCTCGAGTGGATTCAAAAGCTGCGGCGCGACACCGAAGAGCGCGGCTATGGCGCCGAAGAGGTTACGCGGACGATCCTGCGGCGCATGCCGGACTACGTGAACTACATCATTCCGCAGTTCTCGCGGACGGATGTGAATTTCCAGCGGGTGCCGCTGGTGGATACCAGCAACCCGTTCGTTGCCCGCGAAATTCCGACGCCCGAGCAGAGCCTGGTGGTAATCCACTTCAACGAGGGCTCGCGCATCGAGGCGGACTTTGCCACGCTGCTCGACGAGATCCCCGGTGCCGCGCAGTCGCAGGCGCAGACCCTGGTGGTGCCGGGGCCGGAACTGCAGCGGGCGATGGAGCTGGTGCTGCGGCCCGCGATCCAGCGCCTGGCGGACCGGCGCGTGGCCGCCTGAGACCAGCAGACCTGCCATCCGATATCACCCGCTGAACCCACGTACCCGGGGCGCCTGGATTTCGGCGAACCGTCAGGACGGGACAGCCCATTGAACAGGGCTTCGCGCTGCTGCCAGTCTACGCCCCTGACTGGGCGATTCGCACCGCATTCAGTCGCTTGCGGAACATGCTGCAGGCCAGTGGTTGAACGGGCCCGGCAACCGGCGTAGAACAAGGGACATGCGCACTGCCAATCGGGGCATGGCGCGGGAGGTGCGAGATGGCGGAGTGGTTACGCGAACTCGCCGTCGGCCAGTGGTTCAAGACCGGCGACGAACCCTTCGAGGTCGTCGGTGTCGATACGCACACCGAGATCGTGCTGGTCCAGCACTATGACGGAACGCTGGAGGAGTTCGATTTCGAGACCTGGATGGAACTGGCAGCGCAGCCCTGCGCGCCCCCCGAGGATTACTCCGGCGCCCTCGATATCGAACGCGAGGACTACGGACTTGAGCGCGAAAGCTACGGCCCGCGCCAGGGACGCTGGGACAACCCCCTGGATCTTCTCGACCTGCGCGATTACTGACGCGCCGGTGGCTGTCCGGCCCCGCCGCCACAGGAGACCGACATGTGGTTCCGCTCGCTGAAGACCCCGCAGCTGCCGCCGTCCTTCCGCTACCTCCTAGACGACGGCCTCGCGATTTCCGTGCGCCCGATCCGGGCCGATGACGCGGACCGCCTGCGCCGTGGGCACGAGCAGCTCTCGCAGTTGGCGCGCCGCCGTCGTTTCGGCAGCGAGGATATTTCCCAGCTCAGCGACAGCCAGGTGCGGCGCCTGGTGACGATCGATCACGTCAACCACGTTGCCTGGGGCGCCTCGAATCCTGAGCGACCGGAGGAGCCGGGTATCGGCATCGCCCGCTATGTCCGCCTCAATGGTGAGCCCAATGCGGCCGATGTGGCCATCATCATCGCCGATGCCTACCAGGGTCGCGGTGCCGGTTTTGTGCTGCAGGCCTGCCTGCACCTGACAGCGCACCAGCATGGCCTCCACACCTTCTACTACGACGTCTCCAGCGACAACGAGCGCATCATCCAGCACCTGAAGTTGATGGGTGCGATGCACGCGGGCCGTGCGGACAACATTGATCGCCTGGTGCTGCCTGTGTATCACCGGGCCTGGGATGTGCCGGACGGCAATCCTGTCGGTCGCCGTTTCGCCGAGGTGTTCAAACGCCTGCAGCACGTGTCACCTCTTGCCGTCGCTGCCTGAACCCTTCCGCGCCCTGGGTGCTCAGCCTTTTGGCTAATGGTGTGCCATCGGCATGCCCGCTAGGGTGTTGCCCGAGATCGCGCTGATAGTCCTGCCCCAGGAGCCCTGCAAGAAGCTCCGCGCAGGTTTTCCGCCACCGCCGTTTTATCCCCTGCACGAAAAGCGATGCGGACGACGGCTACGCGCCTTCGAATCGCGTTGTGCCGCGGTACCCGTTGTCAGAACAACCATAAGAAAAGGGAGAAACATGAAAAGAACAGCAAGACGTTGGTGGGCGTCACTGGCCCTGGCCTGCGGTGCCGCCTCACCCGGCGCGGCAAATGCGGCCAGCGGCGACAGTCAGGTCTGGGCGGTGGCCGAGTCTCTGCAAGTCGAGGCGCGTGCGGCCGGTGACGAGGCGGCGGGCCTGGCCGAGCGCCAGAAACTGCTCGATGTCCTCAAGGCTTCCGATCGCCAGCTCAGCACGTCCACGGCCACCCATGATTTCGCCACCTTGGTGGGGCGTGCGTGGACGGGCCGGCGGATGGCGCCGGCTGATCTGTCCCGGATGCTTGGCCCGCGATTGCAGCGATTCTTCGCAGGACAGAGCGGTGAGGACGGCATCGTCATCGGCTCGGCGCTTTGGCCGTATCTGTCCGATGCCGGCCTGTGCCGGGGCGATCCCGCTGACGACGAGGGTGCGCGCTGCGTGTTCGCTTTTGGGACCGGCAACAGCAGTATTGCCGGATCCATGGGCGACGAGGAGATCGAACGAGTCGATCCGGCCAGCGTACTTGGCAGTATTCTGCAGCAGGCCCTCGGTACCGGCATGTCCGCGA
>DASUDL010000008.1:0-2020 GCA_036275615.1 Solimonas sp.
CCGGGCGGCACGGGGTCGAGCGT
The DNA here is from genome assembly GCA_036275615.1 of Solimonas sp. Taxonomy (GTDB): domain Bacteria; phylum Pseudomonadota; class Gammaproteobacteria; order Nevskiales; family Nevskiaceae; genus Solimonas. The sequence continues at coordinate 24 of DASUDL010000008.1, forward strand.
GATGCGCCGGCGCTGCGCCGCGCATTCGGCCAGCAGCGTGCGGTCCTGCGGCAGCTGGCTGCCGCTGCTGCCGTCCGACGCCGGCCAGCCCCAGGTGGCCACGCGCACGAAGCCGGGCGGCTCGGGCAGGTACAGCGCGCCCACCTTCACGTCGATGTACTGCGACAGGAACTCGAGCGCGGCATGGCCGACGGCCCCGAGGTCCTGCTCGCGCCCGATCCGCTCGGACATGATCGACTGGCCCTCGCGCAGCCAGGCCTGGGACTGCAGGATCGCGGCCTGCCGGTTCTGTTCCTCCAGGGAGGCCTCGTAGCTTGCGGACAGCCCCATCAGGTCCTTGCGGCCCCGCCACGCGATCAGGCCGCCGACCCCCAGCATGAACAGCACGAACGCGAGGGCGGTGACCAGGACGTTGCGATTGGCGGTCTCGATCCGGTCCGCGCGCGCCCGCCGCTCCACCGCGAAGAACTCGTCGAACTCCGCGCGCGCCTGGTCCTTCAGCTCGCGGCCGGCGGACGCGCTCACCGGGGCCAAGGGGTCCCGGCGCTTCTGCGCCATCCGGTCGTTCGCATAGTCGCGCCACTTCGCCTGCAACTGCTCGATGCGCCGCAAGCGTGCCAGCTGCGGACCGTCGCTGCCCACCTGCTGCTTGAGCTGCTGCATCGCAGGCTCCAGGCGCATGGCGGCGGCGTCATAGGGCGCGAGGAAGCGTTCGTCCCCGTTCAGCAGGAATCCGCGCAGGCCCGACTCCATGTCCAGGTCGAGCTTCTGCACGGTGGAAGCCTGGGTCAGCAGCTCGTCGCTGCGCTGCACCCTGCCGACGACGTCTGCGAGGTAGACGAGCAGCGACACGAAGACGACCGCGCTGGCCACCCCGAGGGCGAGGGGCAGCACCAGGTTGCGGGTGAGGATGCCGCGGAAGGTGGCGGGGGTGCTGGAACTGGAAAGGGGCATGGCCGGCCGGTCGTGGGAGCCGGGAGTGTGCCCCCAATCCGCTCGGCCGTGGGCCGGCCCGCCCAATGCAAAGCGGGGCCCGTGGCCCCGCTTCAACGCGACAGTGGCGAGCCCTTCAGCGGGCCGTGGCGGCGCCCAGCCGGGCCTGCGCGATGCGGCTTCCCATGTTGGCGGCGCGCTGCAGCCAGCGCACGGCCTGGGTGGAGTCCTGCGGCACCGTGGCGCCTTCGAGGTAGGCCACGCCCAGGAAGTAGCTCATCTCCATCCGGCCGAAGCGGATGCCTTCCTCGGTGGACTTGCCGGAGCGCTTGACGATCATCGGCACGTCGCCCTTGCCGTCGGCGAAAGCCTGCATGTGGTCGATGGTGTTGCGGAAGAAGCGGTCGCGCGCCTGCGCCGCCTTTTCGCGGTCCGGCATGCTGGCCACCAGCTCGTCGGCCAGCACCGGCAGCACTTCGAAGGGCGTCATGCCGCCGCGCATCTTCGGCGAGTACCAGGCGCGCAGCATCACGCGGTCCAGCGGCATCAGGCCGTCGACCTTGCTCGGGAAGTAGCTCAGCACCGTCTTGCCGGCGGGATGGCCGCGCACGCCCATGATGTGCATGGCCTCGTGGTACGCGCAGCGCCAGGCGTCCCGGTTGCGCATCTGCACGGCGGCGGAGTCGATCCGCGTCTCGGTCTGGAAATTCAGGAAGGTCACGCAGGGCTGGTTCTCTTCCAGCATGTTGTCGGGCGTGATCTCGATGCTGACGTTGGCGACCTGGGCCGCGTTCGGCTGGTCGCTGACGTCGACGAGGCGCAGGCCGGCCTCGGTGGCGACGTCGGCGAGGGCTTTCAGGGTGTGCTGCTTGTGGGTGGCCAGGTTCACGCCGAAGATGCGCACCCGCATCTCCTGCTCCCACCGGACCAGCCGCGTGGGCGTGCCGCTCTGGTGCCAGAGCACTTCCCACATCGTCCCCATCCCCTGCTCAAACTCATCAGCCTGAGCAAAGGCCGGACTCATCACTGCAGCCGCCAGAAGGGCGGTCACACCCGACTTCCAC
>DASUDL010000009.1:0-16649 GCA_036275615.1 Solimonas sp.
GGACGGGCCGGCGATGCTGAGGGATGCGAGGCAGTGGCCATCGGCATCCAGCAACGGCGCCGCGACCGAAGCCAGTCCGTCGAGGTACCGGTCAATGGCCCACGCCACGCCATCGCGCCGGATCTGCTGCAGTGCCTCCCGCAGCCATGTCCTGGTGATCGGCGCGGCGGTTCTCGCGCGGATCGCCACCGTGCCCAGGTAGTCCTCGCGCCATTGCGGCTGCGAATAGGCGAGCAGCAGGCGGCCGGCGCAGCTGGCGTAGAGCGGCCGTGTGGTGCCCGGGGCAATCTGGTAGCGGACCGGGTGGGGGCTGTCGATCACCTCCACGTACGTGATCACGCCCGTAACGCGGTCGGGCACGCCGAGCAGCACCGTTTCTTCGGTGCGGCGCGAGAGTTCCTCCATGAAGGGGCGAACCACCTTGTTGAAGTTCCAGGCAGCCTGAACCCCCGCACACAGGCGGAAGGCCGCGCCGCCCAGCCGGTAGCGGCCGCGGTCGTTCACCAGGTAGCCATCGGCCACGAGCGGACGCAGCAGATTCAGCAGGCTGCTCTTGGGGGTGCCGAGCACCTGGCTCAGCTCCGACAAGCCCATGCCCTGTGATGCGCGCGACAGGGCATCGAACATGCCCAGTACGCGCATGAGCGAGCGGGGACCCGCGACCTCGCGATCGTTCGGAGCGGCGGCGTCTGCCTGGGTGCGGGCCAAGGGAAAAACCAGTGGATCGGGGCGGGCCCGCATCGTACCCGGCGGCAAGGCTGCGGTGATGTGTGCAGGGACGACGTGGTGCTCAGGATGGAGGTGCTTGCCGCAGCGTGCCGGCGCGCTGCAGGGCGGCGATCTCCTCCGACGGCAGCCAGGCCGCCAGGGCGGCCGTCACGTCGGCGTCGTTGGGGGAAGGGGCTGTCGGCTGGTCCGGCACGCTGCGCGAGAAGCGCGGAGCCGGGGCGGGCTGCGTCACGCCGTCAACTTCGATGAAGGTGCCACGTTCCGCCAGGTGAGGGTGGCGTGGCGCCTCGGCCCAGCTCAGCACGGGCGCGAAGCAGGCGTCGCTGTCCTGCAGGCGCTTCGTCCACTCGTCGCGCGTGCCGGTGCGGAACTTCGCGGCCAGCAAGGCGCGGGCGTGGGGCCACTCCGCGCGATCCGACTGGCGGCCGACCTCCGCGGGGTCGATGCCAAGCAGTGCAAGCAATTCCGCCAGGAATTTCGCCTCCACTGGGCCCACCGCCACCCATTTGCCGTCGGCGCATTCGTACACGTCGTAGAAGTACGCGCCGCCGTCGAGGATGTTGGTGCCGCGCGGCCCCAGCATTCCTGCGGCCAGCATGCCGAAGAAGGTGGTCGCCAGGTGTGCCGCGCCATCCACGATGGTGGCGTCGACCACTTGCCCGCGCCCGGATTGCCTCGCCTCCAGTACCCCGGCCAGCAGTCCGAGCGCGAGGTAAAGGGACCCGCCCGCGTAATCGCCCACCAGGTTCAGCGGGATCGAAGGAGGCGCGCCGGCGCGACCGATGGCATCGAGGATGCCGGTGATGGCAAGGTAGTTGATGTCGTGCCCTGCCCGCTGCGCCAGCGGCCCCGTCTGGCCCCAGCCCGTGATGCGGCCGTACACCAGCCGCGGGTTGTGCGCCAGGCAGGGCTCGGGGCCGAGGCCGAGGCGCTCGGTCACGCCAGGCCGGAAGCCCTCGACCAGGGCGTCCGCTTCCTCGACCAGCCGCAGCACCATGGCGACCGCATCGGTATCCTTCAGGTCCAGCGTGATGCTGTGCCGGTTGCGCAAGACGAGGTTGTGGCGCAACGGCCGTTCGATGCCGAGGCCGGAGGGCTGCCGGCGGTCGATGCGCAGGACGGTTGCGCCCAGGTCCGCCAGCAGCATGGCGCACATCGGCCCCGGCCCGATGCCGGCGAGCTCGATGACCTTGATGCCGGCCAGCGGGCCGCGGCGGGTGGGCAGTTTCATGGCAGCACTTTCAAACGCAAACTGCTGATGACGTCGCGCAGGCGGTGCCGGCCGGCGATGAACTCGTGTTGCTGCATCAGGTCTCCATGTAAGGGTCTCAATACGACTTCGGCAGCCCCAGGACATGCTCGCCGACGTAATTCAGCAGCATTTCATTGTTGATCGGCGCGATTTCCAACAGCCGGATCATCGGCCAGAGCGTGACGATGTCGTAGTCGCGATCGAACGCGTAGCCGCCGTGCGTCTGCAAGGCCGCTTCCACCGCAGCCACCGCTGCGCGCGACGCCAGCAGCTTGGCCATGTTGGCGTGCGCGCCTGCGTCCTCGCCGCTGTCGAAGCGGTCGGCGGCGTCATAAGTCATCAGCCTGGCGGCTTCGAGTTCCGCCTTCGCGAGCGCCATGCGGTGCTGCAGCGCCTGATAGCTGCCGATGGATTTTCCGAAGGGCTTGCGGTCCTTCGCATAGGCCACCGCCTTGGCGAGCGCGTAGTCGCCCAGGCCCAGCGCCGCACCGGCGGCCAGCAGGCGCTCGGAATTCAGCCCTTCGAACATCAGCTTGGCGCCCTTGCCCGGCTCGCCGATCACGGCGTCCGCGGGCAAGCGCACGTTGTCGAAGAACACCATGTACTGGCGCTCCGCGGTTTCGACCTGGATGTTGAGCTGCTGGAGCGTGATGCCCGGCGTCTTCATGTCCAGGACGAACAGCGACATGCCCTCCGTGCGGTGCTTGACCTCTCCGGCCTTGGTGGTGCGGGCCACGACCATCATGGTATCGGCGTCGCGCGCGCCGGAGATGAAGACCTTCTGCCCGTTCAGCGTCCAGCCGCCGCCGGCGTTGGGCGTCGCCAGGGTGGTCATCGCGAAGCTGTTGGTGCCGGCATTGGGCTCCGTGATGGCGAAGCACATCTTCTTCTCGCCCGTGCAGGTCGGCGCCACGTACTTGGCAATCTGCTCGCGCGTGCCGTTGCGAATGATCGGCACCCGCGCCAGACCGGTAACCACCAGGAACAGCGTCGGCACGCCTGCGAGCGCGAGGGCTTCGTTCAGTGCCGTGATCTCCAGCACCCCGCCGCCTGAGCCCCCGTGCTCTTCGGGCACCGAGAGGCCGAGCAGGCCGAACTTGCCGAGCGCCTGCCACAGCTCCTGCGGAAACCGGTCTTCCTTGATGCATTGAAGGATGTAGCTGCGCGGGTATTGCGCGGTCACGCCGCGCGTGGCTTCCTGGATGTCGCGCACACGCGACTGGATCTGCGACGAGGCGGTCTGGCGGCCGGTCGGCGAAGTGACGGTGGTCATGCAAAGTCCTTCTGGTGGCTGTGGGGGAGAGCAGGCGTCGCGGAGGTCACAGCGCCATGTCGGCCGGGATGTCGACGGGATGGTCGAGCAGCATCTGCGCGAAGGCCTTGCCCTGGGAGTCCATGCGCACCGAGGCGATGCCGCCGCCGCCCAGGGCCTGCTGCAGCGTGAAGTTCAAGGCATGCGTGCCGGGCAGGTCGTAGCGCCGGACCTCGCCGCTGGCAACGTGGGCGAACCAGAGCGCGACCGCTTGTTCGGTGATCGCCGCGCGGATGTACGGCAGGAACTCGGGCTTGCGCGCGATGATGCCGATGTTGGCCGAGTCGCCCTTGTCGCCGCTGCGCGCCCACGCCAGCTGCACCAGGGGCACCGTCCGCGCTCCGCGCGCGAACGCGGCGGCCGCTGGCAGCGGACCGTTGACGGAGGGCAGCCGGCCTGCGTCGAGCGGCTTGCCGGCCAGCGGCGGGGCGGCCACTTTCTCGCCGCCCATGTCGATGCTGACTTCCAGCTGCTTCTTCGGCACGAGACATGAGAACAGGCGCACCACGGGCTGCACCTTCGGGCGGCCGCCGGTGAAGCCGGTGATGGCCGGTGACGACATCAGCGCCATCGGAGCGACCTCGCGCGAGAACAGCTCCAGCGCGTCCTTCATCGGGTGACGCACGCCGACCTTGAGCATCACTTCGCGCGCCGAGCTCCGCGCGTGCGGGCCGTAGGTGTCCTCCGCGCCGATGGCCTCGACGCTGGTTTCGGTGAAGTCCGGCCAGCCGCGTGCAGCGAAGTGGCGGCGCATTCGCGCCAGCATCGCCGCACCCGTGCGGCGTGCCTTGGGCCCGGCTTCGATGCCGCCGATCATGAACAGGCTCATCGCCCGGAAGCCATCGGCGTAGGTCAGGCTGGCCTTGACCTGGTCGGTGGGCGCCAGGCCGCGCGCACCTCGGACCTCGACGCGGTTCGGACCCAGCTGCGTCAGCGTGACCGAGGTGAAGTCGCAGACCACGTCGGGCAGGATGTAAGCGCGCGGGTCGCCGATCTCGTAGAGCATCTGCTCGCCCACCGTGGAGGGGCAGACCAGGCCGCCAGTGCCCGGAGGCTTGGTGATGACGAAGCTGCCGTCAGCGCGGCACTCCGCGATGGGGAAGCCCATGTCGTCCCAGCCGGGCACGCTCGCCCAGTCCGTGTAGTTGCCGCCGGTGGTCTGCGTGCCGCACTCGATCAGGTGTCCGGCCAGGCTGCCCTGGGCGAGCTTGTCCAGGTCGTCGGCCGTCCAGCCGAAGCGCGCAATCAGTGGCCCCAGGGCCACCGCGCTGTCGACGCAGCGGCCGGTGACGACGATGTCGGCGCCGGCAGCCAGTGCCGCAGCGATCGGGAAGGCTCCGAGATAGGCGTTGGCGCTCATCACCCTGGCCGGGAACGGGGCGCCGGAGAACATCTCCTTCATGCCTGCGGCGCGCAGGGCCTCGACCTGCGGCATCAGGTCGTCGCCCAGGACCGCGGCGATCTTCAGCTCGACACCCTCGGCCTGCGCCGCCGCCACGAGCGCGTCGCGGCAGCCGGAAGGGTTGACGCCGCCGGCGTTGGCCACCACCCGGATGCCGCGCTCCTTGATCTGCTTCATCAGAGGCCGCATCGTGGCCACGAAGTCCGGCGCGTAGCCCTGGGTCGGGTCCTTCGCCCTGGCGCGGATCAGCAGCGACATGGTGATCTCGGCCAGGTAGTCGAACACCAGCGCGTCGATGTCGCCGTGCTCGACCAGCTGGGCTGCGGCAAATTCGGTATCCCCCCAGAAACCGGAGGCGCAGCCGATGCGGAAGGTGTCTTTGCTCATGGGACGGGTCTCCGGGTGGATGGCCGGCAGCTCATGGCTGGGCCGGTGCTGGTTCGCGCGGCCAGAAGATGCGCCAGATGCCCTTGGCCGTGGCGCAGGTCCGGCCTTGCGCATCAAGCAATTCACCCTCCGCGAACGCGACGTTCCGGCTGGAGCGCACGACCCTGCCGCAGGCCTCGAAATGGTCACCGCTGGCCGCGTCGATGTAGGTGATGTCGAGGTTGATGGTCGACTGGCGCAAGCTCCGCGGATCTACGCCGCGAATGTCCGGCCGCGCGAGCAGCGAGGAGGCGATGGCGCACCCAAGCGCGCCGTCGAACATGTAGGCGATGACGCCCCCGTTGAGCACGGTATCGGAGCCGCCGCCGCCGCGCTGCGCGGCCGTCACCTGCGGCAGGCGCACCACGGCTTCACCGGCCCCCACGATGTCGAGCTCCAGACCCTGGGCGCGCATGAAAGTGTTGTTGCCCCAGCGCTGCCAGAAGGCATCGATGACGTGCTGGGGGAGCTGCTTGTCGCTCACGGTGGTTCTCCGCTCATTCTTCGGTGTGGACAGACCACGGGCCGTTTCGTCGTCAGGCGCTGGCGCTATTGGTGCGCAGCAACTGATCCAGCGTGCGTTCCAGGTGGCGCAGCGAATTGCACTCGCGCGCGATGTGGCAATAGGGCGCGTACCGCTTCATCTCGGAGTCGCCCAAGCCCCAGAACGACACCGGCTCCGGGTTGAGCCAGATCACGCGCCGCGCCCGCCCGTACAGCGTCTTCATGATCTCGGCGCGAGCCTCTCCGCGGTTGTTGCGCGCGTCTCCCAGGATCAGCACGGTGGTGCGGTGGTCGATGCGGTACATCAGCTGCGCGTCGATGTCTTGCAGCACCTGGCCGTAGTCGGTGCCGGCGCCGCCCACGGCCTGCATGACGCGGTCCACCGCCTGCTCGACGGGCAGGGCGGCGAAAGTGGCGCTGACATCGACGAGGTGGTTGGTGAAGGCGAAGGACTGCATCTCGGAGACGAGCTCGTCCAGGCTGTGGAGAAACAGCAGCAGGAAACGGGCGTACTGGCGCACCGAACCGCTGACGTCGCAGATCGCAACGACGCGCGGGCGTTCGACCTTGGTGCTGCGCCAGAAGGTCTCGAACATCACGCCGCCATAGGCTGCATTGGCGCGCATCGTCCGGCGGAAGTCCAGCTGGCCGCGCAGTTCGCGCCGTTTCCGGCGGGCGTGGCGCTCGGCCAGGCGCCGTGCGATCTTGCGCACGATCTCGTGCATGCGGGCGAAGTCGCGCCGGTCGATGTTGGACAGCTTCTGCGTCTGCAGGAAGTCGTCGTGCAGCTCGCGCGTGGGCGCCGTGCCGTACAGCGACAGCTTGCGCTCGACGAAGTTGCGCACCTCGTCGAACAGGTGCTTGCGCGCGCGCTCCAGCTCGGCCACGCGTTGCGGCGCCATGCTCTGCCGGCGCGCTTCGGTGATCTCGCGGTCGAGCAGGTCCAGGCCCATCGCTTGCTGGATCTTCTGCGTGTAATAGCCCTTCTGCGTGAAGAACCAGATGTCGGTCAGGCCGACGTCGCGTGCTGCCTGCTGCATGCGGCGCGAGAGGGCGGCCGAATCCCCAGACAGCAGAAGCTGGGACAAGGCCTGGCCTGCGCTGCCATGGCACCCGCCGGGGCCGCCGCTGCCCTGGCCACTGCCTTCGGCAGGGGAGGGCAGCGGCTCCCCCGGCGGCACCACCGCGGGCGGCGTCCCCGCCTTGCCGGCCCGCTGCGTACCGAAGGAGTCGAATTGGAAGAACTTCTCGAACGTCTGGTCGAAGATGGCGCGGTCCGGGACGGTCTTGGCGAGGGTTGCCCCCAGGGCGCTCTTGAGCAGCTCGCGGTCGCTCCAGCCCACCAGCGCCGTGGCGCGGGCGGCGTCGATCTGCGCATTCAGGCTCACGTCCAGGTCGCTGCCGCGCAGCGCCTTGAAGAAGTCCTCAAGCGTTGCTTGCATGCGGCAACTCCGCGTCCTTGCGGGCCTGGGCCAGCAGGGCCGGCAGCTGTTCGCTGGCGGAGGCGATGTCTTGCTCGAACTTGAGGAAGACGTTGAGGGTTTCACGCACCAGGTCCAGCTGCAGATGCTCCGCGTTCAGCAGCAGCAGGGTCTTGGCCCAGTCGATGGTCTCGCTGACCGAGGGCTGCTTCTTCAGGTCGATGGCGCGCACCGCCTGAACGAAGGCGACCAGCTCGCGGTTCAGCGCCTGCGACAGGCCGGGCACGCGCCGCTCGAGGATGGCTCGCTCGACGGCGGGCTCCGGAAACGGGATGTGCAGGTGCAGGCAGCGGCGCTTGAGCGCGTCGCTCATCTCGCGCGTGTTGTTGCTGGTCAGGAACACCAGCGGCTTGACCTTGGCCGCGATCGTGCCGAGCTCCGGCACCGACACCTGGAAGTCCGAGAGCACTTCCAGCAGGAAGGCCTCGAATTCCGGGTCCGACTTGTCCACCTCGTCGATCAGCAGCACGCAGCCACGTTCCTGGTGCAGGGCCTGGTACAGCGGCCGCGGCTCGAGGAAGTGTTCCGAGAAGAACAGGTCGTCATGGCTGTGCAGCCGCTCGATCGACGCAGCCAGGCCGACGGTGCCCTGCATCAGTTCGGCCAGCTTGTCCTTCAACAGCTGCGTGTAGAGCAACTGCTTGCCATATTTCCATTCGTACAGCGCCTTCGACTCGTCGAGCCCTTCGTAGCACTGCAGCCGGATCAGCGGCACTTCCAGGATGGAGGCCATGCTTTTGGCAAGTTCGGTCTTGCCTACTCCGGCGGGGCCTTCGACCAGGATCGGCTTCTCGAGGTTGAACGCCAGGTAGACCGCGGTGGCCAGTTGGCGGCTGGCGATGTAGTCGACGTCGGACAGGCGGGAGGACACCACTTCGACGCTGTCGAAGTGGGAGTCATGCAGGGACTTCATGGTGTTCCTTTGAGCTGATCATGCCGGTGCCGGCTTGCATGTGGCGAGACTCGCTGACGCGGCGGGCGATGCCGAGCACGGCGCGCACATCAGTGGCGAGGTCGAGAAATTCAGCCCCGGGGCTGCCGAGCGCACCTGCAAGGGCCTCGCAGGAGGCCTGCCAGCGTTGCAGCACGATGCGCACGCCGGCATTGAGGTCGGCGACACGTTCCCCGGGTCCATGGCGGCCGAGTTCGCGCGCGCACTCGCCTGCCAGGGTTTCGACCGCCTGAAGCTCCAACCGCAGCGCACCGAGACTTCCGACCGTGTCTGGCGTGGGGTTGGCGCCTCGCTGACCGCGCGCCAGGGCTTGCAGTTGGGCGCGCATGGCGCCCACCATGGCGCCGGCGAGCAAGCTGTCTTCCACGGCGCGCATCGGTTTGGCGATCAGGTCGTAGGCATTGCCGGAGGTCGCCAGACGGTGGCCCTCGGGGACAGGGCACGCGACGAGTGACAAGCCGCAGTGGCCCAGGGGCGGCAGTACTGCGGCGGCTGCCGGCTGTGTCCGGCTCAGCCCCGGTGCGTCGGCATCGACGACGAAGGCGTCGAAGTGCTTGCGGCCCGCGTTCTCACCGGAGACCGCAATCACGACAAACGCATCGGCCGCCGGACCGTTGCTTACGTACGACTTCTCGCCGTCCAGGAGCCATCGACCGTCGTGATGGCGCGCCGAGCACTGCAGCAGCTTCGGGTGAGCTCCCACGTTCGGCTCGGAGATGGCCAGTGCGACGATCTTGCGCCCTTCTGCCATCGGCCGGAGCAGCGCGCATTCGTCGTCGTCAGCCAGGAACGGGCCGAGCACGAAGCGGCCGAGCATTTCGTTCATCAGCCATCCCAGGGCCAATCCGAGGTGGCCGGTCTCGTGCGCGATGACGCCGGCCAGTGCCGCTATGCCCGGCCAGTCCGCACGGGGGGAACGGCCTCCGGCATCGAATCCCACGCCCAGCATGCCGTGCCCGGCCAAGTGCAGCCACCACGCATCAGGGAAGGGCCCGCCGCGCGCGACCGGCGGTGCGCTGCGCAGCGCATCGCGCATTGCGGCGAGCAGGCTGCCGGCAGGGTACCTGCCCATCCCGGCGTCGGCGGGGTTCATCAGTCGAACCCCAACCCGCGCGCCGGGACGTCGCCGCGGTCGTTCAGGGTCTGGAGGACGGTCATGCTGAGCGCTGTTTGCCTGGCGTGGCCCCGAATGGCACGCCGGAGCAGGCAGAGGTTTGGAGCGGCATTTCGCCTAACGGTCGTTAGAAGGTGCCAATCGTACAGAAAACCCGCGCAGCCGTCACCCCCCGGGCTCGGTGAACAACGGGGTCGTGCAAGAAAGCGGATGCCTCGGCAAGACTCGCAGCGCGCCGCAGACACCGGTATGCGCGGACGCAGCGAGCTAACGTTTGTTAGATGATAAGATGCGCGGCTGGTACGGGCGGAAGCCCGCGTACATGAAACGATGGAGCTGAAGTGAAGATACTGGTCGCAGTGAAACGGGTCCTCGACTACAACATCAAGGCCCGCGTGAAGGCGGATGGTTCCGGCGTCGATCTCGCCAACCAGAAGCTATCGATGAACCCGTTCGACGAGATTGCCTGTGAAGAGGCGGTGCGCCTGAAGGAGGCGGGGGTTGCCACCGAGGTTATTGCCGTGTCGTGTGGTGTCGCCGGTTGTCAGGAAACACTGCGCAGCGCCATGGCCATCGGCGCGGACCGGGGTGTGCTGGTCGAAACCGATGCGGTGCTGGAGCCGCTGGCCGTGGCGAAGCTCATGCAGCACGTGGCCGTCAAGGAAGGCGTGCGGGTGGCCATCTTCGGCAAGCAGGCGATCGACGATGATGCCGGCCAGGCCGGGCAGATGTTCGGGGCACTCATGGGGTGGGCCCAGGCGACCTTCGCGTCCAGCGTGAAGATCGAGGGCGACGCAGCGATCATCAGCCGCGAGATCGACGGCGGCCTGGAAACGCTGCGGATGAAGCTCCCCGTGGTGATCACGACCGACCTGCGCCTCAACGAGCCACGTTTCATCACGCTGCCCAACATCATGAAAGCCAAGAAGAAGCCGCTGGAAGTGATCAAGGCTTCGGACCTGGGCCTGGACCTGGCGCCGCGCACCACCGTGCTGCGGGTGGAAGAGCCTGCAGGACGCCAGGCCGGCATCAGGGTGGCCGATGTGGCCGAACTGGTCAAGCGACTCAAGGAAGAGGCGAAGGTGATCTGATGTCGACGCTCATCATTGCAGAACACGACAATGCCGCGCTCAAGCCGGCCACGCTCAACGCGATCGCTGCGGCTTTGCAGATCGGCGCGCCGGTTCACGTGCTGGTGGCCGGCAGCGGATGCGCCGCCGCAGGACAATCGGCCGCGGCGGTGGCCGGCGTGGCCAAGGTGCTGGTGGCCGACGCCCCCCACTACGGCGCGCAGCTGGCCGAGAACCTCGCCGCGCTGGTGCAGCAGCAGGTGCGCGCCGACGCGTCGTGCACGCACGTACTGGCGGCGGCCACGGCCCAGGGCAAGAACGTCCTGCCGCGGGTCGCAGCTTTGCTGGACAGCTCGCAGATCTCCGACGTGACGGCCGTCGAATCCGCGGACACGTTCCGGCGTCCGTTCTACGCCGGCAACGCCATCGCGCGCGTGCAGTCCGGCGATCGGATCAAGGTTCTCAGCATCCGTACCACCGCGTTCGATCCGGTCGCGGCGAGGGGCGGGTCTGCCGTCGTGGAAACCGTTCCCGCCGGCCCCGACCTTGGCTTGACCGAGCTGGCGGGCCGCGAGGTGGTCGCGCTCGAACGCCCGGAGCTGACCGCTGCTTCGATCATCGTCTCCGGCGGGCGAGGCTTGGGCTCGGCCGACAAGTTCCACGCGGTGCTGGAGCCGTTGGCCGACAAGCTGGGCGCTGCGCTCGGCGCGTCGCGCGCCGCCGTCGATGCCGGCTATGCGCCGAACGATTACCAGGTGGGCCAGACCGGCAAGATCGTTGCGCCGCAGTTGTACGTTGCGGTCGGCATCTCGGGTGCCATCCAGCACCTGGCGGGCATGAAGGACAGCAAGGTCATCGTCGCCATCAACAAGGATGCCGAGGCGCCGATCTTCCAGGTGGCGGACTATGGTCTGGTGGGGGATCTCTTCACGACGGTCCCGGAACTCGTTTCGTCGCTGTAGTTCGACCGTGCACCGCGAACGTCACCCTGAGATGCGCGCGGCCCTGCGCGACCTGTGCAAGCGATTTCCGGATTCGTACTTCCGGGAGATCGACGAGAAGCGCGGCTACCCCGAGGCTTTCGTGGACGCCCTCACGCAGGCCGGCTGGCTGGCCGTGATGATCCCGGAGGAATACGGCGGTGCCGGGCTGGGGTTGGCCGAAGCCTCCGTGGTCATGGAAGAGGTCAACCGCAACGGCGGCAACGCTGGGGCGTGCCATGGCCAGATGTACAACATGGGGACCTTGTTGCGCCACGGCTCGGACGAGCAGAAGCGCCGCTATCTCCCCAGCATCGCGACCGGTGCACTGCGCCTGCAGTCCATGGGCGTAACCGAGCCGACCACCGGCACCGACACCACCAGGCTCAAGACCACGGCGCTGCGCAGCACCAGTGGCGACCGCTATGTCGTCAACGGCCAGAAGGTGTGGATCTCGCGCGTCCAGCACAGCGACCTGATGATCCTGCTGGCGCGCACGACGCCCCTGTCCGAGGTCAAGCGCAAATCCGAAGGAATGTCGATCTTCATCGTGGACCTGCATCAGGCGATCGGCAAGGGGCTGACGGTGCGGCCCATCCGCAACATGGTCAACCACGAGACCAATGAACTGTTCTTCGAGAACCTGGAGATCCCTGCGGAGAACCTCATCGGCGAGGAAGGCAAGGGCTTCAAGTACATCCTGGACGGCCTGAACGCCGAGCGTACCCTGATCGCCGCCGAATGCATCGGCGACGGGCGCTGGTTCGTCCAGCGAAGCACCGCCTATGCCAGCGAGCGCCATGTCTTCGACCGCCCGATCGGCCAGAACCAAGCTGTGCAATTCCCCATCGCCGAGAGCCACATCGAGCTGGAAGCCGCGGATCTGATGCGATGGCGCGCCTGCGACCTGTTCGACGCCCACGAGCCCTGCGGCGCCGAGGCCAACATGGCCAAGTACCTGGCCGCCAAGGCCTCGTGGGAAGCGGCCAACACCGCGATCCAGACGCATGGCGGCTTCGGCTTTGCCTGCGAATACGACGTCGAACGGAAGTTCCGCGAGACGCGGCTCTACCAGGTCGCGCCCATCTCGACCAACCTGATCCTGTCCTACGTTGCCGAGCACGTGCTGGGCCTGCCGCGCTCGTTCTGAGGGGAAGTCATGCGTCCATTGCAGGGCATGCTCGTCGTCACGCTCGAACACGCCATCGCTGCACCGTTCTGCACGCGCCAGCTGGCCGACTTGGGCGCTCGTGTCATCAAGGTGGAACGCCCAGGTGAGGGCGACTTCGCGCGGGCCTACGACACGCGTACGCGCGGCTTGGCCTCTCACTTCGTCTGGTGCAACCGCAGCAAGGAAAGCCTGACGCTGGACCTGAAGAATCCGGCCGCGCGCGCCGTGTTGCAGAAGCTGGTGGAACGCGCCGACGTACTGGTGCAGAACCTCGCTCCGGGCGCAGCCGCGCGCATGGGACTGGACCACGCCAGCCTCGAACCGGTCAACCCGGGCATCGTGGTGTGCGACATCTCCGGTTACGGCGACGGCGGACCGTACACCGAGAAGAAGGCCTATGACCTGCTCATCCAGAGCGAATCGGGTTTCGTCTCCGTGACCGGAACGCCGGATCAGCCTTGCAAGGCCGGCTTGTCGATCGCCGATATTGCGGCGGGCATGTACGCCTACAGCAGCGTGCTGGCCGCGCTGCTGGAGCGCGGACGCACCGGTCGCGGCCGGCGCCTCGAGATTTCGATGCTCGAGGCCATGTCCGAGTGGATGGGCTACCCCCTGTTCTACACCGTCGACGGCCAGCCACCGCCGGTGCGCGCTGGTGCCTCGCATGCTGCCATCTACCCTTACGGCCCGTTCACCTGCGCCGACGGCAAGTCCGTCGTGTTGGGCGTTCAGCACGACCGCGAATGGGCGGCCTTCTGCGACAAGGTGCTGCTGCAGCCAGCCCTCGCCCAGGCGTACATGGGCAACGCCAATCGGCTCGCGCACAAGGACAAGCTGCGCGAAATCATCGAAGGCGTCTTTTCCCGGCTGACGGCCGCGCAGCTGATCGAACGCCTGGAAAGCGCGCAGATCGCCAACGCGCAGCTCAACGAGATGGCCGACCTGTGGCGGCATCCCCAGCTGGCGGCGCGGGGGCGCTGGGCTGAAGTCGAGACTCCGGGCGGGCGGGTGCCCGCGTTGTTCCCGCCCCACCACGTGTCGGGTGCCGAGCCGCCTCCGATGAGCCCCGTGCCATCTCTCGGCCAGCACACGGATGGGATCCTGGCGGAGCTGGGCTACTCCGATGCGGAAATCACGGGGCTGCGCGCCGAGCGCGCCGTCTGATCGCGGGGGAGCTTTCATGAGCATGCAAGACCAGCCCGGCGCGGAACTCGCCGCCTTCGCCGCGACACTAGACTTCGCGGACATTCCGGCGCCTGTCCTGCGCCGTACGGAAGATCTTTTCCTGGATTGGACCGGCTCGACGCTGGCCGGCAAGAGCGCGCGGGCCGTGCAGGCCATCGAGGCGTATGCGCGCAGCATGGGGCCTGCTGACGGGGCGGCCGAGGTGCTGATCACGAGACGACTGACATCTCCGCACTTCGCGGCGATGGTGAATGCCGCGGCATCGCACGTGGTCGAACAGGACGACGTGCACAACGGCTCCGTGTTCCACCCGGCGGCGGTGGTGTTCCCGGCGGCGCTGGCTGTCGCGCAGTCCGTCGGCGCGAGCGGTCGCGAGTTTCTGGCCGCTGTAGTGGCGGGCTACGAGATCGGCATCCGCGTTGGCGAATTCCTCGGGCGTTCGCACTACCGCATCTTCCACACCACCGCCACCGCTGGATCGCTGGCTGCCGCCGCTGCGACCGGGCGGCTGCTGCGACTGGACGCGGCGCAGATGCTGCATGCTTTCGGCAGCGCCGGCACCCAGTCCGCGGGGCTGTGGGAATTCCTGCGGGATGCCGCCGACTCCAAGCAGTTGCACTGCGCCCATGCGGCCTCCACCGGGCTGGCATCGGCCTATCTGGCGCGGGACGGCTTCACCGGTGCCCGCCGGATCCTCGAGGGAGAGCAAGGCATGGCCGCGGGCATGTCGAGCGACGCCGAGCCCGCGCGTCTGACCGCCGGGCTGGGCATCCGGTGGGCAACCGCCGAGACCTCGTTCAAATACCACGCTTCGTGCCGCCACACCCATCCGAGTGCCGATGCGCTGCTGCTGCTGATGCGCGAGCACAGGCTCAAGCCTGCCGACATCGCCGCCGTCGTCGCGCACGTGCACCAGGGCGCGATCGACGTGCTCGGAAGGGTGGTTGTTCCCGCGACTGTCCACCAGGCCAAATTTTCGATGGGCACGGTGCTGGCCCTGGTGGCCGAACATGGCTACGCCGGCCTGGACGAATTCGATCGCCACTTCCTGGCGCCGCGCGTGGCCGCCCTGCGCGACAAGGTGTCGATGGAGCCGGACCCCGAGGTCGACGGCGCCTATCCGCAGCGCTGGATTGGCAAGGTGACCGTCCGCACCCGGGACGGCCGCACGCTGCAGGCGCGGGTCGACGAGCCCAAGGGCGACCCCGGCAACACGCTCAGCAGGCCCGAGCTGGAGGACAAGGCGCGCCGCCTGGCGGCCTATGGCGGGGCGGCTACGACGGCGGACATGGACGCGCTGATCGCCCGTACCTGGGCGCTTGCCGACGCGCCGCGCATCGGCCGATGGCTGCCTCCATGAGCGCCGCCGGTTCCGGCAGCTTGCCGCGCACGTACCTGTTCGTGCCCGCCGACCGTCCCGAGCGTTACGCCAAGGCGCGCGCGTCCGGTGCCGATGCAGTGATCGTCGATCTGGAGGATGCGGTGGCGCCAGAAAACAAGTCCTGCGCCCGCGACGCCCTGGCGAATGCGCTGGATGAGCGAATGCCCACGGTGGTGCGCATCAACGCCGCAGCAACCGCCTGGTTCGACGACGACGTGGAACTGTGCCGCCACCCCGGCGTGGCGGCCGTGATGCTGCCCAAGGCGGACGGCATCGATGCGCCCTGCAGCGTCGTCGAGCGTTGCTTCAGGGACGTGCTGGCGATCATCGAATCGGCCCGCGGTGTCGAGGAGGCACGCAACATCGCTCGTGTGCCCGGCGTGGTGCGGCTGGCGTTCGGCAGCGTCGACCTGGCGGTCGACCTCGGCATCGACTGCGACCCCGAAGGCGGCGAAGAGGAGTTGCTGCACTTCCGCTCGCACGTGGTGCTGGCGTCGCGCGTGGCAGGACTGGCTGCGCCTGTCGACGGCGTCAGCACCGCCATCGACGATGTGGCGCGGCTGCGCGCCGACGCCGATCGTGCGCGGCGTCTCGGCTTCGGCGCCAAGCTGTGTATCCACCCCAGGCAGGTGGCTGCCGTACAAGCCGCCTTCAAGCCGGGCGCCGAGCGGGTCGCCTGGGCACACCGCGTGTGCGCGGCTTTCGCCACCGCTGGCGGTTCCGCTGTGGCGGTCGACGGCCAGATGATCGACAAGCCGCTCTACGAGCGCGCGCGGGCCATCCTGCGCAGCGCAGCTGGCGCTGGATGAACTCCCCAAGCAAAGCAAGGAAGAAACCCCATGGCCCGAAAGACCAAACCCATCCGATCGGACATCGCCTGGAGCACGCCCGACCGCATCGAGGTCCACGGCAAGAGCCTGCCCGACGAATTGCTCGGCCATATCAACCTCGGTGACATGGCCTTTCTGCAGATCATGGGACGCATGCCGGCGCCGCCGGAGTCGAAGCTCTTCAACGCGGTGGCGGTGACGCTCGTCGAACATGGCATCACGCCCAGCGCGCTTGCAGCGCGGCTGACCTACGCAGGCGCTCCCGAATCGCTGCAAGCCGCCGTGGCGGCCGGGCTGTGCGGTCTGGGGTCGGTGTTCGTGGGCTCCACCGAAGGCACCGCGAGAATGCTCTACGAGGCGTTGCCGCCGGGCACGCGCGGTGCCGATCTGGAGAAGATCGCGCGCGAAGTCGTGGCCGGCTTCCGCGCGCGCGGCGCCATCGTGCCCGGCCTCGGACATCCCCTGCACAAGCCGGTGGATCCACGGGCCCCGCGGCTGTTTCAGATCGCTGCGGAAACCGGGTTTTCCGGCGACTACATCAAGCTCGAGCAACTGATCTGCGCGGAGGCCGAGAGGCTGTCCGGGAAGATGCTGCCGGTCAACGCTACCGGAGCGATCGGTGCCATCTGCTGCGAACTCGGCCTGCCGTGGAAGATCGTGCGCGGGATCGGCGTGCTCGCACGGGCCATCGGCCTGGTCGGCCACATTCTGGAAGAAAGCAACAATCCGATGGCGGTGGAGATCTGGCAGCGTGTCGAAGATGAGGCCACCGCGCACATCCGCCCCGGCGCCTGACCCGAGATGACCCCATGCAGACCCATACGATCCCCACCCCGATCCAGGTGGTGCGCCGCACCGCG
>DASUDL010000010.1:0-3501 GCA_036275615.1 Solimonas sp.
CACCAGCAGGTAGCCCTCGATCGTGTTGATCAGGAGCGAGCCGCCGGCGACCACCAGCGCCATCTTCATGTCCCCGCCGAACTGCAGGAAGGCCACCAGGGCGGCCCCGGCGGTCACGGCGACCGAGCCCACGTAAGGCACCAGGTTGAGGATGCCGGCGGCCACGCCCCACACGGCCGCGTGCTTCACGCCGATGATGGCGAAGGCAATGCCCGTGGCGATGCCCACGGCGATGCTGGCCACCAGCTGCACCAGCAGGTAGCGCTGCATCTGCGCGTTGATCTCGTCGAGCGCCTGCACGGTGAGCTTCTTCTCCGCCAGGCCGGGCCCGGTGATCTTCACCAGCTTGCGCCGGAAGGTGTCTCCGGAGATCAGCATGAAGTAGGTGAGGAAGGTGACCATCACCGTCTGCCCCACCGCGCTGGCGAAGCCCAGCGTTCCGCTCCACAGGTGCTCGCGCAGGTCGAAGCGCGGCTTCTCCACGATGACCCGCGTCACGCCGCGCGTGGCCGGCGTGCTGCCCCCCGCCTCCTCGGCCGCCTTCTGCAGTTCGGTGGCCGCCTTCTGCACGCTTTCCAGCGTGCTGTCCTGCTTCTTGCGCTTGCCCTGCTGCAAGGCGTCGCGCACCTTGCGCGCGGCGTCCGGCAGGGACTCGACCAGCTCGTTGGCGTCGTCGGACAGGGAATACACGGAGGCGCCGAGGCCGCCCAGGATGCCGAGGATCAGGACGCCGGCGGAAATCGCGCGCGGGATCCTCATGCGATGCAGCCAGTCCACCAGCGGCGACAGGGCGTAGCTCAGGACGATGCCCACCATGAGGGGGATGAAGAAGCCGCTGGCGAGCTTCAGCACGGCCAGCACGGCCAGCACCATCAGCACGCCCAGGGCGGCGCTGCGCACGTTCTGCGGCATGTGCAGCAGCACGTGCGGCGGCTGCCGCGGGTCCACGGGGGTGCGGGGGAGGTCGTCGATCTCGGACGGGTCGACGGCTTCGGAAGGATCGGAAGGATCGGAACTCACTGTTGCGTCATGCCTGCTGCGAGTCCCCGTTCCTCTGTTGTGTTCAGCTCGCCAGCGCCTCCCGCACTGCGCTCAGTTGCCGGCGCGAGACGGACAGGGATTCTTCGACCCCGTTCAGGCGGACCGCCCAGCCTTCCCCTTCCTCCGCGTCAAAATGCTTTTCGAGCGCGCGGACGGCGCGCCTGGAGACCAGCGCATTGCGGTGGACCCGCAGGAACTGGCCGCTGTGGCGCTCCTCGAGGTCGCTGAGCGAACCGTCAAGGATATAGCTTCTGGCGGCCGTGCGGACGGTGATGTACTTCAATTCGGCCTTGAAATACAACACCTCGTTCACCGGCACCCGTTCCGTGCGGCCCCGGTCCTGGATCACCAGCACTTCCTGTTCCGGCTCGGGCCCGCCGGCGCGCCCCTGGCGGGCCTTCTCCACCCGCCCCAGGGCCTGCTCCAGCCGCTCCAGCCGCACCGGCTTGGTCAGGTAGTCCACCGCCTCCAGTTCGAAGGCGGTGACCGCGTGTTCGGCATAGGCCGTCACGAACACCACGGCGGGCGGCTCCGGCAGCGTGCGCAGCACCTGCGCCAGCGCCAGTCCGTCCGCGCCGGGCATGTGGATGTCCAGCAACACGCCGTCGTAGCCCTGGCGCCGCAGGTGCTCCATGGCCTGGGCGGCATTGGCTGCCTCCCCCGCCACTTCCGCCGCCGGCGCCTTGCATTCGGCCAGCAGGGTACGCAGCCGCGACCGCGCCAGCGGTTCGTCGTCGACCAACAACATCTTCAGGCCCATCTCTGCCCTCCGTCCTCGTTATTGTTCATGCCGGAACCTCCATCCGCACCTGGTAACGCCCATCGATCAGGGCCGTCTGGAACTGCGCCTGCACGTCGTGCAGCAGCCGCAGCCGGTCCCTCACGTTGTCCAGCGCCACGCCGTGCCCGGGGCGCCCCTGCCCCGAGGGAACCGTGTTCGTCACCTTGATGACGACGGTGCTGCCCCGGCGCTGCGTCGTGACCTTCACGTCGGCCCCGGTCGGACTCGGCTCCACGCCGTGCTTGACCGCATTCTCCACCAAGGGCTGCAAAAACAAAGCAGGCACTTTCGCCTTGCCCGCATCCGGATCGATCGCCCACTCCACCCGCAGGCGCTCGCCGAAGCGCACCTGCTCGATGTCCAGGTAGTGGCGGGCCACCTGCACCTCCTCGGCCAGGGTGGCCGAATCGGTCTTGGCCACCAGGACGTGGCGGAACAGCTCGCTGAGGTCCTCCAGCAGGTGTTCGGCCTTGGTGGGGTCCTCGCGCACCAGGGCGATCGCGCTGTTGAGGCTGTTGAACAGGAAGTGGGGCCGGATGCGCGCCTGCAGCTCCGCCAGCCGCGCCGCGGTTTCGGCCGGCATGCGGCCCTTGGCGCGCAGCACGAGGGCGGCCACCACGATGCCGGAGAGGAAGGCGCCCGCCAGCGCGGAGGCCACCCAGGGCATGGGCCGCGGCGGCAGCACCAGCGCCAGCAGGCCGCAGCCGGCCAGGCCGGCCAGCGCCCCGAGCAGCACGCCGGCCACCTGCTGGCCGAAGGCGGGCAGGCGCGCGAACACGTTCTTGCCCCCGCAGGACAGCGCCAGCCAGCCCAGGGCGGCGGGCAGCGCCGCTCCACTGAGCACGGCGACGCGTTCGACCCAGGCCGCGAGCCCGGGGCCGGCGAACATGGCGCCCACCGCCATCACGCCCTCGACGAACAGCACGGTGCGCAGCACCACGCCCACATGGCAGGCGTCGTAAACCATGACCGGGCGCGGCTTGACCGCCGGGGCGGCCGGCCGGGACAGTTCCTGGAACGCGGATAATAGTTGCGAGTCGTCCATCAGACCTTCAGGCCACGCTCGCGCGCACCTGCTCCGGCCCTCCTTCGGCCTCATTATTTGGTGAATCGACCCTTCCCGCCACCCGCCAGCGCATACGTGCAACCCCTATGAGCCAACTCGATCACAAGTCCGAGGCGTGGTCCGCCCTGTTCAGCGAGCCCATGAGCGACCTCGTGAAACGCTACACCGCCAGCGTCTCCTTCGACAAGAGGCTGTGGCAGGCGGACATCGCCGGCTCCCTGGCGCACGCCGCCATGTTGCAAAAACAGGGTGTCATTTCCGCAACGGATCTGGCCGACATCCGCCGCGGAATGGAGCAGATCCGCCAGGAAATCGCTTCCGGGGCCTTCGAATGGAAGCTGGACCTGGAGGACGTGCACCTGAACGTGGAGGCCCGCCTCACCCAGCTGGTGGGCGACGCGGGCAAGCGCCTGCACACCGGGCGCAGCCGCAACGACCAGGTCGCCACCGACGTGCGCCTGTGGCTGCGCGGCGAGATCGACCTGATCGCCGACCTGCTGGTGGACCTGCAGAAGGCCCTGCTGAAGATCGCCGAGCCGAACGTGGACGTGGTGCTCCCGGGCTTCACCCACCTGCAGGTGGCGCAGCCGGTGAGCTTCGGCCACCACATGCT
>DASUDL010000011.1:0-6716 GCA_036275615.1 Solimonas sp.
CTTCTCGCGCTGGAACCACGCCCTGGCCCTGGCCTGGGTGGCGCACGAGAACCTGTGCATGAACAACATCCTGGCCAATGCCAGCGAGGCGCAGAAGCAGAAGTACCTGCCGGGCCTGAACAAGGGCACCCTGATCGGCGCACTGGGCCTCACCGAGCCGGGCGCGGGCTCCGACGCCCTGGGCTCGATGCGCACCACCGCGCGCCGCGAGGGCGACTCCTACGTCCTCAACGGCCGCAAGATCTACATCACCAACGGCCCGGTGGCCGACGTGCTGCTGGTCTACGCCAAGACCGACAAGGACAAGGGCCCGCAGGGCATCAGCGCCTTCATCGTCGAGAAGGATTTCCCCGGCTTCAAGGTGGCGCAGAAGCTGGTCAAGATGGGTTTCCGCGGTTCGCAGACCGGCGAGCTGGTGTTCGACGAATGCCGCGTGCCGGCCGCCAACCTCGTGGGCGAGGAGAACAAGGGCGTACGCGTGGTGATGTCGGGCCTCGATCTCGAGCGCGCCATGATCTCGCCGATCAACCTCGGCATCGCCGAGCGCGCGCTGGCGCTGTCGCTGGACTATGCCCGCCAGCGCAAGCAGTTCGGCAAGCCGATTGCCGAGTTCCAGATGGTGCAGTCGATGCTGGCCGAGATGTACACCTGGGTCGAGTCGATGCGCCTCTACACCTACCAGGTGTTGCGCGCCGCCAATACGGTGCGCGAGGGCGAGGGCGGCCGCGGCGACATCCACAAGCTCACCGCCGCCGGTGTGATGTACACGGCCGAGACACTCAACAAGGTGCTCAACCATGCCGTGCAGATCCATGGCGGCAGCGGCTACATCTGGGAATCCGAGATCAACCGCCTGTACCGCTCGATCAAGCTGCTGGAGATCGGTGCCGGCACCACCGAAGTGCGCAAGATGATCATCGCCAAGGAACTGCTGAGCGCATGAGCGCCGCGGCGGACGTGGCGCGGCTCAACGCGCCGGAACATCTCTGGGCCGCCGAAACCGTCTACCGCCCGGACCTGTTCCGCGGCAAGGTCGTGCTGGTCTCCGGCGCCGGCAGCGGTATCGGCCGTGCCTGCGCCCTGCTATTCGCACGCCTCGGTGCCCGGCTGGTGCTCTGCGGCCGCACGCCGGAGAAGCTGGAGACCGTGGCCGCCTTCATCCGCGCCAAGGGCGGCGAGGCCCTGGTGGTGCCGACCAATGTCCGGGAGCCCGACCAGGTCGACGCCCTGTTCACGGCGGCGCACGCCCACTACGGCCGCATCGACTGCACCGTGAACAATGCCGGTGGCCAGTTCCCGCAGCACGCGATCGACTACGCGCCCAAGGGCTGGAACGCGGTCATCAACAACAATCTCAACGGCACCTGGCTGATGATGCAGCGCGCCGCGCAGTACTGGCGCGACCAGGGCGCGGCAGCACAGGCCATGGCCCGCTCGATCTGCAACATCGTCGTGGTAATCGAACGCGGCATGCCGGGCGTGGCCCATACCGTGGCCGCGCGCGCCGGCATCATCGGCGCCAGCCGCACCGTGGCCGTGGAGTGGGCGCCACTGGGCATCCGCGTCAACTGCGTGGCCCCGGGCCTGACCGCGACCGAAGGCCTCGAGGTCTACCCGCCCGAGGCGCAGAAGGAGTTCCCGCTCGCCAATCCGCTCAAGCGTCCCGGCACGCCCATGGAGATTGCCGAGGCCTGCATCTACCTGTCCGCGTCCTCCGGCAGCTTCATCACCGGCGAGGTGCTCACGGTGGATGGCGGCGGCAAGCTCTGGGGCGAGCTGTGGACGGCCGGCCGGCCCGAGTACTACCGGCTCCCGTCCTGAGCGGCTTCGGCGTAGGCTAGGCCTCCTTATTTCCGGAGCCTTGCCATGATCGGTTACGTCACCCTCGGCACCAACGATTTCGCCCGCGCCGCGGCGTTCTACGACGCGCTGCTCGCGGAGCTGGGCGCCAAGCGCACCATGGAGTTCGACGGCTTCATCGTCTGGGGCACCAGCCCCACCGGCGCCGCCCTGGCGATCACCCAGCCCTTCGACGGCAAAGCTGCCACGGTCGGCAACGGCGTGATGGTGGCCCTGGCCGCGAAGAACCGCGATCAGGTCAAGGCGGTCTACGACAAGGCCCTGGCCCTCGGCGCCACCGACGAGGGCAAGCCCGGCCCGCGCGGCGACAGCGGGTTCTACGCCGCCTACTTCCGCGACCGCGACGGCAACAAGCTCAACGCCTTCTGCTTCGGCTGAGATTCCCGCGTCCATGAAAAAGGCCCGCTTACGCGGGCCTTTTTCGTTGCGGCCAGGCCGCCCCTCAGTGCGCCAGCTGCGGCGTGGCGGCCGGGATCGCGTGGCTGCGGTTGCCAAGGTCGTGGCCGATGTACAGGTACATCGCCGGCACCACGTACAGCGTGAACAGGGTGCCGATGGTCATGCCCGAGGCGATCACCAGGCCCATGGAGAAGCGCGAGGCCGCGCCGGGGCCGAAGGCGATCAGCAGCGGCAGCATGCCCACCACCAGCGCTGCGGTGGTCATCAGCACCGGACGCAGGCGGATCGAGGTCGCCTCCTCGATCGCATCGCGCTTCGAGAGGCCCTGCTCCTGCAGCTTGTTGGCGAACTCCACGATCAGGATGCCGTGCTTGGAGATCACGCCGATCAGGGTGATCAGGCCCACCTGGGTGTAGATGTTGAGCGTCATGCCCGGCAGTTGCGTCAGCTGCATGCCGTTGGTGATGGCGAAGATGTTGATGAACAGCAGCGCACCGCAGATCGACATCGGCACCGTCACCAGGATGATGAGCGGGTCGCGGAAGGACTCGAACTGCGCCGCCAGCACCAGGTAGATGATCACCAGCGCGAACACGAAGGTGGCGATCAGCGCCGTGCCCTCCTGTTTGTACTGGCGCGAGGGGCCCGCGTAGTCGGCCTGGAAGCCGGCAGGCGCCAGCTCTGCGAACAGGTCCTCGAAGATCTTCAGCGCCTGGCCCTGGGTCACGTCGGGGCGCGGCACGGCGATGATCGTGTTCGAGTTCATCTGCTGCGCGTGCTCGATGGAACGCGGCACGGTGCGGTTCTCGATCGTCACCACGGTGGAGATCGGGATCAGGTCGCCGTTGCGGGCGCGGGTGTAGTAGCCCGCGAGCTGCGAGGGGTTGAGGCGCTCACCGCGCTCGATCTGCTGGATCACCTTGTACGAACGGCTCTGGTAGTCGAAGCGGTTGACCTCGCCACCGGCGAGCAGGGCCGCCAGGTCCGCCGACAGCTGGCTCATGTCGACGCCAAGCAGCGCCGCCTTGTCGCGGTCGATGGTCAGCTGGGCCTCCGGGCGGTCGATGCGCAGGCGCGGCGCGACGAAGAAGAACTTCTTGGTCGCCATGGCACGGCCGACGATCTCGTCGCCGACGCGGGCCAGCGTGGCCGGATCGGCCGTGGCCTTGAGCACGAACTCCACCGGGTAACCCTGGCCGGGCGTGGGCAGCGGCGGCGGCTGGATCACCACCGAGCGCGCGCCGGCGACGGCGCCGAGCTTGCCGGTGAGCTCCTGGACGATGGTCGACAGGCCACGCTCGCGCTCGCTCCAGGGCCGCGTGATCATGCCGAGGAAACCCTGGCTGGTGCCGCCGCCATCGCCAAGGGCGAAGGTGAAGATGTGCGGCACGTCCGGATCCTCGAGCACGATCTTTTGCGCCTGCTTGAAGTACTGGTCGAGGTACTCCTGCGAGGAGTAGCCGTCGGTCTCGTTGAGCGCGAAGGCGAAACCGACGTCCTCCGCCGGCGCCAGTTCGGCGGGCGTGGCGCGGAACAGGAAGAAGCAGGACACCAGCACGATGGCGCCGAACACGCCGATCACCGGCAGGGTGTCGAGCGCGCTGTGCAGACGGCGCTTGAAGGCGCCGCGCCACTGCTCGAACTTGCCGTCGATGTAGGCCGCCAGGCGGTTGGGCTCGGCGCCCTCGCCGTGGGTCGGCTTGAGGATGCGGGCGCACATCATCGGGGTGAGCGTCAGGGCGATGATGCCGGAGATCAGCACCGCGCCGGCCAGCGTGAAGGCGAACTCCGTGAACAGCTTGCCGGTGATGCCGGTCAGGAAGCCGATCGGCGCGTACACCGCCATCAGGGTGATGGTCATGGCGATGACCGGGCCCACCAGCTCGCGCGCGCCCTGGATCGCCGCGTCGAAGGGCTTCATGCCCTCCTCGATATGGCGGTGGATGTTCTCCATCACGATGATCGCGTCGTCGACCACCATGCCGATCGCCAGCACCATGGCCAGCAGGGTCAGCAGGTTGATGGTGAAGCCCATCGCGAACATCAGGAACAGGCCACCGACCAGGGACAGCGGCACGGTGATCGCCGGAATCAGGGCATTCCGCACCGAGCCCAGGAACAGGAAGATCACGACGACGACGATCAGCACCGCCTCGACCAGGGTGGCCTGCACCTCGGCGATGGCATCGCGGATGTAGACCGTGCTGTCGTAGCCGATCTCGGCGTTCAGGCCCTCGGGCAGGCCCTTGAGGATGGACGGCCAGGTCTGGTTGACCTGCTCGATCACGTCGAGCACGTTGGCGTCCGGGCGCACGTTGATGCCGATGAAGATCGCGGGGTCGCCGTCCCAGCCGGCGGCGCCGTCGTAGGTCTCGGAGCCGAGCTGCACATCGGCGATGTCGCCGAGGCGCACCACGGTATCGCCGTCGGTCTTGATCACCAGGTCGCGGAATTCCTGCGGCGACTGCAGGTCGGTCTTGGCCGACAGGCCGATACGGACGTAGTTGCCCTTGGTCTCGCCCACGGCCGAGAGCACGTTCTGGCTGCGGATGCGGCCGTAGACCTCGCTGGCGGTCAGGTTGTGCGCCGACAGGCGGTCCGGCTTGAGCCAGATGCGCATCGCATAGGTACGCGCGCCGATGATGATCGCCTTCTCGATGCCGGGAATGGCCGAGAGCTGCGGCTCGACCACGCGCAGCAGGTAGTCGGTGATCTGGCTCTCGTCCAGGACCTTCGAGTAGAAGGACATGTACATGGCCGCGGTGCCGCCGCCTTCCGCGATCTCGATGACCGGGTCCTCGGAGCCTTCGGGCAGCTGGTTGCGCAGCTTGTTGACCTTGGCCGAGATCTCGGTGAGCGCCTCGTTCGGGTCCTTGTCCAGGCGCAGGTTGGCGGTGATCACCGCCACGCCCTGGCCGGTGCTGGACGACAGGAAGTCGATGCCGTCGGCGGTGGCCACCTCGCGCTCCAGCGGCGTGGTCACGAAGCCGTTCATCAGCTCTGGACCGGCACCCGGATAGGCAACCGTGACGTTGATCTGCGCGTTCTGCAGTTCCGGGAACTCGCGGATGTTGAGGTTCAGTCCTGCGCGCAGGCCCAGCAGCAGGATCACCAGGCTGACGACGCTCGCCAGCACGGGCCGCTTGATGAAGATGTCGGTGAAGTGCATCACTCGCTCCGCAAGTCAGTGGGCCCGCGACCGGGATCGGCCGCGGGCCAGTGCATCAGCCCGCCGGTACCGCCGGATTCAGTTCCGGCTTGGGCGAGACGCTGTTGTCGATGATCACGGGCTGCTGGTTGCGCAGCTTGAGCAGGCCCGAGGTCGCCACTTCCTCGCCTTCGGCCAGGCCCTCGACGATCGCCACGAAATCGCCGCGCGCCTCGCCCACGCGCACGAAACGCTGCGTGACCTCGAGGTCGGTGGCCGGCGGCGCGCCGGGCATGGCCGGGGCCGGCGTCGCGGGCGCGTTCGGGTCGACCTTCTTCTTCTGCACCACGAACACCGAAGTGCCGTAGGAGCTGTAGTTGACGGCGGTGCGCGGCACCACGGTCAGCTTGCGCTCGCCGGGCAGGGCCAGGTGCACGCGCGCGAACTGACCGGCGCGCAGCTTCAGGTCCTGGTTGGCGAGACGGGCGCGCAGCTGGAAGTTGCGCGTGGCCTCGTCGACGCGCGGCTCGACCGCCAGGACCTCGCCGCTGAAGGTCTGCCCCGGATACGCATCCACCTTCACCGTGACCCGGTAGCCGGGCTGCACCGCACCGGTCTGCTGCTCGGGCAGCGCGAAGTCGACATCGATGGGATCCAGCGACTGCAGGGTGACGATCGGCGTGCCGGTGGCCAGGTACTGGCCGACGTTGACGCGACGGATACCCAGCAGGCCGGCGAAGGGCGCGCGAATCTCCTTGAGCGCCAGCTTGCCGGCCTGGGCCTCGACCGCGGCCTTGGCGGCATTGGCCTCGCTCACGGCCGCGTCGTAGTCCGACTTGGAGATCGCCTCGAGCTTGAACAGCTTCTCGCGGCGCTGGCGGTTGAGCTCGGCCAGCTCGGCCTGGGCCTGCAGGCGCTTGAACTCGCCGCGCTCGTTGGCGGCATCGAGGGTGATCAGCGGGGCCCCGGCGGCCACACGCGCGCCGGACTCGAAGTGGATGGCCGCGACGATGCCGCCGGCCTCGGTGGTGATGTCGGCGCCGTTGACCGGCACCAGGGTGCCGATGGCCTCGAGGCTGTTGTCCCAGGTCATGCTCTGGGCCGGGGCGGCGGTGATGGTGGCCGGCGGCACCGGCATGTTCTCGACGTACTGCACCATCATCTTGTTACCGAACCACTTCATGCCGAACACCAGCCCGAACACCAGGGTGCAGGCCAGCAGCATGATCGTCATCCGCTTCTTCATATCGAACCCCTGAACAGTCTTTCTGTCGCTAAAACGTGATGTGGATGTCGCGCCTCAGCGGCG
>DASUDL010000012.1:0-2056 GCA_036275615.1 Solimonas sp.
GCCGGCGTGGAGCGCATCATGCGCTTCGCCTTCAAGCTGGCGCAGTCGCGCCCGCGCAAGCTGCTCACCGTCGTCACCAAGTCCAACGCCCAGCGCCACGGCATGGTGATGTGGGACGAGATCGCGCTGCAGGTCAGCCGCGAGTTCCCGGACGTGAAGTGGGACAAGGAGCTGGTCGACGCCTGCACCGCGCGCATGGTGAACCGCCCCGCCTCGCTCGACACGCTGGTCGCCACCAACCTGCACGCGGACATCCTGAGCGACCTGGCCGCGGCGCTGGCCGGCAGCCTGGGCATCGCGCCCACCGGCAACATCGATCCCGAGCGCCGCTACCCGAGCATGTTCGAGCCGATCCACGGCTCGGCCTTCGACATCATGGGCAAGGGGCTGGCCAACCCGGTGGGCACCTTCTGGAGCTGCGTGATGCTGCTGGAGCACCTCGGCGAGAAGGAAGCCGCCGGCCGCCTGATGAAGGCCATCGAGGAGATCACGGCCGACCCGGCTCTGCACACCGGCGACCTCGGCGGCAAGGCGAAGACGGTTGACGTCACGGCGGCGGTAGTTTCCCGGTTGAAGAACCGCTGACCCGCAGGCCCAATCCCGAACAAGGAGACAAATCCATGAAACGCATCCTTTCCACCCTGGCGCTCGCGCTGCTGGCCCCCGTGGCCTTCGCCCAGTCGGTGCCCTGCCCCGAGAAGAACGTCCTGTACTGGCAGGCCTTCCCGCCCGGCGGCGAGTCCGACCTTTCCGCGCGCCACCAGCAGGTCGTGCTGAAGAAGCGCTGCCCGAACATCGAGACCATCATCCAGTACAAGGCCGGTGCCGGCGGCGCGCTGATGTGGACGCAGATGAACCAGCTGCCGGGCGACGGCGTCAACGTCGTCGGCGTGAACCTGCCGCACATCGTGTTCCAGCCGATCGAAGGCCAGGTGCAGTACAAGACCCAGGACATCACCCCCGTGTTCTGGTTCCACTACACGCCCGACATCCTGGTGGTGCCGGAACAGAGCCCGATCCGCAACTTCGACGACTTCATCAAGGCCGCCAAGGCCAACCCCGGCAAGCTGAGCCTCGGCGGTTCCGGCCAGAACTCCGCCAACCACGCCGCGCACGAGCGCATGAACAAGGCCTTCGGCGTGAAGACCATCTACGTGCCCTTCAAGGGCACCGGCGACATGGCCACCTCGGTGATGGGCGCGCAGGTGGACGGCGCGATGACGTACACCGCCTTCGCCATCAACAACAAGGGCCGCATCCGCCCGCTGGCCGTGGCCATGGACCGCCGCCATCCGCTGATGCCCGACGTGCCGACCTTCAAGGAACTGGGCGTGGACTGGGTCGACGGCGCCTACCGCGGCATCGGCGTTCCCAAGTCGACGCCGGCGGCGGAACGCAAGCGCCTGTCGGACCTGTGGCGCGCCATGAACAACGACCCGGAGATGAAGGAGCTCGCGGCCAAGAGCGGCTTCGAGCTGGTGAACGTCGGCGTGGAGGAAATGGACGGCTTCATGGCCAGCAAGGTGAAGCTGTACACCGAGGGCGCCGCGCTCCTGGGCCTAGGCAAGAAGTAAAGCCCGGTTCCTACAGCACCGGCCGCGACGGCGCCCTACCATGGGCGCCGTTTGCATTCCAGCCCATGAAACCTGCCAAGGTGCCGCGCAGCCCGCGCGTTCTGATCCTCGTCGACTTCATCAACCCGCTGAACTTCCCGGGCGCGGAGAGGCTCGCGAAGCCGGCCCTTGCGGCGGCGCGCGCCACGGTGCGCCTGCGCGATCAGCTCGATCGCCAGAAGGTGGCGGTGGTCTATGCCAACGACAACTACGGTTCCTGGCAGTCGGACTTCCACGGCCTGGTGACGCAGTGCTGCGAGCGCGACGACACCAGCGGCGAGATCGCCCGCCTGCTGGCGCCCCGGCCGCACGACATCACGCTGCTCAAGCCGCGCCACTCCGCCTTCTACTGCACGGCGCTCGAGCTGCTGCTCAAGGAGATGGCGGCGCGCGAGCTGATCGTCGCCGGCCTGTCCACCGACATGTGCGTGCAGATGACCGCG
>DASUDL010000013.1:0-2753 GCA_036275615.1 Solimonas sp.
GAGTTCATGGCCTTGGCCGCCAGCTTCGGCACGCCGGTGGAGTACCCCTTCGTCAAGGGCCTCGACGGTTGGCCCCACATCATCGAAGTGAAGAAGCTCGAGCACGAGCGCGTCAACTTCGGTGGCGTGTGGCACAGCGACACCGCCTACCTCGAGTGCCCGCCGATGGCCACGCTGCAGCTCGCGCGCGAGGTGCCGCCGCACGGTGGCGACACCCTGTTCGCCAGCCAGACCGCCGCCTTCGAGGCCTTGTCAGGTGGCATGCAGCGGCTGCTGGAAGGGCTGCGCTGCGTCAACAGCTCGGCCAAGGCCGACACCTCGCGCACGCGCGAGGACCGCATCGCCGACGCCGGCCGCGAAGACCGCCGCGTGTACGAGGCCGAGCATCCGGCCGTGCGGCTGCACCCCGAGACCGGGCGCCGCGCGCTGTACATGAACGTGGCGCACACCGTGCGCTTCGCCGGCCTGACCGAGGAGGAGAGTGCGCCGCTGCTGCGGTACCTGCACGCACACCAGACGAAGGAAGAGTTCACCTGCCGCGTGCGCTGGGCGCCCGGCACGCTGGCCCTGTGGGACAACCGCAGCACGCAGCACTACCCGATCAACGACTACCACGGATACCGCCGTGTGATGCACCGCATCACGCTGGCGGGCGATGTGCCGGCGGCGGTACAACCGCGCGCCTGAACGTCACCTTCACCACCTTCCATTTGGCGCCCCAGGCGCCGTTTTCACCATAGGCTTTGCTTCATGATCTTGCATCCGTCATCGTTGATTGACAGCTTCGTCTCCAAGGGCCAGTGGGGCGACCAGACTCTGCTCGATGTGCTCGCGCGGCACGTTGCCGATGTGCCGGACCGCGCCTGCGTTGTCGACACGCCCGACCGGGCGGATTTGATCGGCACTCCGGCGACCTCGGTCACCTGGCAGCAGTTCGGCGCAGCGGTCGATGCCATCGCCACAGGACTGCTCCGCGACGGCCTGCAGAAGGACGAAGTCGTGGTAGCCCAGCTGCCCAACGTCTGGGAACTCATGGCCCTGTACTTCGCCGTGGCGCGCGCAGGCGGCGTTCTGTCGCCGATCGCGATGCAGTGGCGCGACTCCGAACTGCGCAACGTGGCCGAAGTCAGCCAGGCCACGCGCTACATCGGCGTCAGGAACTTCAAGGGCTTCGACCACATCGGCATGGCCCAACGCGTGGGCTATCAAACGCTGACGCTGGAGGACATCACCGAGATGTCCCGGCAGCGGCCCGATCCGGGTCTGCTCGCAGACATCCAGATCTCGGCCAACGACATCTTCAGCCTGTGCTGGTCCTCGGGCACCGAGTCGCACGCCAAGGGCTGCCCGATGTCGCACAACAACTGGCAGTTTCAGATGCGCCTGATTCCGGCCGTTGTCGGTATCCAGGAGGGGGACCGCGTGCTGGCTCCGGCGCCCATGGTCAACATGACCGGGGCGGTGGCCTGGATGAGTTGGCTGTCGGGGCGAGGCACGCTGATCCTGCACCACCCGATCAACGTCGAGTTGCTGATCCGTCAGATGCTCACCGAGAACGTGCAGTTCACGATCCTGGTGCCGGCGATCCTGAACATGGTCCTCAAGCTGCCGAACATCGACAGCCTCGACCTGTCGTCGATCCGCTCGATTGCCACGGGTTCTGCGCCGCCTTCGCGCTGGAGCATGGAGGAGTTCAAGCGCCGCTGGAACATCGAGATCTGCAATCTCTGGGGGCAGACCGAAGGCACTGGATTGATCGCCGGACCTCTCGACGTGCCGGAGTTCGGCAAGCGAAGCGAGAACTTCCCGTGGTGGGGCAAGCGCGGCGCGGAGTGGCCGTCCAACGTAAGGGGCGTGGAGGCGAAACTGCTCGACGACAATGACAAGGAATGCACGGAACCTGGCCAGGTCGGCGAACTGGTCTACCGAGGGCCCAATGTGTTTGCCGGCTATTACCGTCGGCCGGACCTGGCAGCGAATTCGTTCACCGCCGACGGGTTTTTCCGCACGGGCGACTACTTCATCTTGCGTGACGAGAGGCACGTCGGCTTCTTCGACCGCAAGAAGGACATCATCATTCGCGGCGGATTCAACATCAGTGCGGCAGAAGTGGAGAATCTGGTGCTTACCCACCCCGGCGTGCAGGAAGCTGCCGCAGTGGCCGTCCCCGACGAGATCATGGGCGAGAAGACCTGCATCTACGTGGTGCCCAGGGACAAGGCCCATCCCCCGACGCTGGACGATATCGTCGCGCACCTCAAGCAGATCGGCGTGGCCGTCTACAAACTGCCCGAGCGCATGGAATACATCGATGCGATCCCGCGCAATCCCGTGGGCAAGATCTTGAAGGCGCAGCTGCGCCAGCGCGTTCTCCAGGCATGAGCCCTTGGCGGGCGTCATGCAGCCTGCCGGGGGTCGGCCTCGGCAGGTTGGTTAACGCGCGAGCCTGGAGTGTGCGGGCTCAGGCCCGGACGCCGGCTGCGCGGAGCACGCTGGCCAGCGCCTCCAGCACGGCTGTGCGCGCGCGGTGCTGAGGGTCGTGGCCAATCCCGGTGAGGGCCGTCACCTCCAGCGGCATGCGGCCGTGGTCCACCAGCAGCCGTGCGCTGGCGCGCCAGCCGTAGTCGTCGTCCTGACCGAACAGCGCGGCCACCGGGCAGCGGACTTCGGCCACCTGCGCCGCCATCGACCACTGGACTGCGGCCTCGTCGGCCCACGGCTCGTACCACGCCCAGAACATCGCATCGGTCTTG
>DASUDL010000014.1:0-7996 GCA_036275615.1 Solimonas sp.
GAACTGGTCCACCGACACGAAGCGGATCTGGTAGGCCCAGAGCGCGCCGCCGATGCCGGCGTAGAACGCGCCGACGACGAAGGCACGGGCCTTGGTGCCGGGCACGTCGATTCCCATCATGGCGGCGGCGACGTCGTCGTCGCGGACGGCGACGAAGGCGCGCCCGTGGCGGCTGCGCACGATCCCGAAGGCGCCGAACACCATGACGGCGGCACCGAGCAGGAACAGCAGGTACAGCTTGCGGTCGCTGTCGAACACCAGCGGGCCGATCGCCGCCGGCTGCAGGCTGAAGCCGTTGACGCCGCCGAGCCAGGAGGAGGGCAGGTTCAGCACCACGAACACGAACAGGAACTGTGCGGCGATCGTCGTCAGCGCCAGGTAGAAGCCCTTGATGCGCGCGGCCGTCAGCCCGAATGCCCAGCCGACGAGGGCGGCCAGGACGCCTCCGATCGGAACGGCCGCCCAGAACGGCAGGCCGAGCCTGACCTCCATGGCGGCGGCGCCATAGGCACCCACCCCCATGAAGGCCGCCTGGCCGAGGTTGATCTGCCCTGCGTAGCCGGTCGTGATCTGGAGCCCGACCACCACGATGGCGGTGACGAGCATCAGGTTGGCCACGGCCACGAGGCGGGCCGAGGCGAACCATGGGAACGCCAGCAGCGCCAGGACGCACAGGCCCAGTGCCAGCCATTGCGCCCGCGTGCGTACCAGGGCACTGTCCTGTTCGTAGCGGGTGAAGAAGATGCCGGAGGGATCCATGGCTCACACTCGTTCGATGCGGCGCCAGCCGAACATCCCGGTGGGGCGCACGATCAGCACCCCCAGCATGAAGATGTAGGGGACGACCGAGGCGGCGTTGCCGCCGATGAGCGGATCGACATAGGCCGCGGTGAGGCCCTGCACGATGCCGACGATGAGACCCGCGAGCAGCAAGCCCCGCAGCGACTCCAGCCCCGCGAGCAGCGCCACGGGCAGGGAGGCGAAGCCCACCTCGGAGGACAGGAAGGTGAGTGACTTTCCGCTGAGGTAGACGACGGACGCGACCACCGACATCACGCCGCCGAGGGCCCAGGCGAAGGCGATTGAGCGGCGCACGCTGATCCCCATGGAAAGTGCGATCTGGTGGTCCTCGGCGACGGCCGACATGGCCAGTCCGGCCCGGCTGCGGTTGAAGAACCAGTGCAGGCCGAAGGCAAACACCACGGCCAGCACACCTGCGGCCAGCAGCGGGCGCGGCACGATCATTTCGCCGACGATCACCGGTTGCAGCGGGACCAGCGCCGGGAAGGCGCGTTCCTGCGGTCCCCAGATCACGAGGACCAGGCCGCGCATCAGGATCAGCAGGCCGATGGTGACCATGATCATCGAAAACACCGACTCGCCGATCAGGCGGCGGAACAGCAGCCGTTCGATGGCCAGCCCCACGAGCACCGAGATCGCCAGCGCCGCTGCGAGCCCGACGGCCGGATGCATTCCCCGCGATGCGATGGCCCACCAGACCAGGAAGGCGCCAAGCACCAGCATCTCGCCCACGGCCATGTTGAAGACCTTGCTGGCGCGGTAGATGACGACGAAGCCCATCGCCACCAGCGCGTACAGCAATCCGAGCAGGGCGCCGTTGAGTGCGTAGTTGAGGAATTCGATGATCATCGCGATGGCTTGCCCTCGATGTCGGTGACCGCGACGCGGGCGCGCAGCACGCCCTGGCGCCCGTCCTGGTAGGTCACCGCAATGCTGCAGTCGATCTCGGCCGCGCCGGCGTAGAGGCCGTCGATCAGCGGCTTGTAGCGCTGTTCCAGGAACTCGCGGCGCAGCTTGCGCGTGCGCGTCAGCTCGCCTTCGTCGGCATCGAGTTCCTTGGGGAAGTTGGCGAAGCGCACCACCCGCGACGCCGGCGGCAGCAGCGCATTGATGCGCGCGATTTCGTCGCGGACCAGGGCCCGGATCTCGGGGCGCTGCGACAGGTCGGTGAAGGTCGAGAAGGCGATCCGCCGCTCTTCGGCCCAGCGCGACGCCACGCCCATGTCGATGTTGATCAGCGCGCCCACCCAGGGCCGGGCGGCGTCGCCGAGCACCATGACGTCCTTGATGAACGGCGAGAAGCGCAGCCGGGTCTCGATGAACTGGGGCGGATAGGAATGCCCATTGGCCAGCTTCACCAGGTGCTCGATGCGGTCGAGGAACACCAGCTCGCCGCTGCTGGTACGCTGCACGGCGTCACCGCTGACGAACCAGCCGTCGCGGTCGAGCGCAGCTGTCTTGTCGGGCTTGTTCCAGTAGCCGAGGAAGCCGGTGCCCCCGCGCAGCAGCAACTCGCCGCTGCTTTCGATGCGCGCCTGCAGCGGCTCGCCGAACGCCGGATCCACGTCGAGCAGCGGCCCCACGGTCTCCAGGTCGTAGCGGGTGCCGCGGTGGCCGGCCACCAGGCCGAACTCCGAGCAGCCGTAGATGTTGCGCAAGGGCACGCCGAGGGCGTGGAACAGGCGAAACACGTCGGGCGCCATCGCCGTGCCGCCGGAAACCGCGATGCGCGAGCGCAGGAAGCCGAACTGGTCGCGCACAGCGTGCAGGCTCATCGCTTCCGCCAACGGCAGCAGAAGACGCGCGCCCAGCGGCGCCGCGCGCCCCTCGAGCCTCGCCACGCGCACCGTATGCCCCACTGCCACGCTCCAGCGGTAGATGGCCCTCGGCACGCGGCCGGCGTGCAGCATGCGGGCCTCGATTGCGGCGGCGATGCTCTCCCACTGGCGCGGGCCGAACAGCACGATGTGGGGCGACAGTTCGCGCAGATTCGGCAGCACCTGGTCGGGCCCTTCGGGGAAATTGACGACCAGGGGCACCGTCAGGCCCAGTGCCACGCCGAGCAATTGCTCCGTGATCCAGGCCAGCGGCGTGTAGGACAGGTATTCCATGCCGGGCTCGAGCGGCAGGGCGCTGCGCATGCGCGCGGCGTTGTCCACCAGCCAGCGGTGACTAATCATCACGCCCTTGGGCTTGCTCGTGGTTCCCGACGTGTAGGTCAGCAGCGCCAGGTCGTCGACCTGCCCGGATGCGACCTGCTCATCGAAACGCCGCGGATCGCGCTGGTGCTCCTTACGACCGGCCGCCATCAGGCTGTCGAAGCTGTGCAGCAGGTCGTGCCTGTACGACCACATGCCCGAGTCGTCCCAGTAAGCCACCCCGCGCAAGTCCGCCAGCCGCGGCGCGATGGCCAGGGCCTTGTCGACCTGCTCCTGGTCCTGCGCGAAGATCATGCGGGCCTGCGAATCCTCGCAAAGGTACTGAAGCTCCTCGGCAGTGGCATCGGGGTAGACGGAAACCGTCTTGATGCCGAGCGACTGCGCTGCGAAGAGTGCCCAGTAGTGCTCCGGCTCGTTCTCCCCAACCACCACGGCGGTGTCGCCGCGCGACACGCCCAGCGTCGCGGCGCCCAACGCCAGCATCCGGACCTTCTCGGCAAGATCGGCCCAGGTGTGGCAGCGCCAGATCCCCTTGCGCTTGACGCGCTGGGCCAGGTCGCCCGGCCGCGCCCGCGCATGCGCCACCAACAGTTGCGGCAGGGTTTGCCCCTTTGCGGCGACACGGGACCGGGTAGGCGCGCCGGCCGGGTGAGTCGCCGCCCCGGCGGCCCTGTCGATGGCGAGCGGCTGTGCGCTCATGCGGCCGCTCCCAGATAGGCTTGGATCACCGCCGGGTCGGACTGCACCTGCGCCGGCGTTCCGTCGGCGATCTTGCGTCCGAAGTCCAGCACGGCGATGCGGTCGGCGAGATCCATCACGACGCCCATGTCGTGCTCGACCAGCACGACCGGGATGTTCCGTGCCTCGCGCACGTCGATCACGAAGCGCGCCAGATCCTCCTTCTCCTCCGTGTTCATGCCAGCCATTGGCTCGTCCATCAGCAGGACCTTGGGTTCCATGGCGAGTGCGCGGCCGAGGTCCACGCGCTTGCGTAGTCCGTACCCCAGGGAGCCCACGGGCTGGTGGCGGATGTTCTCAATCTCGAGGAACTCGATGATGTCCTCAGCGATTTCACGGTTTCGCGCCTCCTCGCGCCGGGTCTTGGCAAAGTAGACGAATGCCTGAAGAAGGCCAGAACGCATGTGCGCGTGGCGGCCGATGAGGATGTTGTCGAGCACGCTCATATGAGGAAAGAGGTGGGTGCCCTGAAACGTGCGCACGACGCCGTCACGGGCGATCTCGTGCACGGCCCGGTCCCGTGTATCGCGGCCCTCGTAGCTCACCCGGCCCAGCTGCGGCCGGTAGAAGCCGCTGAGAACATTCAGCAGCGAGCTCTTGCCGGCGCCGTTCGGCCCGATGACCGCGAGCATTTCGTCCGCGCGAACCTCGAGGGTCACTTCGGACAAGGCCGTGACGCCGCCGAATCGCAGCGTCACGCAGTCGGCCCGCAGCACGTTCGTGGAGCGACTTCTTGCGGGCCTGGAGACCGGGGCTGACATCACGAGAACGCGTTCAGGCCGGTCAGCGCCCGTCCGATGATGAGCTTCTGGATCTCGGTCGTTCCGTCCGGGATGGTCATCATCCGCGCGTTGCGGAACAACAGCTCGACGCCGAAGTCCTTGGTGATGCCATTGCCGCCGTGGATCTGGACCGCCTTGGAGGCGACCTCGACCGCGATCTCCGTCGCATAGCACTTGGCCATCGCGCTTTCGACCTCCGACCGCACGCCGTGATCGATCAGGTTGAATGCGCGGTAGACAAGCAGGCGTGCCGCATCGAGCTCCATCGCGGCGTCCGCCAGCATGCCCTGGATCAGCTGGTGCTGCCCGATGGGCTTGCCGTGCTGCCGCCGCTCCTTGGCATAGGCGAGCGCCTTGTCCAGCGCAGCCTGCGCGATGCCCACCGACGTGAGGCCGACCATCGGCCGCGCCTTCTCGAACAGCACCAGCGTGTTCTTCAGCCCGGTGCCGGCGGTGATCATCATGTTGGCCGCCGGCACGCGGACGTTGTCGAAGAAGAGTTGGGCCGTCGAGGTGCTGTTCAGGCCGAGCTTGTCAATGTCGCGGCTTTCGTAGCCGTGCTCCTGGCGGTCGACGAGGATCATCGACAGTCCGCGCGCGCCTTCGTCCGAGGTGCGCACGATGACCATGCAGAAATCCGAGTAGTGGCCGTTGGAGATCCAGGTCTTCTCGCCGCTGACGACGAAGTGGTCGCCGTCGGCGCGCGCACGGCAGGTGACTTCGGCCACGTTGGACCCCACGCCGGGCTCGCTGATGCCGCTGCAGGCGATGATCTCGCCGCGCACCATGCGCGGCAGGTATTTCTGCCGCATCGCTTCGTTGCTGCACACCTCCAGCGAATAGGCGCCCAGCTGCTGGATCAGCAGCGAGATGGCCACGTCGGCCGACAGGCGCGCGAGCCGCTCATACATCATCGCGTAGGTCAGCCAGGGCATGCCCATGCCCCCGTGCGCCTCGGAGATCAGTCCATTTCCGCCCATGCCGTAGGGCAGCATCATGCGGAAGATCTCCAGCATCTGCTCCTTGCCGATCATCTTGTCCGGCTGGTGGCGCCGCACGATGGGCGCGAGCCTGGTGTCGAGGAAACGGTCGAATCCCTCGACGGCAAGGCGTTGTTCTTCGGTCGGCAGGAAGTTCATGGGTAGCGGCCCTGGAAGGTGGTGCGGCGCCCTCAGCGCGCGCTCATCCGCGCGCCCGCATCGATGTGCAGGCAGGTGGCATTGATGTAGGGGTTGGACACGATGCTGCACACCAGTTGTGCCACTTCCTGCGGTCGGCCCATCCGGCGCGGGAACAGGATCATGCGCTCCACGATGGCCTGCGCGACCTTCCTGGGCAGGCCGGCGACCATCGGTGTGTCGAACAGGCCCGGCGCCACCGCGACGCATCGGATGCCGTGCTCCGCCAGGTCCCGTGCGACCGGCAGCGTCAGGCCGATGACGCCGGCCTTGCTGGCCGCGTAGGCGGCCTGTCCGATCTGGCCGTCCTGCGCGGCGCCGGACGAGAGATTGATGATCACCCCGCGCTCGTCGCCATCAGGTTCGTTGCGGGTCATCGCCACGGCTGCGAGCCGCAGGACGTTGAAGGTGCCCGTCAGGTTCACCGCGATCACCTTGTCCCAGGTCGACAGGGGGAACGGCTTGCCGTCGGCCACGGTCCTGGCCGCATCGGGCACGCCGGCGCAGTTGACGCAGATGTGGATGGCGCCGAACTCCGCGAGCGCGCGGTCGATGCCGGCCTGCACCTGCGACTCGCTGGTCACGTCGACCGGCACGAACAGGGCCGCAGAGCCTGCGTCGGCCGCGAAATCGGCCCCGCGCTCGGCATCGCGGTCGAACAGGACGACGCGGGCACCGGCGAGCAGCAACGCCTCCGCGACGGCGCGGCCCAGGCCGGAGGCGGCGCCGGTGACGAGGGCGACCTTGGAAGTGATGTTCACGTGGGCTTCCGCTTCAGCGGCCCAGGATGGTGATGGCGCAGACGGCTTCCTCGATGCCATACAGGCCGCCGCCGTTCTCGGCGATGGCCAGTCGCGCGCCCTGCACCTGCCGACGGCCGGCCTCGCCGCGCAACTGGGTCACCAGCTCGTGCAGCTGGCCGAGCCCGGTGGCCCCGATCGGATGCCCCTTGGACTCGAGCCCGCCGGAGGTATTCACCGGGATGCGCCCGCCGATCGAGGTGGCGCCGCTTTCGGCCAGCGGCCCGCCGGCCCCGAACTCGCAGAAGCCGAGGTTCTCCGTCTGCACGATCTCGCCGATCGCGGTGGCGTCGTGCACTTCTGCCAGCGAGATGTCCCGCGGTCCAACGCCGGCACGCTCGTAGGCCAGCCGGGCAGCCTTGGCCGTAACGTGGCTGGAGACCTCCTCCGGCTGGCGAGTCGTGCCGGTGGCGACCACCGAGGCAAGCACCCGGATGGCGCGGCGCCGGTGGGCGATGCGCGCGAGCGCGGCCTCGGAGCACACCAGCGCGGCCGCCGCCCCGTCGCTGATCGGGGCGCACATCGGCAGCGTCAGCGGATAGGTGATCGGCGGTGCGGCCAGGATCTCGTCCACCGTGTACGCGGTGCGGTACTGCGCAAGGGGGTTGTGGACCGAGTGCCCATGGTTCTTCGATGCCACCGCGGCGAACTGCCGCTGCGTGGTGCGGAATTCGCGCATGTGGAAACGCCCGAAAGCGGCATAGATGTCCATGAAGAGGCTGTAGGGAGACTTGGACGTGCTGCCCGCGGGCGGCTCGATGCCTTGTCCCATCTGCAGCAGCGTGGTCTTGTTGGCATCGACCTGGTGGACGTCCCATGCGCCATCGAAAACGCTGAACATCTTCGCCTTGTCCGCGCAGAACATCTTCTCGGCCCCGACCGCCAGGGCGATCTCGACCTCGCCGGCCCGTACCGCCTGCACCGCGAGATTGAAGGCCGTACTGGCGCTGGCGCAGGCGTTCTCCAGGTTGTAGATCGGAATGGACTCGAAACCCATGTCGCGCAGCGCGATCTGGCCGCGCACCATGGTCTGGCCTTCCAGCACTCCCTGGGTCGCGTTCGAGTAGAACGCCGCCTGGATGTCGCCGGCGGCCAGGCCGGCGTCGGCGAGCGCGGCGGTGACCGCGTCCGCGGTCAGCTGCTTGATGCTGCGGTCGAGGAACTTGCCGGTCGGTGTCATGCCGATGCCGGCGACGTAGACGGCGGGTCGAAGGCTTGTCATGGCTTGGGTCCTGCGTTCGTGTGCGAGATCAGTAGCCCTTGAACTCCGGCTTGCGCTTGCCGGCGAACGCCGCCAATCCTTCCCCGAGGTCGTGTGAATGGCGGTGTGCCTCGAGCACCAGCCGCTCCATCCGGAGGGCGGCCGCCTGCGACTGCTCCAGCCCGTCGGCCACCGCCTGTTTCATGCGCCGCAGCACCAGCGGGCTCTTGCTGGCGATCCGAGCAGCGAGCTTCTCGACCTCCTCCAGCAGCTGGGCGTCGGGCACGACCCGGTTGACCAGCCCCAGCGGCACCAGCTCCGCCGCAGGCATCGTGTC
>DASUDL010000015.1:0-3636 GCA_036275615.1 Solimonas sp.
CGGCGGTGAACCAGCTGCATGCGGGCGGCGGCCGCTACGCGCTGTGCACCATGTGCATCGGCGTGGGGCAGGGCATCGCGGTGATCCTCGAACGCGCCTGACTCCCTCTCCCCTCTGGGGAGAGGGTGCAAAGCCCCCTCCCAACCTCCCCCCAGAGGGGGAAGGAGCCAATGCCACCTTCCCTGATGAAAAAACTCCAAGCCACCCTCGTCTCCGGTGCCAGCACCGGCATCGGCCGCGCCATCGCCGGCATGCTGCTGGCGCAGGGCCGGAACGTGGTCAACGTCGACTACCAGCCGCCGGACTGGTCGCATCCGCAGCTTCACTCCTTCCAGGCCGACCTCGCGCAGGCGGATGCGACGCGGGAAGCCGCCGCGCGCGTGCTGCGCGAGTTCGACATCACCGCGCTGGTGAACAACGCGGGAGCCACGCGCCCCGGCACGGTCGATACCCAGACCGCCGAAGACCTCGCGTACGTCAACGCGCTCACCTTGCAGGCCACCATGCTGCTCACGCAGGCTTGCCTGCCGACGCTGCGCGCCTGCGGGCAGGGCCGCGTCGTCAACATGGCTTCGCGCGCAGCGCTGGGCAAGACCGAGCGCATCGCCTACTCCGCCGCCAAGGCGGGCCTGGTGGGCATGACGCGCACGATGGCGATGGAGCTGGGCGGCGACGGCATCACCGTGAATGCCATCGCGCCCGGTCCGATCGCCACCGAACTGTTCCGCCAGAGCAACCCCGAAGGGGCACCGCGCACGCAGCGCATCCTGGACAGCATCGTCGTCAGGCGCATGGGCACCCCCGAGGATGTCGCGCGCGCGGCGCTGTTCTTCCTGTCGCCGGACAACGGTTTCGTCACCGGCCAGGTGCTCTACGTCTGTGGCGGCACCACCCTGGGCCTCGCGCCCGCCTGATTTCGAAAGAGGACTCCCCCATGCAAACCATCCAAGCATCCCGCCGCCGCTTCACCATGGCCGGCCTCGCGCTGGCCGCCGCCGTGGCCGCTCCCCTGGGCGCGCACGCGCAGGCGTACCCCACGAAGCCCGTCACCATCGTCGTGCCCTTCGCGGCCGGCGGCACCACCGACATCCTGGCCCGCGTGATCGGGCAGGCGCTGAACAAGGAGCTGGGCCAGTCGGTGGTCGTCGACAACCGCGCCGGTGCCGGCGGCAACATCGGCGCGCAGCTCGCGGCCAAGGCCGTGCCCGACGGCCACACGCTGTTCATGGGCACGGTCGGCACGCACGCGATCAACCAGAGCCTCTACAAGAAGCTGCCCTTCGACCCGGTGAAGGATTTCGCGCCGCTGACGCGCGTGGCCATGGTGCCCAACCTGCTCGTCGCGCATCCCGGCAAGCCGTACAAGAACGTGAAGGAGCTGATCGCGTATGCGAAGGCCAACCCCGGCAAGGTGAACTTCGGTTCGTCGGGAAGCGGGAGTTCCATCCACCTCTCTGGCGAGCTGTTCAACGCGCTGGCCAAGGTCGACATGGTGCACGTGCCCTACAAGGGCAGCGCGCCGGCCGTGACCGACCTGGTGGGCGGCCAGATCGACATCATGTTCGACAACATGCCCTCGGCGATCCAGCACGTGCGCTCGGGCCGGCTGCGTGCGCTGGCGGTGACCACGGCGAAGCGCTCGCCGGAACTGCCGGACGTGCCGACCATCGCCGAAGCCGGCGTGCCCGGCTACGAGGCGACGTCCTGGTTCGGCATGTTCGCTCCGGCCGGCACGCCCGCGCCCGTGGTCGCCCGGCTCCACACCGCGCTGGTCAAGGTGCTGGCGGACCCCGAGGTGAAGAAGAAGATGGCGGAGCAGGGTGCCGAGCCCTATAGCGAAAAGCCGGAGCAGTTCGCCGAGTTCATCCGCAAGGAAACGGCGAAGTGGAGCAAGGTGGTCAAGGAGTCCGGCGCGAGCGCGGACTGAGGGCTCGCGGGTCGCACCCGCAAGGACACGGGGGCCGCGCAAGCGGCCCCTTTGTCTTTCGGCGGCCGGAAAACTGAATTCCGGCCGCCCGCTTGCAAGCGCTGCGCACGCGCAAGACACTGCCGCCAGGACTTCAACGAGCAAGGAAGAAGCATGGCAAACCAAGTGGGATGGATCGGCCTGGGCCGCATGGGCGAGGCCAT
Source organism: Solimonas sp. (assembly GCA_036275615.1). GTDB lineage: Bacteria > Pseudomonadota > Gammaproteobacteria > Nevskiales > Nevskiaceae > Solimonas. The sequence continues at coordinate 2,131 of DASUDL010000015.1, forward strand.
GGTCACGCGGCTGCTCAAGGCGGGCTTCGGGGCCAGCGTGTGGAACCGCACGCGCAGCAAGGCCGAGCCGCTGGCCGGGTACGGCGCCGAGATCGTGCGCCAGAAGACCGACCTCGCCGGCTGCGAAGTGGTCTTCACCATGGTGTCGACCACCGACGACCTGAAGGAAGTGCTGTTCGCCGAGGGCGGCCTCGTGACCGGCACGAAGAAGCCGCGCCTGGTGGTCGACAGCTCCTCGATCTCGCAGGAGGGCTCCGCCGAGATCCGCGCCCGCCTGGAGGCCATGGGCGTCGATTACCTGTGCGCCCCGGTCTCCGGCAATGCGAAGGTCGCCAAGGCCGGCAAGCTGCTGATCGTCGCCTCGGGGCCGAAGGCGCTGTACGAGAAGGCGCAGCCCTACCTCGCCGCCATGGGCCGCAAGGCGATGTGGGTGGGCGAGGGCGAGCTGGCGCGCATCTGGAAGATCGCGCACAACACCATGTTCGGCGTCGTGATCCAGAACCTGTGCGAGATCACGGTGCTGGCGGAGAAGGCCGGCATCCCGCGCCACGTGTTCCTGGAGAGCATCAACGATTCGGTGCTGGGCTCCATGTACACGCGCTACAAGACGCCCGTGCTGACCAACCTGGGCTTCGACCAGGTCACCTTCACGCCCAAGCTGCTGCTCAAGGACATGGACCTCGGCATGGCCAGCGCCAAGGCGCACGGCGTCGCGATGCCCGCCGCCGCGGCCACCCGCGAGTCGGTCGCGCGCATGGTGGGGCGCGGCTACGACCACATCGACTTCGCCGTGCTGCTGCAGGAAACCGCGCGCGACGCGGGGCTGGAGCTGCAGCCGGAGAACGTGCAGGTGGACGATGGCCTCGCCTCCTGAGGCCGCCGTTTTCCGTTCGCATCCTGTTCGGCACATTCCAAGGAGACAGACATGAAGCGAATCCTTTGCGCGCTGGCCGCCACCCTCATCGCCTCGGGCGCGCTCGCGCAGTCCGCCTGGCCCGGCAAGCCGATCCGCATGGTCGTGCCTTTCACGGCGGGCAGCGTCACCGACATCGTCGGCCGCACGATCGCCGAGTCCATGGCCAAGGGCCTGGGGCAGCCGGTGATCGTCGAGAACAGGCCGGGTGCGGGCGGTACCATCGGCGCGGCGCAGGTCGCCAGGAGCGAACCCGATGGCCACACGATTCTGGTGCACTCCTCGGGCCACGCGCTCAATCCCGCGCTCTACCCCAGCCTGCCCTACGACACGGTGAAGGACCTCACGGGCGTCACGCCGCTGGCCGCCGTTCCCAACGTGCTGGTGGTTTCGCCTTCGCGCGGCTGGAAGAGCGTGGCCGACGTCGTCGCCGCGGCCAAGGCCAGGCCGGGGCAACTGAACTACGCGTCCGCCGGCACCGGCAGCGCCACCCACATGAACGCCGAGAAGTTCAAGCTGCGCGCCGGCATCGATGCCCAGCACGTGCCCTTCAAGGGCACGCCGGAGGCGCTGACCGACGTCATCGGCGGCCG
>DASUDL010000016.1:0-14980 GCA_036275615.1 Solimonas sp.
GGCACGGCCTACCTCGCCGCGGTGGTGGGCGAGAAGAAGGCGCGCGAAATCTGGTACATGTGCCGCCGCTACGGCGCGCAGGAAGCGCTGGCGATGGGCCTGTGCAACGTGGTGGTGCCGCACGACCAGCTCGACGCCGAGGTGGCGAAGTGGGGCCGCGAGATCGTGGAGAAGAGCCCGACGGCGCTGGCGATCGCCAAGCGATCCTTCAATGCGTCCACTGAACACATCCGCGGCATCGGCAGCCTGGGCATGCAGGCCCTGAGCCTCTACTACGACACCGACGAGTCGAAGGAGGGCGTGCGGGCGTTCCTGGAGAAGCGCAAGCCCGACTTCCGCAAGGTGCTCGCGGAGCGCAACGCCGCCAAGAAGTGAGCGGGCGCCGGCAGGCATTGCTTCAGTGACCCCTGCCGGTGGAGTTCACGTGTCGCTTCACCGTCTTGCCGTCGCGCGTGAGGGCTCGCACGCCTCTGGCTGCAAGAGGTGCAGGTCCCATGTTCGGGGCGAAACCGAAGCTGCGCAGCACGCTGTTCGAATACCGCACGATTGGCGCCCCAGGCGCCTCCATAATCAGGCACTCCGCCCGCCTGCGGCCCAGTGCCGGAGCTCTCTCAAAGTTCGGGTGGGGTTGCTCTTCCTTGCTGGTGGGCCCGGAATTGGCGAGCCAGCCGCCTGGCGCCGGCGCATCGCCTCGGAGGCAGCGCCGAGTTCTTGTGACTTCTTCCCGACTTGCAATGCCCGCATCCGTCGAAAATGACAGCAAATGACGCTTGCGCAAACGTCCGCTCCGTCGACGAACTCCTCGGCCGCATTACGGGCGAACACTGCACGCCGGGCTGGATCCGTCACCCCCGGCCACTGATGTGGCAACGGCCGCGCTCGGCTTTCTTGCCTTGCCACTGGCAGTACGCCCGCATCAAGCCGGCGCTGGTGGCGGCCGGACGCGTGATCGGCACCGACCAGGCCGAGCGGCGCAACTTCATCTTGCGCAACCCTGTCGAGGGCAACGATTTCGGCACCACGCGCACGCTGGTCGGGGCCTACCAGTCGATCCTGCCTGGCGAGCGTGCGCGCTCGCACCGCCATTCGCCGCATGCGCTGCGGGTGATCCTGGAATCGCGCGGCTCCTATTCGGTGGTCAACGGGCGCAAGCACCCGATGGAAAGCGGCGACATCGTGCTGACGCCGGGCGGTTGCTGGCACGGCCATGGCCACGAAGGCGCGGAGCAGGCGTACTGGTTCGATTGCCTGGACATCCCGCTGGTGCACCTGCTCGAGCCCATGTCGGCCGAGGACCATCCCCAGGGCTGGGAAGCCGACGTCGTCGAGGAGAAACACTCACCCATGCGCTTCGCCTGGGAAGACACGGTGGCCGCGCTCGATACGCAGGCCGCGCGTGAAACGGCGCAGCAGGCACGCCTGTTCGGCACGAGCATCGAATTGCCCGCCCCCGCCATCCCCACCATCGGCATCCACGTGCACCGCATGACGGCGGGCTGGCAGGGCCGCGCCTACCGGCACAACGCCAGTTCGGTGTTCGTCGTGCTGCAGGGCGAGGGCAGCAGCCGCATCGGTGACGCGAGCTTCGAGTGGGCGTTCGGTGATGTCATCGCTGCACCCATGGGCGTGGAACTGCGCCATGCGGCGACCGGGCAGGCCGTCATCGTCGAACTCACCGACGCGAAGCTGATGCGGCACTGCGCCTACTACCAGCTGGAGGAGCTGTGATGGGGCGGCTGCCTGTCGTGATCGTGGGCGGCGGCGTCGGCGGCGTGGCCACCGCACTCGCGCTGGGCCGCCAGGGGCGGCGCGTGATGCTGCTGGAGCAGGCCGACCAGATCGGGGCGATCGGCTACGGCGTGCAGATCGGGCCCAACGTGCTGCCGATGCTGCAGCGGCTGGGCGTGGGCGAGCAGGCACTGGAGAGGGCATGGCTCCCGACCGAGATCCGCTGGAACGAGCTGGAGACCGGCCGCCGGCTGGCCGAGATTCCGCTGCGCACGCCGGAATTCGCGCGCCGCTACGGCGGCTCGATCTACCTCGCGATCCACCGCGTGGACCTGCACGAGCTGCTGGTCGCGGCGTGTCGCCGCTGCCCGGATGTCGAACTGAACGAATCCACGACGGTGCAAGGCTACCGGCAGGAGGGCGGTCGCGTCGCGGTCCTCACGGCCGATGGGCGCGAAATCGAAGCGGCGGCGGTGATCGCTGCCGACGGACTGCGCTCGCGCATTCGCGCGCAGATGCACCCCGGCGACTCGCCACGCGATACTGGCTACGTCGCCCACCGCACCATCCTGCCGATGGCAAAAGCGCCGCAGGCCACGCAGCAGCGCCAGGGGGTCACCATATGGAGCAGTGCGGGGTTCCATGTCATCCATTACCCGCTGCGCAACCGATCCGAGCTGAACATCGTGCTGGTGGTGCGGGTGCCGCCGGGCGGGGAGGGCGACGGACCGGCCTACCGTACCCACCTGCAGGGCATCATGGATGCGGCGCAGCCGGAGCCGCGCGAGCTGATCGGCCGCGTGAATCTCGAGCGCCGCTGGAGCATCGCCGACCGCGAGCCGATCCGCCGCTGGGCCGACGGTCGCGTGACGCTGCTTGGCGACGCCGCCCATGCCACCCTGCAGTCGCTGGCGCAGGGTGCCGGCATGGCGATCGAGGATGCAGTGGCCCTCTCCGATCTCCTGCAGGAGGTGGGGGAGGACTATGCGACCGCCTTTCAGCGCCTGCAGCGGGCGCGCTTCCTGCGCACGGCCCGTGTGCAGATGGAGTCGCGGGCGCTGTGGGAGGTGTACCACTGCAGCGGCCTCGATGCGGAGCTGCGCGCCGCCCAATGGGGCGAACGCGGTGCGGAGGACTTCTACCGCTGCCTCGACTGGCTGTGGACGCCCCTGCCTCAACCGACGCACGCCTTGCGGAACCCCGCATGAAACTCTGCCGCTTCAACCAGGACCGCCTCGGCCTCGTCGAGGGCGACGCTGTCTACGACGTGACCGCCGCCCTCGACGGACTGCCCGCGATGCGCTGGCCCCTTCCCTGGGGCGATCCGCTCGTCGCGCACCTCGACACCATCATCGCGCCCGTGCAGCGGCTGCGCGCGCAGGCTGCGCGCCTCGGGCTGGGCGAGGTGAGCCTCCACAGCCCCATCACCCAGCCCACCAAGATCATGGCCGCGCCGGCGAACTACAGGCTGCACGTGCTGCACGATACGAAGGACCCGGGCGTGGACCAGGGGGTGCACGCCAAGGCGCTGGAAGGGGTGGACCGTCCCGTCGACAAGTACGGGCTGTTTCTCAAGGCCGCGTCGTCGGTGGTCGGCCCGCACGAAGGCGTGGAGGTGGTGTTCCCGGACCGCCGCACCGACCATGAGATCGAACTGGCGGTCGTCATCGGCAGGGCCGGCCGCGAGATCCCGCGCGGGCAGGCCATGGCGCACGTGGCCGGCTACACGCTCGGCCTGGACATGACCGTGCGTGGTGCCGAGGAGCGCAGCTACCGCAAGTCGCCCGACAGCTACACTGTCCTCGGACCATGGATGGTCACGGCTGACGAGGTGCCGGATCCGCATGCCCTCCTGCTGTCGCTGTGGGTCAACGGCGAGCGGCGGCAGCATTCGTCCACCGCCGCGATGACCGTGGACATCCCCGACCTGATCGAGTTCGCCTCGCGGGCGTACACACTGCATCCCGGCGACGTCATCCTGACCGGCACGCCCGAGGGCGTGGGGCCCGTGGTGCCCGGCGACGAGGTGCGGGTGGCCTGCGAGCGCATCGGCGAGATGGCGTTTCGGGTGCGCTTGCGAGGCTAGGGGCGCCCGGACTCCCTGCCGCGCGACCCGTCCGCCGCCTCGGCCTGTCGGTGCTGACGTGTCGTCCGCGTTCGCCCGCCCGCGCGATCGCTGCGGGCCGGTTCAGAACCGCCGCACGTATCGCAGCAGCACGAACTCTTCGCCGGGGTTCGGCTTGCGGATGCCGGCGTTGGACACATGGACCAAGCGCAGTCCCAACTCATGCTCGCGTTTCTCGCCGAAGCTGTGGCCGATGCCGAGCATGTCGTAGAAATTCCATCGCGTGCTGAACGTCTTGTCGGGCGTGACGTAGTCCTTGCTCAGGTAACTGGCGCCGATGCCCAGCTCGATGAACCACGGAGAATCCCCGCGCGCCAGCCGCATCCGCAGCGACGGCAGCACCACCACCTGGGCCAACGTCTGATGGCCGCCGGCAAGGTCATCGGCACGCCAGCCATTGACTATCAACTCGGTATGTGCGGACAGCTGCGCCTTGCGACGCATGCGCTGGAAGTCCCAGTCCCAGACGACGCCCACGCCCGCCGCGACGGCGCCGTGCCGGCCGATGCCGGCCTGCGCCGAAACACCGTCGGGCGTGAAGTCGACCGCGTTGGCGGAGTGCAGGCCGGCGCAGAGCAGGGCGCCCACAATCCAGCGGGCCAGCCTCGGTTTCATTGTCATGTGTCTTGTCGGCCGTGCACCGGCCTGTTCACTGGTTTGATGAGTGGGGTTGTGATGAGGAGTGTGCCGGAAGCCATGGAAAAAGGGTGCCAGCAAGGGCGCTGCCCCCTCGCTCCTTCATGCACGACAGATTGCTGATTTGCAATACGAAAGGGGGATCGTGCAGAAGCTGGATCGGCCAGCCCACGGTTGCCCACGTTCCTGCCCTGCTACAGCAGCGCCGCGAAGGCGCGCCGCGCCGTCTCCAGCTCCGGCAGCAGCTTCTCCACCACCTCAGCGCGGCTCATGCGACTGGTGGCCACGGACAGGCTCAGCGCCGCGACCAGCTCGCCCCGCCCGGTGCGGATCGGCACGGCGATGGAGCGCAGGCCGATCTCCAGCTCCTCGTCGCAGATCGCGTAGCCCTGCTGGCGGGCGCGGTCGATCTCCTGAAGGACTTCGCGCAGTCCGGTGCGCGTGTGCGGCGTGAGCGAGGGGCGCGTGATGCGGCTCATGAGGAACCGCACCTCCTCCCTGGGCCGCTCGGACATCAGCACGCGACCGGTCGCGCTGCAGTAGGCGGGCAGCCGTGCGCCGACGCCGAGACCGCTCGAGAGGCTGCGCCGGTGAGTCGATCGCGCGACGAACACCGCGCTCTCCGAGTCGAGCACGGCCACCGAGGCCGACTCGTGCGTGCGCTCGCTGGTCATCTCCAGGATCGGCTGCGCAACCTTGGTGAGCCCGTTGGAGGCCACGTACGCATGGCCGAGTCGCAGCGCCCGGGGGGCCAGCTCGAACAGCCGGCCGTGCTGGCTGGCATAGCCGAGCTTGCACAGCGTGAGCAGGCAGCGGCGCACGGAAGCCTTCGAATGGCCCGTCACCTCGGCGATCTCCGTGAGTGTGCCGGCGCCGCGCAGCATGCCGAAGGCCTCCACGATCGCCAGTCCTTTTTCGAGTCCCATCACGTACTCGGCTTCTTCCGTCTTCCGGCCGGCCGCAACTGGATCGAGGCTGCTCATAATTCGAATCCTGAGTTCGGATACCGCACAATTTATCCGATTTCGTTGACCTCGATCAAAGCGCGCCCCTAGACTTTGCGTCTCGGCATCTCGGCATCTCGGCATCACGGCGCCACCGCGCGTCGACCAAGGAGACAAGGACGTCATGAGCAGCGCCGCGCAAGTGCGGGTACGGGCCGTCGAGGCCCCTGTCACCGACTTCGACCCCTACCTCGATTCAGTCCTGGACGATCCTTATCCGCACTACGAGAAGCTGCGCGAACTCGGTCCGGTGTTCTACCTTTCGCGCTACCAGGCCTTCGGCCTGGCGCGGCATGCCGAGATCGACGCCGTTCTGCGCGACCCGGCCACGTTCTGTTCCAGCGCCGGCGTGGGGCTGGCCAACTTCCACACCGAAACCCCCTGGCGCAAGCCCAGCATCATCCTGGAAGTGGATCCGCCGATGCACGGCCGCACCCGCAAGGTGGTGGGAGGCCTGCTGGCGCCGGCCTCGATCAACAAGCTGCGCCCGACTTTCGAGCGCGAGGCCGAACGGCTGGTGGATCGGCTGCTGGCCCGCGGCAGCTTCGACGCCGTGCATGACCTGTGCGAGGCCTATCCACTGAAGGTGTTTGCGGATGCCGTGGGCATCCCCGCCGAAGGCCGCGACAAGTACCTGCTGCCTTATGGCGACATGGTGTTCAACGCCTTCGGCCCGGTCAACGAACGCTTCCAGGCCTGCCTGGCCAGGGCGCAGGCCGGCGCGATCGACTGGATCGCCGAGGTGTGCAAGCGCGAGAACCTGACCCCGGACGGCTTCGGCGCGCGTTTGTACCAGGCCGCCGACGAAGGGCTGCTGGCACCCGAGGAGGCGCCGATGCTGGTGCGCACGCTGCTGTCGGCCGGCCTGGACACCACGGTGTTCACGCTGTGCAATGCCATCGTGTCCTTTGCGCGCCATCCCGATCAGTGGGCGCTGGTGCATGCCAACCCGGCAATGGCGCGGCAGGCGCTGGAGGAGGTGCTGCGCTACGAGAGCACCTTCCACTCCTTCTATCGCACCACCACACGCGAGGTCGAGGTGGCCGGCGTGCCGATGCGGCCCGAGCAGAAGATCTGCGTGTTCATCGGCTCGGCCAACCGCGACCCGCGCCGCTGGGGCGAAACGGCCGGCCGGTTCGACGTGACGCGCCGCGCTTCCGGGAACATGGCCTTCGGGACCGGCATCCACGGTTGCGCCGGCCAGATGATCGCGCGCCTGGAAGGCGAGATCGTGCTGACCGCGCTGGCCCGGCGGGTGAAGTCCTTCCGGCTGGAGGGCAGGCCGGTGATGCACTACAACAACTCGGTCCGCGGCTACAAGAGCATGCCGGTCAGCATCACGGCCGCCTGAGCGCTCCGTCCTCCTTCCCATTTCCCCTGAAGGGCAACGCATGCCAAAGATCACCTATGTCCAGCCGGACGGCGAGCGCCGTTCCATTCCGGTCGATGCCGGCGCCACCGTCATGCTGACGGCGGTGGCCAACGGCGTCCCCGGCATCGTGGCCGAATGCGGCGGCGCCGCGATGTGCGCCACCTGCCACGTCTACCTCGACGAGGACAGCCAGGAAGTGGTGCCGCCGGTCAGCGAAGTCGAGAACGAGATGCTTGAAAGCGCGGCGAGTGGACGGCGCAACAACAGCCGCCTCGGCTGCCAGATCGCCATGCCCCCGGGCGTGGACGAGATCGTGGTGCACATCCCCTCGCACCAGGTCTGAGGCGCGGCGTGCACGAGGGAGTGGTCATCGTCGGCTCCGGGCAGGGCGGCTTCCAGGCTGCGGCCTCGCTGCGGGAGGAGGGGCATCCGGGGCCGGTCACGCTGATCGGTGAAGAGCCGGGCCTTCCCTACCAGCGCCCGCCGCTGTCGAAGGGGTTCCTCCTCGGCAAGACAACTGCGCAGCAGCTGGAGCTGCGTCCGGCGGCGTTCTACGCGGAGCGCGGCATCGAGCTGCTCGCCGGCGAGCGCGTGATGGCCATTGACCGCGCCGCCCGCACGGTGCGGTTGGCCTCGGGCGCCATGCGCGCCTACGCGCACCTCGTGCTCGCCACCGGTGCACGCCCGCGCATGCCGCGCATCCCGGGTGTCGACCTGGCGGGCGTGCAGGCACTGCGCACCGGGGCCGACGCGCGCGGCCTGCTGCAGCGCCTGGGCGCCGCACGACGACTGGTGGTGGTGGGCGCCGGCTTCATCGGCCTGGAAGTGGCGGTGGTCGCGCGCGAGCTCGGGCTGGAAGTGGACGTGCTGGAGTTCGCCGAGCGCGCGATGCTGCGCTCGGTGTCCGCGCCCGTTGCCGCGTATCTGACGGATGCACTGGTGAAGCGCGGCGTCCGTTTCCATTTCTCCACCGGCGCCGAGGCGTTCGGCGGCGAGCAGGGGCAGGTGCGCACCGTCCTGACGAATCGCGGCGACACGCTGGCTGCGGACCTGGTGGTGGTTGGCGCCGGCGTCGAGCCGGACGACCTGCTGGCCCGTGAAGCCGGCCTGCGGGTGCAGGGCGGCATCGTGGTGGATGCAGCCCTGTTGACCAGCGACCCGGCGATCTCCGCGATCGGCGATTGCGCCCGCTTCCCGGCGCCGTACAGCGCGCAGCCGCTGCGGCTGGAGTCGGTGCAGAACGCGGTGGACCAGGCCCGCTGCGTGGCGGCCCGGCTGGCCGGCAAATCCGCGCCCTACGACAAGGTGCCCTGGTTCTGGAGCGACCAGGGCGAGAACCGCCTGCAGATCGCGGGCGTGGCCGAGGCCGCCGACGAAGCCGTGCTGCGTGGCGACGTGGCGGGGGGCAAGTTCTCGGTGCTGCGCCTGCGCGGCGGCCGGCTCGCCGCCGTCGAATCGATCAACAGCGCGGCCGACCATATGGCCGCGCGCAAGCTCCTGGCCGCGCGTGTGACGCTCACGCGCGAACAGGCAGCCGACACCAGCTTCAAGCTGGCCAGCCTGGCCGCGGCATGAACAACAGACCCAAGGAGACACCGTGACACCCGAGCAACCCAAGACCATCATCGTCACCGGCGGCGCGAGCGGCATCGGCCATGCGTTCTGCGAACATCTGGCGCAGCTGGGGCACCGCATCGTGGTCGCCGACTTGCGTGGTGCCGACGAGGCCGCCGGCAAGCTGCGCGCGACGGGCGCCAGCGCCGTGGGCGTCCGGTGTGACGTAGTCAGCGAGGACGACGTCGCCACGATGGCCCGCGTGGCCGAGGACGCATTCGGCGGCATCGACGGCCTGGTCAACAACGCCGGCCTGTTCACCACGCTGACCCTCAAACCCTTCGACCAGATCTCCAACGCCGAATGGATGCGCGTCATGGAGGTGAACACGCTGGGCCCGTTCAACTGCGCCAAGGCAGTGCTGCCGGCGCTGCGCAAGAGCGGCCGCGGTCGCCTGGTCAACATCGCTTCGACGGTGCCCATCAAGGGGCCGCCGAACATGGCGCATTACGTCGCGAGCAAGGGGGCGGTGATCGCCTTCACACGTTCGCTGGCGCGCGAGCTGGCGAAGGATGGCATTACCGTCAACGCGATCGCGCCCGGCTTCACCCTGAGCGACGGCGTGCTGCAGGCCGAGCTTCAGAACCGGATCGGCGACAACGCGCGGACCACTGGCCGCTGCATCCAGCGCGACCAGGTGCCGGCGGACCTGGTGGGCGCGCTGGCCTATCTCGTCAGCGACGGCGCCGGGTTCGTCACGGGCCAGACGCTGGCGGTGGACGGCGGCGGCGTGTTCCTGTGAGCGCGACGATGCCGCTGCTCGAACGTCTCGCGCGCCTCTCGGCCCTGCTGGCGGGGGCCCTCATCGTGGGGGTGGCGCTCCTGACTTGCGTGAGCCTGATCGGGCGCAACACGACCGGCGCCACTCTGGCCGGGGACTTCGAGCTGACCGGCGTCGCTGCGGGGGCGGCGATCGCGCTGTTCCTGCCCTGGTGCCAGCTGCGGCGCGGGCACATCATCGTTGACTTCTTCACCGCGCGGGCCGGCGCGCGCACCAATGCGCTGCTGGACCGATTCGGCGCACTGGTGCTCGGGCTGATGCTGGCCCTGATCGCGTGGCGCTGCACGGTCGGCGGCCTCAGCGCCTGGCGCAATCACTCCGGCACCATGATGCTGAATTTTCCGGAGTGGATCGTCTATGCGCTGATGGTGCCGCCACTGGGGCTGGCCGCGGTGATCGCGGTGGCGCAGTTCGCCCGGGGATTGGGCGAGGTGGCGGAGTGAGCGGCCTCGCCGTCGCCGGCTACGTCTTCGGCCTGATGCTGTTGCTGATGGCCCTGCGCGTGCCAATCGCGGCCGCGATGTTCAGCGCGGGTGCGGCCGGCTACATTGCGCAGGGTGGCTGGGCCCCCTTCGCCGGCTTCCTGAACACGCAAGCCTACGCACGGTTCGCCAGCTATGACCTTTCGGTGATCCCGCTGTTCATCCTGATGGGACACTTCGCCACGCAGGGCGGCATCTCCAAGGCGCTCTTCGAATTCGCCAGCGCCGTGATGGCGCGCTTCCGCGGCGGGCTGGCCATGGCCTCGGTGCTCGCCTGCGCCGCCTTCGGCGCAATCTGCGGCTCGTCGGTCGCAACAGCGGCGACGATCACATCGGTCGCCCTGCCGGAGATGAGGCGCCACGGCTATTCCGGGCGCCTCGCGACCGGCGCACTCGCCGCAGGCGGGACACTGGGCATCCTGATCCCTCCCTCGGTGCCGCTGGTGATCTACGCCATCCTGGCGGAGCAGAACATCGCCAAGCTGTTCGCCGCCGCGGTGATCCCGGGCGTCCTCGCGATGGTGGGATACATGGCGGCCATCGCCATTTACGTGCGGGTAGTGCCGGGCCACGCGCCCGACGGCGACCAGGCCGGCGCCATGACGATGCGGGCGCTGGCGGGCGTGCTTCCGATCGCCATCGTGTTCCTGCTGGTTTTCGGCGGCATCTACGGCGGCTGGTTCACGCCCACCGAGGGGGCGGCCGTCGGCGCTTCGGCGACCTTCGTTGCCGCGCTGCTCAAGCGCGAGCTCACCTGGGGCAAGTTCAGGCATGCGCTCTATGCCACGGCGGAGGCCAGTGCCATGATCTTCCTGATCTTCCTCGGCGCGGACCTGATGAATGCGGCCCTCGCCTTGACGCAGGTGCCCGCCCAGCTCGCCGCGGTGGTCACCGCCTGGGGACTGCCGCCCGTGGGCGTGGTGGCGGCGATCCTGCTGTTCTATGTGGCGCTTGGGGCGGTCATGGATGAGCTGTCCATGCTCCTGCTCACCATTCCGATCTTCCTGCCCCTGGTGCTGGGGCTGGACTTCGGCATGTCGCAGGAAATGGTGGCGATCTGGTTCGGCGTGATGGTGCTGATGACCGTGGGCTTCGGCCTGCTGGCGCCTCCGGTGGGCCTGAATGTCTACGTGGTCAACGGCATGGCGCGCGACGTGCCGGTGGCCGAGAGCTACCGGGGCGTGATGCCTTTTCTCGCCACCGACACCCTGCGCACCGTGCTGCTGCTGTTCTTCCCTGCCGTCACGCTGTGGCTAGTGAAGTTCGTGCGCTGAACAAACCCGGATTCATCACCCACGGAGACAAGCCATGCTGCAACGACGTTCCCTCCTCAAATCCGGCGCGGCCCTCGCGCTGGGCGCCCCCGCCATCACCGGGTTCGCCCAGCAGAGCGTTACGCTCAAGTTCCACACCTTCATGGCGCCGATGTCCAATGTCTGGCTTCACATCCACAAGGTCTGGATGGCCAAGGTGGAGAGGGAGTCCGGCGGCCGCATCAAGTTCGAGGGCTATCCGGCCATGCAGCTGGGAGGCACGCCCCCGAACCTGTTCGACCAGGCCCGCGACGGCGTCGTCGACATTTCCTGGACGTTGCCGGGCCTGACGGGTGGCCGCTTTCCGCGCGCCGAAGTGTTCGAACTGCCGTTCATCATGAAGGACGCCGAGGGCACCTCGCGCGCCGCCTGGGAGTTCTTTACCACGCAGATGCCCGACGAGTTCAAGGGCACGCACACGCTGGCGTTCCATACGCACGGCCGCGGGCTGCTGCACACCAAGGACAAGCTGATCAAGTCTCCCTCCGACCTCCGGGGCATGAAACTGCGGGGCCCGACGCGCATGGCGACCCGGCTGCTCGGCCAGGCAGGGGCCACGCCCGTTGGTATGCCCTTGCCTGCGATCCCGGACGCCCTGAGCAAAGGCACCGTGGACGGCTGCGCGCTGCCCTGGGAGGTGATCACCTCGGTGAAGGTGCACGAACTCTGCAAGTTCCACAGCGAATTCCCCGCCAGCAGCCCGGCGCTGTACACGTCCGTGTTCGTCATGTCGATGAACAAGGCGAAGTACGATTCGCTCGCGCCCGACCTGAAGAAGGTGATCGACGCGAACTCCGGCGCGGACGTGTCGGCCTGGATGGGCAAGGTGCAGCAGGACTACGACCCCGTCAGCCGCAAGCTGGTGGTCGACCGCGGCAATACCGTGCACACCTTCGGCGCTGCCGAAACCGCGGAGTTCCAGAAGCTGACGAGCCACGTCGACGAGGAGTGGGTGGCCGACATGGACAAGCGCGGCCACGACGGCAAGAAGCTGCTTTCCACCGCCAAGGCATTGATTGCCAAGTACAGCAAGGCCACCTGAGCATCGCGCGGAGCGCGCCGCACCGCCGCGGGCACTGCGCCCGCGGCGAACACACCGAACCCGACCATGACATTCCACCATCCTTCCCGCCGGCTACTGCTCGCTGCCGCCTTCTTGGCCGTCGCAGTGCACGCGCCGGCGTTTGCTCAGCCCACCAAGCCGGTCAAGCTGATCGTGCCCTTTCCCGCCGGCGGCACCGCCGACGTGCTGCCGCGCATCCTGGCCGAGAAGGTGCGCAGCGCCTACCCGGCAGGCATCGTCGTGGAGAACAAGTCCGGCGCGGGCGGCAACATCGGCGCCGAGTTCGTGGCCCGCTCCGAGGCCGACGGCACGACCTTCCTCGTCTCGCCACCCGGGCCCATCGCGATCAACCACCACCTGTACAAGTCGCTGAACTTCGACCCGACCCGCTGGGTGCCGGTGACGGTGATCGCCACCGTGCCCAATGTGCTGGCCGTCAGCAACAAAGTGCCGGCCCGCACGCTGGAGGAATTCATCGCCTACGTGAAGGCGAATCCCGGGAAGGTGAGCTACGCGTCCCAGGGCAACGGTTCCACTTCGCACCTCACCGCGGCCATGTTCATGCAGCTGACGGGGACGCAGATGGTGCACGTGCCGTACAAGGGCACGGCGCCGGCGCTGGTGGACCTGGTGGCCGGCAACGTCGACGTGTTTTTCGACAACATCAGTTCCTCCGCCCAGTTCCACACCGGGAACAAGCTGCGCGTGCTCGCGGTGGCCGACGACAAGCGATCGCCGGCGCTGCCGCAGGTGCCCACCTTCGCCGAGGCAAAGCTGCCGGCGATGAAGGCGGTGACCTTCTTCTCGATGGTGGCGCCCCCCGGCACGCCCAAGGAGGCGGTCGAGCACGCGCACAAGGTGTTCTCGGAAGCGCTGGCCGGCCCGGACGTGCGGCAGAAATTCCTGGAGCAGGGCGCCTTCCCGGGCGGCGCGAGCCCGGAGCAGACCGCTCGCTTCATCCGTGAGGAATCCGAGCGCTGGAGCAACGTCGTCCGCAGCGCGAAAGTGACGGTGGAGTGAACATGCGGGAGCAGACCATCCACTGGCGCGGCCCCGGTCTCACGCGGGTGCCGTTCGGCCTCTACATCGACGCCGCCACCGCGCAGCAGGAGCAGGCCCACATCTTCCGCGGCGCCACCTGGAACTACCTGTGCCTCGACGCCGAGATCCCCGCGGCCGGCAGTTACCGCACCACCTTCGTCGGCGGCACGCCGGTCGTGGTGGTCAAGGACGACGATGGGGAAATCTACGGTTTCGAGAACCGTTGCGCACACCGTGGCGCCCTGATCGCCCTGGAAAAGTGTGGCGAGGCCGAGAGTTTCCAGTGCGTCTACCACGCGTGGAGCTACAACCGGCAGGGGGACCTGACCGGGGTCGCGTTCGAGAAGGGCGTCAAGGGCCGCGGCGGCATGCCCGGCTCCTTCTGCAAGGAGGAGCATGGCCCGCGCAAGCTGCGCATCGCGGTCTACTGTGGCCTGGTGTTCGGCAGCTTCAGCGATGACGTACCCTCGATCGAGGAGTACCTGGGCGACGAGATCTGCAGCCGCATCCAGCGCGTGCTGCACAAGCCGGTGCAGGTGATCGGCCGCTTCACCCAGGCGCTGCCGAACAACTGGAAGCTGTACGTGGAGAACGTCAAGGACAGCTACCACGCGAGCCTGCTGCACCTGTTCTTCACCACCTTCGAGCTCAACCGGCTGTCACAGAAGGGCGGGGTGATCGTGGACGACAGCGGCGGTCACCACGTCAGCTTCTCCATGATCGACCCGGCCGCGGCCGACGCTTCGTACAAGGAGCAGGGCCTGCGTTCGGACACGGACAAGTACCGCCTGAAGGACGCCACCGTGCTGGCCGGCTTCCAGGAGTTCGACGACGGCGTGACGCTGCAGATCCTGTCGGTGTTCCCGGGCTTCGTGCTGCAGCAGATCCAGAACTGCCTGGCCGTGCGCCAGGTGCTCCCCAAAGGCCTGGACCGCACCGAGCTGAACTGGACCTATATCGGCTACACCGACGATACGCCAGAGCAGCGCACCGTGCGCCTGAAGCAACTGAACCTGGTGGGGCCGGCGGGCTTCATCTCCATGGAGGACGGGGCCGTCGGCGGTTTCGTGCAGCGCGGCATCGCTGGCGCGCAGGACCTGGAAGCCGTCGTCGAGATGGGCGGCGACGAGACGGGCTCCAGCGAAGGCCGGGCCACGGAAACTTCCGTCCGTGGCTTCTGGAAGGCCTACCGCACGTACATGGGGGCCTGAGCATGATCGACATCCTGGCGCTCAGCGCCTTCAATGCCGCCTACGCGCAGGCGATCGACAGCGACGCGCTGGAGCAGTGGCCCGCGTTCTTCGCCGAGAACTGCCGCTACCGGATCACCAACGTCGAGAACGAGCGCGAAGGCCTGCCCGCCGGCATCATGTACGCCGATTCGCGCGCGATGCTCGAGGACCGCGTCGCCGCCTTGCGCGAAGCGAACATCTACGAGCGGCACCGCTATCGCCACCTGCTGGGGCTGCCCCTGGTGCTGTCGGCGGACGACACCGCCGCCATGGCGCGCACACCGTTCATGGTGGCGCGCATCATGGCCACCGGCGAGACCCTGCTGTTCGCGACCGGCGAGTACCGGGACCGGTTCGTCAGGAGCAACGGCAAGCTGCTGCTGGCCGAGCGGGTGGCCGTCTGCGACAGCTCCGTCACGGACACCCTGCTGGCGCTGCCCCTGTGATGAAGCGCATTGCGCTGTCCGTCGGCGACCCGAACGGAATCGGACCCGAGATCGTCCTCAAGGCGCTCCAGGCGCTGCAGGGCGACGAGCGGGTGCGCGTGACCGTGTTCGGCCCGGCGGCGGCGCTGGAACGTGCAGCAGCG